>NZ_JAMXFD010000005.1 GCF_025370875.1 Laspinema palackyanum D2c
ACTTTATGTTTGATGTTCGGGTTACTCATGAGACTCCTCAAAGATATTTTACCCACTATTTTAGCTTAGACGCGCTACTACTTTTAGATATTGCCCTAATTTCTAATA
The DNA here is from genome assembly GCF_025370875.1 of Laspinema palackyanum D2c. Classification (NCBI taxonomy): domain Bacteria; kingdom Bacillati; phylum Cyanobacteriota; class Cyanophyceae; order Oscillatoriales; family Laspinemataceae; genus Laspinema; species Laspinema palackyanum. Next base: position 109 of record NZ_JAMXFD010000005.1, read on the forward strand.
CATTTGTAACCAATCAATTAAACTCACTTGCCGATGTTTGTCCAGTTCTTCAATTCGCTTTTTTTCCTCAGAAATTTGCTCTTGATAGTACCGTGCCCGGTCGGGTTCTTTCGTCAAGTCTGTTTCTTTCCAAAGTTGTAACGCTTGACGACAGCGCTTGTCACAAAGGACTCGTTCAATACAAGCGATCGCCCCTTGAATCATCAGCGGTGGATTGAATAAATCTCGCTGAGACTTTTCATCCAAATGAAACAACTCAGAAACAGGTTTTAAATCCTGATTATTCTGTAAAAAACGCTCTTGCACTTGCGACAGTAAATCCCCAGTTTTATCTTGATATTCAACCTGGATAATTTGCTGCCACAAAAACCGATGGTGGGAGAGACTAAAATCTAAATCTCGCGCATCCAACTCCTCGGCGATCGCCCCGCGATGTTCCGGACAATGCAAATACAACCGCAATAACACCGATTCCGCATTTTGTAACAACCCGCGATCGGCAGAAACTGGAACCTGATCCTGTTGCTTCTCCTGCTCACTCTTACTTTCTTTGCGCCGGATTCGATTGAGTTTTTTAATTAAATCTTGGGCGCGTAAAGCAACTAAAGTTCCATTTCCCTGACTGAGAATTTCCGCACAGCGATTCACATAATACATCCGGGTATCGGTATTCTGAATCTTGGTGAGCAAATTCACCATTTGCTTGGCAATCCGTTGATAAGCATCGGATTGGTTTAAATCATTTCCCTGTAACAATTGTTGCATCTGCCAATCTAACCATAACGGCGCAGTATCCATCAATTGCCGATAGGGTTCGGGACTGCCAGTAGATTTGAGAAAATCATCCGCATCTTTACCATCAGGAATATTGATAATTCTCAGTTGGACTTGTCCCTTATAAGCTAATTCGGCAATTTCACCGATCGCTCGTTCCGCTGCCGTCGTCCCTGCGGCATCTGCATCAAAATTCAGAATCACTTGTTTAGAGTCGGTATAACGCAATAATTGCTTAACCGCATCTAAACTCAATGCCGTTCCCAAAGAAGCAACCGCATTAGAAATTCCCGCCGCATGAAGGGCGATCGCATCAAAATATCCCTCCACCACTACCGCTTTATCTGCCTTAGCAATGGGTGATTTCGCCTTATCCAAAGCATACAAAGTTTTGCCTTTATCAAATAACGGCGTTTCCGGAGAATTGAGATATTTCGGTTGTTCATCGCTGAGGGTTCTCCCCCCAAAAGCAATCGCCCGACCCTGAGTATCATGAATCGGAATCATCAGGCGATCGCGAAAGCGATCGTAATACCCTCCCCCAGTATTTCGCGCCTTAATCAACCCCGCCTCTTCCACCAACTGCACCGAAAACCGTTTTTCTTCCACCAAATAACTATAAAGACTTTCCCATCCTGCTGGTGCATAACCCAATTGAAACTGTTGAATCGTTTCCAGACTCAATTGCCGGTCAACTTTCAGATAATTCAGCGCATCACTGCCTTGGGGTTGATGTAAAGCGTGTTCATAAAACCGGACGGCGATCGCCATAATTTCATAAAGTTCTTCCCTCAGAGAAAGCTGCCGCTGTAACTCTTCCCGCTGTTCCGGTTCAATCGTCTGCACCGGCACTTGATACCGTCGCGCCAGATCCAACACTACCTCAGAAAACGACTGTTTGCCGATTTCCATCAAAAACTTAATCCCATTTCCCCCCGCCTGACATCCAAAACAGTAATACATCTGCTTACTGGGACTCACGGTAAAACTGGGCGACCCTTCATCATGAAAGGGACACAATCCCACCAAATCTTTACCCTGTTTTTTGAGCACAACGCGATCGGAGACGATATCCACGATATCAGCACGTTGGTTGACTTCTTCAATCGTGTCAGGATGGATGCGAGGAAAGTTCATGAGCACAGAATTACAGATTGATTCTTATAATCATGTTAAGTCCTAAATCCCGATTTTATTATAGGGTGATGGGATAAAAACGCTGAGGGTTGAGGAGGAGGTTAAATCTGTGAAAATGATAGGGATTGCGATCGCCGTAATTATCGGACTGTTCATCGCCGTAGAAGTGGCACTCAGACTGCTTTTTGGGTTTGGCAACCCTCCGGTGTACATCCCCGACGAGAAAATCGGGTATCTGTTGGCACCGAATCAGAAACTACGGCGCTTTGGCAATCGCTTCGAGATTAACCCATATTCCATGCGGAGTGCTGCCGTCACCCCAACATCAGACACCCCGCGAGTCTTATTGCTGGGAGACTCCGTTGCCAATGGCGGATGGTGGACGGATCAGGCGCAAATCATCTCCGCCTTCATGCAGCAACAACTCACGGAACGCCTCCCGGGGAATTCCCCTGCGATCGAAGTGCTCAACGCCTCCGCAAACTCCTGGGGACCCCGCAATGAACGCGCCTACCTGGAGAAATTTGGGACCTTTGGTGCCAAGGCAGTGGTGTTACTCATCAATACCGATGATTTGTTTGCAACCCAACCCAGTTCTATACAAGTCGGACGCGATCGCAACTATCCCGACAAAAAACCGCCCTTGGCATGGGTAGAGGTTGTGAGTCGATATCTGTTACCCGCGCCAACAGTGCCGAAGTTACCCGAGGAAAAAGGCGATCGGGTCGGATTTAACCTAGAAGCAATCCATGAAATTCAGCAAATCGTCACTGAGAATCAGGGTAAGTTCCTATTAGCAATTACCCCCTTATTACGCGAACTCGGAGAACCAGGACCGAGAGACTATGAACTCAAAGCGCGCCAACGCCTGCAACAATTTACCCAACAGCATCAAATCCCCTACCTAGATTTTTTAGACCCTTTTAATGCCGTAGAAGAACCCGCCAGTTTATATCGCGACCACATTCATCTTAGCCCAAGTGGCAATGAATTGGTCACGCGACAGATTACCGAGGCACTTGCGCCAATGATGTCATTTTAAGGCATTCGAGTAGGAGTGCAAAAGTGCTGTACTTTTGAGAAATAAATCAGGTTTGTGCGATAACTTTTGCCCGATCGCCCATAATTTAGAAAAGAAACCCGGTTTCTACGAGTTCTGAGTATGGGGTAAAATAGTAATGCTGATGGAAAAAATCCTCGCCTGTCCGGATGAGGAAGAGAATAAAGCAACGAATCCGGCCAAAATGATGAGTACAGGGCACGGAGGCTAATTGGAGGTTAAGACTAACATGACCCAGACTGCGATCGCACTCCCGAGGGAAAAAATTGCTGAATTTTGCCAAAAGTGGAACCTGATAGAGTTTGCCTTATTCGGCTCGATTCTCCGGGATGATTTTAATGAAAATAGTGATATTGATGTCATGGTACAATTTCATTCCGAAGCTCATCCCACTCTGTTTGATTTAGCCCAGATGGAAGAGGAACTGAAAAAACTCTTTCACCGTGACGTTGATCTGGTGACTCGTAAGGGAATTGAAACCAGTCGGAACTATCTGCGTCGCCAAGCGATTCTCTCTTCTACACAGGTGATTTATGGAGCGGGATCTTCAATCTTTGCTTGATATGCTACAATCTGCCGAAATTGTCATGGACTATATTTCGGGGCGATCGCGGCCAGACTTAACCACTGATTTACAATTGCAAGATGCGATCATTCGCCGGTTGTTAATGATTGGTGAAGCCGCAAAACGGGTTTCGGAACCCACTCGTAACAGGTTAACTACAATTCCTTGGTCAGTCATTAACGGGATGAGAAATCGACTGGTCCATGAATATGACGCGATTGACCTTGATGTAGTGTGGGATACTGCCGTTAAGAGTTTACCCCGATTAATTGTAGAGCTAAAAAAAGTAATTCCTTCTGGATAAATAACGTAGTGGGGGTCAAGAAATAGGGTTTTTGAGAGTTAGGGTAAAAAATAGCGCTATAGCAGTGGATATTTAGTAACACAACTGGGTTTTTAGAAGTCTGTCTAGTTTCCGCTTGATGATACTCAGGCAGAGATTCCATAATGGCAAGCAAGATCTCGATGAGGCGATCGCCTGAATAGAACACCATCTGGCCCCTACCCATAAGCCCGGTTTATGGAAGCATTTCTGCATTAAAGATTAAAATTTAATTAAGAAATGCAGGTGTTGATCTCCGCCAGATATTTTATGGTAGGATCTCAAATTAAGTTTACTATTGAATATTTATAATCCGCTAATTTTTCTCAAGTCCAGCCAATCTACCATTACTCAAATGAAAGCCTCTGAAACCAAACTACTCGCCTTCATTAAAAAGTCCCCGCAGTTCGTTATCCCGATTTACCAGCGGACCTACTCCTGGACAGAAAAAGAATGTCGGGAGTTGTGGGATGACATCATGCGTACTGGCGCAACAGATGAAATTACTTCTCACTTTTTTGGTTCTATTGTCTATATTGAAAAAGGACTTTATCAAGTCTCCAGTCAGTCTCCACTCCTAGTTATTGACGGACAGCAACGCCTAACTACAGTAACATTACTAATTGCAGCCTTGGCTAATGCCCTTGGGGATGCTGAACCCGTGGAAGGTTTTTCCCCGCGTAAATTGCGAAACTATTATTTGCTTAATCCAGTCGAGGATGGAGAAAAATACTATAAGCTGATTCTGTCGCAAACTGACAAATCCTCCCTGATTGCGATTCTCAGCGAATCCCCGCAGCCAAAAGACTATTCTATCCGTGTCACACAAAATTTCAAACTGTTTGAGTCACTCATTAAGGAGCATCAGGACAATCTGACGACTGTTTGTAAAGGATTAGCAAAATTACTGGTTGTAGATGTTGCCCTGAGCCGTGGACAGGACAATCCCCAACTTATTTTTGAGAGTATGAACTCCACGGGTCGGGAGTTAACCCAAGCTGACTTAATCCGGAATTACATTCTGATGGGACTTGAACCCGAACTCCAAACCAAGCTTTATGAGCAGTATTGGCGACCTATGGAAGTGGAGTTTGGGCAGGAGGCTTATGGAACACAATTCGATAGCTTTATGCGCCATTTTTTAACGGTAAAGACTGCTGCCATTCCCAATAAAAGTGCAGTTTATGAAGCTTTCAAATCTTATTCAAGATTGCCACAAATTGCTCAGGCTGGTGTGGATGCATTAGTCAAGGATATTCATACCTTTGCTCGGTACTACTGTGCAATGGCTTTGGGCTATGAGCAGAATCCGAAACTTAAACTAGCCTTTCAAGACCTGCGAGAATTAAAGGTAGATGTAGCTTACCCATTCCTATTAGAGCTTTATCAAGATTATGCTTCCGGTGAATTCTCTGAAACAGATTTTGTGCAAGCAGTTAGACTGGTGGAATCTTATGTCTTTCGCCGTGCTATTTGTGGAATTCCTACCAGTTCATTAAACAAAACTTTTGCTAACTTTACGAAGGCTCTCAAAAAAAATAATTATCTCGAAAGCATTCAGGCTCACTTTCTGCTACTGCCGTCCTACCGACGCTTTCCTAATGATGATGAATTTAAGCGAGCGCTGCAAACTAAAGACCTTTACAATGTTCGCGATCGTAGTTACTGGCTTCGACGCTTGGAAAATCATGATCGCAAAGAACGAGTAGTAGTAGATGAGTACACGATTGAACACATTATGCCCCAGAATGAAAATCTTGCTCCTGCATGGAAGACCTCACTGGGTCCAGACTGGCAACGCATTCAAAAAACTTACTTGCATACCCTAGGAAATTTAACGCTTACTGCATACAACTCGAAATATAGTGATAAACCCTTTGTTGAGAAGCGTGATATGGAAAAGGGCTTTAAAGAAAGTCCCCTGAAGTTGAATAAAGGGCTGGGACAGGTTGAGCAGTGGGATGAAAATGCTATTCGTCAACGAGCAGAGCAACTTTCTACAATGGCCCTGGATGTTTGGATTTCGCCAAAATTGGAATCTGATGTGCTTGATTGTTATCAATCCAAGCCCCAGCAATCAGGTTACACGATAAAAGATCACCCCTATCTGTGTTCTGGAAAAATGGCAGAACTTTTTAAAGCCTTTCGCAAGGAAGTTCTTGCCCTTGATCCGGGCGTAACTGAGGAATTTCTGAAGATATACGTTGCTTATAAGTTAGAGTTTAACTTTGTAGATGTTGTCCCACAAGCTAAGCGGTTACTAATTTCCTTAAATATGCGATTTCCCGAAATTAATGATCCCAAGGGAATTTGCCGAGATGTATCGGCTTTGGGGCGCTGGGGTAACAGGAATGTTGAACTGGGTCTAGCATCTCTTGATGAATTACCCTATGTTTTAGGGTTAGTGAGGCAATCCCTAGAAAGACAAATGGGAGACGCAGAGTAATCGAAATGGATAATTGATAATTATCCATTCCCTACGGGCTGAAACTGCGCCATTAACCAGGCTCCAACTTGGGATTGGTCTTGGTTGCGACTTCGTTGCAGCGCTTGGTCTAGAGTCGCTATCTCTAGTCCTGGAAATATCAGAGATACATCAATTCGCTGACTCCCCCGATCGCTCATTTGATATGCCAACACCTCCCCTGTTTCCACCTTCACAATCCAATATTCAGCAATCCCCACCTCTTCATAGAGCACTCGCTTCACCGTGCGATCGTCCAACAGGGATGATTTTGCCACCTCCACCACCAAATCCGGTACCGGATACTCTTCCAGATTCACAATGTCAGTGCCGTTGGGGATGGCGGTTGCTTTGGTGCCAACGTAATACGCTAAATCCGGCTGAAATTCGACATAGCCTGGTTTGCGGAAGGAACAGTTGTCTAATTCTTTAAATGCGATCGCCTTCAAAATGCTGTACAAATTAACAGCCAGGGAAATCACACTATGGTTTGTGCTGTGGTCAAAGCCTACAGATAGTTGCATTTCTAATCGCATTCGCCCATTACTATAATAGCCCTTGGATTTGACGTGGGCGGGGTCATCCAAAGCACTCAGGTACTCATTCCAGGTGGCAGGAACCCAGGTATCACTGGCTATTAGATTACAAAGTGGATTCATGCTCATCATCCCAGAGGAAAATCTATATCTATTCTATGTTAATCATGGTGTTTAAAGTTGACAACCTGTAGCACCTGATTCCCTACTAGAAAAAGGTAAGGGGAGTTCAGTTCATCGGGTTTGATTCGGAAGTTGTTATAATACATCAATCCTGATTAGCAATTACCAGGACTATGGTTCAAACTCCTATCTCCTCTGATATTCTCTACCCGGACTCTGATGGTAAGCCGATCGCAGAAAATACTCTGCAATATCGCTGGATTGTGCGGTTAGTCACTAATCTCAAGCAACTCCTCAAGGAACAAGTTGCCTTTGTTGCGGGGGATTTACTGTGGTATCCGGTTCGGGTAGAACGTCCTCCGGCACCCTGTCAAGCGCCGGATGCGATGGTGGCGTTGGGTCGTCCGGATGGCGATCGCGGCAGTTATAAACAGTGGGAAGAAGACAACATTGCCCCCCAGGTGGTGTTTGAAATTCTCTCACCCAGTAATACCATGATTGAAATGGCTGCGAAACAAAATTTTTATGCACAGTATGGTGTGCTGGAAATGTTTTTTTATGACCCCCAATCTCATAATTTTTGGGGGTTGCATCGGGCAACGGTGCAAGATAGTTTAAACTTTATCGCATCCCAGGATTTACCCTGGACTTCTCCCCTGTTGAATATTCGCTTTGAAATGTCTGCGGATGGTTTAGCGGTGTATCATCCCGATGGGGAATTGTTCAAGGAACCCGGGGAGTTGTTTGAGGAACGCGATAAGGCACAACAAGAACGCGATCGCGCCTTTGCGAAACTGCGGGAATTGGGAATTGACCCCGAAACCCTTTAAATGATGCCTGTCACGGGTTTTAACTCTATTTCACCCGCCCAAGACTTAGGAAATAAACGGGGTTGCTGAGGGCAAGCAACCCCTAAATTATGCTGAAATTATGGCTTCTATGGGAATAATTACATCAGGAAACGCTAGAGGAGAAATCTCTCCCTCTTTGAAGGTCATTTTCGACCCATAATCCCGTCCTCTGGGTTGACGGTAAACAATTAATTCCGCTGTTTGGAGATTCACTAGCCAATATTCGGGGATTCCGGATTCGGCATAGATGTGATATTTTACCCGGGGGTGAGAAACCGGGTTTCTGCGATAACTTTTGCTTCATAACCGAGATTTGGGTTAGAAACCCGGTTTCTGTTGCTGGGGGTTAGAAACCGGGTTTCTGCGATAACTTTTGCTTTATAACCGAGATTTGGGTTAGAAACCCGGTTTCTGAATTGAGGTTAACTGGAACTGCTGGATATCAGCTTAGAGGGTGTACTCCGCCAGAGTAATTCTAGTTTGTTTCCGGGGATGGTTAAATATAAAACATCTCCTACATCTAAGGAAGTTTCTAATAAATTCCATCCATGAACTGTCCCTTCTTGGGTTTGAATATATAACGGAACAAAATCTGCTTTCATGGCGGATTCTTTGACGGTTTGATGATAGAATGGATGGGCGGGGGTGATTAAGGTGGCGATCGCCACCCAGAGACTCCCGGCTGTCATGCCATTGCCCAAAATCCGTCCCCCGATCGCAGCAGCAGCAAAGGCAGGTGCGGCCATTTCTGTGGGATTCAGGACGCGCTCAAAGTCGAATACTTGTTGTACCATTAAGGCAAAGCGAGGGTCCTCACTTCGGACCACAACGGGCAGTTGCGGGACGACGCCTTTGGCAGTTAAGGCAATTTCTAAGTTAGTCATGTCATTGCTGGTAACCGCTAACACCGCTTCGGCTTTTTCAATATTAGCGGCTTTTAAACTAGCAGGTAGGGTGGCATCTGCCTGGATGATGGGAATTTTTAACCCTTGTGCGGTACTCAGAAAGCGGCAGTTGGGATCGCGATCGATGACGACGACATCATATCCATTGGTATGCAGTTGCTCGATCGCCTTGATGCCGATATCTCCCAGTCCGCACACGATATAATGATGGCGATGAGGGATTTGGGGTGTATCCCAGAGTTGTCTAAATCGGCTCCCTAGGATAAAATCATTGAGGAGCGCATAGCAAATCCCGATTGCACCCGCGCCGACGAGCATCATCATCGCAGTAAACAGTTTCAGAGGAACGGGAGACTGTTCAGCTACGGCTTCATTGCCGCCTGCGCCGGTAATCATGCCGACGGAAAAATACAGGGAATCAACAAACGAGGTATCGGTATTAACAAACGTATAAGTAAAAGTCGCGGTTAAAATTGTGAGTAATAGGGCTAAGAGGGCGAGGGTTGTAGCTTGATTTTGCTGTTGAAATCGTCGCCAATTGCCGAGAGATTCTTGGATCTTCCGCCCCCAGGAACGCCGGTTGTGGCGTTTGTTCAGTTGAGTGGCGACAATCAGGCGATCGCCTACTTCCAAAGTTTTTCCCGCGAGAACCGCCGAAACTAGGTCAATATCAGGATGCTGGGGTAAATAGTATATCAGCATCCGGCGCTGATCTTCCCATAAATCGGCTAACTTGCGCCCGTTCCAGGGATGGCGCTCATCGATGTATTCTTCATGAATCGGCCAAGTTTCATTAAACAGTGTGAGTTGCCCGATCGCCCGACTCCCCATTGCAGCAAAGGCAAAAATGGGCGCAGCTAAGGTGGAGACGCTCATACTGGTATGGTGGGGTAAGGTGCGATCCAAGCGATCGCCTAAACTGCCATTAAACAGCCGCGTAATAATCCGAATCTGAGGATTGAGCAATCGCGCTTGCATCAGGATGGCTAAATTCACCGCATCATCATCAGAGGCGATCGCGATGGCATCGGCATCGCGAATTCCTGCGGCGAGTAATGTTGCCGCCGATCGCGGATCTCCCACAATGATCCCCGTATCTTCTCCAGGAATTGGGCGCTCTCCTACCCCGACAACCGAGGCCCCCTGTTGTCTTAACAAGCCAAAAATTTGATACCCCGTGCTCCCCAGACAGCAAACGATGATTCGCGGTTTCATGGTGACCCCAGCCTAAGATCAGGATTCAGAAAGAATACAGCCAAATTCGCATCAATGTCACGGACTGTAATATTTTCAGTCCCTTGGGATCTAAAAAATGTAGCGCAGGACACCGCCTCTGGTTTTTGCTTCAAAAAACTATCCCACGGATGGAGATGGGAGGCGATCGCCTTCTGGAAAGTATGAGCAATTCCACTCTGGAAAAATGCTCTAGGGTAACAACGGGATGAATACACTAAAAGTGCTTTTAGTGCTTTTGGTACTTTGGGTAGCACTCGGGGTTGTTTTCTCTCTTGCTCTTTGGGTTTTTCTCGGTTTCTTGTCAGTCCGGGTCGGTCTTCTGGGATGCCTTCAATACAATTTATATTAGCAGGAGTGGAAAAAAAAGCGATCGCCACCACTCCCCCTGCGGTTTCCTAGGGGTTGACTCCAGCCAATACAAGCTACACTTAAAAGAATCAGACCTGAGCATCAAGACAGGATAACAGGAATCAGAACATGGATTTCTTCCTCGTTCTTTGGGGCTTCCCTCCCTCATTCGGGTTCAGGACTGATGCACCCGATGGACGATTTAGGAGCTTGTACCGGGCTTAACCCTGAACACAAGTTGCACCTCGCCCGCCAGATTTCCTGGCCGTACATATTGGATTTAAAACTGTTCTAAGGAATCGACTCTCAACTCTAAACTTGAGAATAAATTAGAGGAAAATAATGGCTAATCAACAATGGCGACGGACGGAAAATGTTAGCGGTGATTTTTATGTAGATACCACCTGCATTGATTGTGATACTTGCCGATGGATGGCTCCCGATATCTTTCACCGTGACAATGACCAATCGGCAGTTTATCAGCAACCCCAAAGCCAAGGCGAACGCTTGACCGCTTTACAGGCGCTTTTAGCCTGTCCCACGGCTTCAATTGGGACCGTAGATAAACCCAAAGATATCAAACAAGCCCAAGAGAGTTTTCCCCTGGTAATTGACCGCAATATTTATCATTGTGGGTATCATGCGGAGAGTTCTTTCGGGGCTGCGAGTTATTTAATTCAGAGAGCCGAGGGAAATATTTTGGTAGATTCCCCTCGCTTTTCTCCGCCTTTAGTTAAACAATTGGAATCAATGGGAGGGATTCGGTATTTATATTTAACCCATCAGGATGATGTGGCGGATCATCAGAAATTTGCTGAGCATTTTGGGTGCGATCGCATCCTGCATCATGATGAAATCAATCCCCGGACTCGGGATGTGGAAATTCAGCTCACCGGCTATGAGCCAATTGAACTGGAATCTGATATGTTAATTATTCCCCTTCCCGGACATACCAAAGGTCATACGGTGTTGCTCTATCAAAACCAATTTCTATTTACCGGGGATTGTTTAGCTTGGTCCAATCGACTGAATCAATTGATAGCCTTTCGCGATGCCTGTTGGTATTCTTGGCCGGAATTAATTAAATCCCTACACAAGTTAGAAGACTACTCCTTTGAGTGGGTCCTGCCCGGGCATGGTCGCCGCTATCATGCAGAAAATGCCCAGCAAATGCAGAAGGAACTCCAACACTGTCTCACTTGGATGGAAACCCAACGATAACCGGGCTATTTCAGTCATTGAGGAGGGATGCCAAGAAACTGAGTTTATACCACCCGGAAGGGCTCATTGCAGCAGTCTAAAAAGCCGATTGGTGTTCTTACGGAGGGCTTTCTTTTTAGACGGCTGCAAGGGATTTTTTAGATAGACTGTCTGAGCAACAGGGTGGCATTTTCAGCGGACAAAGGCTTAGAGAAAAAATAACCTTGTCCATCTTCAGACCCCAAGGACTTGAGTTCGGCTAATTGTTCAGCGGTTTCAACCCCTTCTGCGGTGACATCCATTCCCAAACCGTGGGCTAAAGTCACGATCGCCTGAATGATTTCCAAATTTTTACCTTCCGTGCCGATCCGTTGCACAAATGATTTATCAATCTTCAAGGTATCAATCGGAAATTCAGCTAAAAGAGAGAGGGAAGAATAGCCGGTTCCAAAGTCATCTAAGGATAAATGAATATTTCTTTCTTTGAGTTGCCAGAGGGTTTGATTAGCGGATTGGTTATCTTCAATCAGGACACTTTCGGTAATTTCTAGCTTTAAGAAAGTCGGATCGAGACCTGTTTCTTGGAGGACGCGATCAACGTGTTCGACTAAATCGGGTTGTAGAAATTGTTTGCCGGATAAATTGACGCTCATTTTTAATCCGCCGCTTTTACGGAGGGAGGGAAATCGGGTTTGCCATGCCACGAGTTGTCGGCAAGCTTCCCGCAGGACTAAGAGGCCTAAGGGGACAATTGAGCCGGTTTCTTCTGCCAGGGGAATGAATTCGCTGGGGGGAATAAAACCGCGTTGAGGGTGATGCCAGCGCAGCAATGCTTCAAATCCGACTATTTTCCCGTCGAATAAAGAGACGATCGGTTGATAGGCGAGTCTGAGGGAGGTTTGAGTGAGGGTTTCGGCTTCATGGAGTTCTCTGCGCAAATCATTTTCTAACTGTAAGAGTTGCACCGCTTGGTCATGCATCGCCTGATCGAAGATAGCCGATCGCGCTTTGCCACTGCGTTTGGCGCGATACATGGCAATATCTGCGTTCCGGAGTAAATCGGTGCTGACTTCATGCTCAATGGAACTGAGGGCGATGCCAATGGTCACAGTAATAAAGACCGCGTGTCCTTCAAAGGTAAAAGGTGCTTTAAGTTGTTGGTGGATTTTTTCTGCCACCTCGCTAACCTGTTCAATGCCTTGGACATCTTCTAAGAGGATAACATAATGATCGCCTCCGAGACGGGCGACGGTATTTTGAGAATTCACACAGCGTTCTAGGCGGAAGGCGATCGCAATTAAAAGCATATCCCCCACCGCATGACCTAAGCTATCGTTGACTCGTTTAAAGCGGTCAATATCGATAAATAAAACCCCGATTTGCCGATCGCTTTGTCCATTATGGCGGGCGCTGGCTTCCCGGAGTCGTTCCATTAAAAAGGCCCGATTCGGCAGTCCGGTTAAGGGGTCATAATAGGCTTGATGAATGAGTTCTTCTTCCGCCCGCTTGCGATCGCTGATGTCGGTTTGAACCCCAATATAGTGAGTAACTGACCCCCGTTCGTTTTCCACCGGAGACAGACTTAGTTCATTCCAAAATAATGTCCCGTCTTTGCGATAATTGCGTAAGGTGACTTTGCAATCTTGTCCGTTGCGAATGGCCTTTCGCAATTCTTGTAATGCCGGTTGATGGCGATCGCGTCCTTGCAGGAATCGGCAATTGCGTCCTGTTGCCTCAGCGTAGGAATACCCGGTCATTTTTTCAAAACTGGGATTGACGTAAACCACGGCATTATCTTTGTTATACTCAGAGATAACGATGCCATTGCTACTGGCGGCGATCGCTCTTTCAAAGAGTCGGAGGCGTTCTTCTTGTTCTTTGCGCTCCGTGACATCCCGGGAATTGATGACAAATCCCGCGATTCCCGGTTCCTGAAGTAGGTTGCTGCCCACAGACTCTAGGGTAACCCATTTCCCGTTAGCATGAAGAAAGCGAAACTCACTCTCAACAACCCCGCCTTGTTGTTCCAAAGCTTGGTTAAAAAGAGTATAAATCAACTCTTTGTCTTCGGGGTGAATGTAGTTAAACCCATTGTCACCGATTAAATCTTGGGCTTTATAGCCTAGAATTCTTTCTACTGCTGGACTTTGATAGCGAATCGTTCCATCTGCTTCTAAAATGGTAATAATATCTGATGAATTCTGGACTAACGACCGAAAACGTTTTTCACTTTTAGCCAGGGCCTCTACCGCATTTTTCTGTTCGGTAATATTAAAGGCACTCAGGCAAATTCCAATAATCTGATTTCTTTCATCAAAAATAGGTTGGCCGTTAATTTCAAACCAGTATTCGGTCCCGGTATTTCCAACAATTTTCTGCTGGAGTTGGACGGGCAACCCTTGAAGGCATTGATGAAAACTTTGATTGAAAAGTTCCAACCCCTTGTTTGATACATATTCGTAGGCTAAATCTCCGGGATGAATCGTTTTATTCCATAAAATTTTAACAGTTTCCCGAGCGGTTTTATTAACATCTTTAATTTTATAATGGCGGTCAATTAGAACAATGGATTGAGCGGAAGAATTGAAAATAGCCCTTAAATTGGCTTCAGATTCAATTAAGGCCGCCTGAGTTTGCTTCCGTTCCGTCACGTCGGTCAGGGTTTCAATCAACCGCACAACTTGGCCGTTACTGTCGCAGAGAACTTCTCCTTTACTGACAATCCAGCGGAGGGAGTTGGTTTGACTATGCAGGATCCGGTATTCACTTTCATAGTTCGTTTTAGCGGCGATCGCCTGGACAATTGTACGGTGAACCAGGGGCCGGTCTTCCGCTTGGATCGCCTTAATATAACTGGCAATGGTGGGGTTATAGCTGCCCTTTTCGACTCCTAAAATGGCGTGAACTTCATCAGACCAGATCACATTTCCCGATCGCAAATCCCACTCCCAAACTCCCATTTTGGCCGCTTTAAACGCCGCCAGCAATCTCCCTTCACTCTGCTGCAATGCTCGTTGAGTCCGCTGGCGATCGAGTTCTGCCGATGCCTGTCCCGCAAATATACTCAAGACCAATTGGGCACGGTGAACGTCGATTAACGGGCGATCGTCGAATCCACAGATTAACCCGATCGCCTTGCCCTGCATATCCACCAATCGGACTCCCAAGTAGCTACAAGCTTCTAGCTTACCCAGGGGGTTACCCGGAGACAGGTGCGACTTAAAATGATCCTCAATCCAGTCGCTTCCACATTGCAGGACTTTCGCCCAAGGGGTCCCGGGGAGCGGATATTCCAGTTCGCACAATTGCTCATTCAAACTGGAACCTGTCAGTTCGCCTCCCTCCCAGAATGCCCGAACTTTCACCACGGAAGCTTTGTTACCCACCACCTCCCCAATAAAGACGTAGCGCATCCCCAATAATGACCCAAGATAGCAAGCTAAGGCGGGAAAAAACTGCTCTCCCGTGACGGGGGCTTTTCCGTTGTCCAGGGATTGCAGGATGTTCTCGACTTCCTTGAACTCGGTAATGTCTTTGAAAGTTTTAAAGTACAGCAGGTCCTTTCCCACCGTCAATGCCTCAATGGACACACTCACCCAGAAGGGTGTGCCATCGGCTTTCTTTGCCACCAGTTCATAGTTCTTGATGACCCCTTGAAGCTGAAGGGTATCGAGGAGTTTTTTTCTTTCCGTTAAGTTATAATAAAAACAGTCTTCGTGACGATTAATCGGCTCCGTGCCTCGAAAGCCGAAAAGTTCGCGAAAGCAATCATTAACATAGACAATCTTGCCATCCGTAGAATCGGTCAAGGCGATCGGCACAGAAATCCGTGCGGCGATCGCCTCAAACAAACAGTTCGTCCCGCAAATCTCTAGGGAGACGGGTAAATCACTCGACATAGACCCGTCCGGGTTGATGTAACTCAGGGTAGCTTCCTCCTTGACCCGTTGGCGTTCTAGCTTATGTTTGTCCTGATCTTCATTTATCCATTCTATCTCTTTGCTCTGTTCCCCTAAACTCATCCGCGCTCCTTCCCTCTCGTTGGGAAACTCTCGGCCCATCTCATTTAAAAAATTGTATGAACATTTTTTAATTAATCTTAATATTATCTGGGCCTTTTGTAAAACTCGTTTAATTAAAATTCATTAAAGTCCATCGCCTCGGCAGACAGAACTTGTGCCAAGACTTAACAAAAAAGCCCGTAACTCGGTCCAAAAGACACTTCACCTGGTCATTGTTGATAAAAACCCCTGTACTCTCCCAGCCTCTGTACCTAGATTACCCTGATGTAGCTGCTCACTCTCATGCCACTTCCTTTCCGATTAAACAGAACCCTAACCAACTCGGAAATCCTCAGAGTGATGCCAGAAATCTGGTCCTAACGAGACGGAATGTCAATCGCCTAAACGGGCTAACCCTCCTAACCCTCCGGTTGAGGTCGGTAGATGGGGATGGAGGTTTAACGGGTTGCAATTAATTGTAAGAGTTATCTAAAAAAGTTAAGGATTTTACATAAATCTTTACAGCCAGAACGATTTACCCATAAGCTTTTGAGATATAACCCAGTCCGTAGGGGCCAGACGAACAACTTCTCCCCTCCCCCCAACAACAATCACTCATCCTGTCAAAGTGCCTACTGAATCTAACCCATTCCTACATTAAAATTAGCGATACCGTTAGAGGAGACACCTGCAATGCTAGAATCCTACCGTCAACAGGCCGCATCTAGGACCAGTCAAGGCATTCCGCCCCTGCCCTTAGATGCCCAGCAAACCTCTGAACTCTGTGAACTGCTGAAAAATCCCCCACCGGGAGAAGAAGAAACCCTCCTGCACCTGCTGCGCGATCGCATTCCCCCCGGAGTAGATCAGGCTGCCTACGTCAAAGCTGGGTTTCTAACCGCTATTGCCAAAGGCGAAATCACCTCTCCCTTGGTTTCTCCCCTAGAGGCGATCGAACTCCTCGGCACCATGTTGGGCGGCTATAATGTCCAATCTTTAATCGATTTGCTGCAATCGGGGGACAACACCATCGCCCAAGCTGCCTCCGATGCCCTCAAGAAAACCTTGCTGGTGTTTGACGCCATGCATGATGTCCTGGAGTTGTCCGAAACCAACCCTTATGCGAAGCAGGCGATCGACTCCTGGGCGAATGCCGAATGGTTTACCTCTCGCCCTCCTGTCGCGGAAACCATCACCGTCACTGTTTTTAAAGTCCCCGGGGAAACCAACACCGACGACTTGTCCCCCGCTTCTCATGCCACCACGCGCCCGGACATTCCCCTCCACGCCCTCGCGATGTTAGAATCCCGGATGGACGGAGCCCTAGAAACCCTAGCCGAAATCAAAGGCAAAGGGCATCCCGTCGCTTATGTGGGGGATGTGGTGGGGACCGGGTCCTCGCGTAAATCGGCGATTAACTCCGTGCTCTGGCATATCGGCAACGATATCCCCTGCGTTCCCAATAAACGGGCTGGGGGCTATATCCTTGGGGGTGCGATCGCGCCAATCTTCTTCAACACCGCCGAAGACTCCGGTGCCCTCCCCATCGAGTGCGACGTCACCAACCTGGAAACCGGCATGGTGATTACCATCCATCCCTACAAAGGACAAATCACCAACGAAGCGGGAGAAGTGATTTCCACCTTCACCCTCAAACCCAACACCATCCTGGATGAAGTTCGCGCGGGAGGACGGATTCCTCTGATTGTCGGGCGATCGCTGACGGACAAAACCCGCAAGGCGATCGGACTCGACATCAGCCCCATCTTCACCCGTCCCGAAATCCCCACCGACACCGGCAAAGGCTTCACCCTCGCCCAAAAAATGGTCGGAGAAGCCTGCGGCGTCTCGGGCGTCCGTCCGGGAACCGCCTGCGAGCCCCTAATGACCACCGTGGGTTCCCAGGATACCACCGGACCCATGACCCGCGACGAACTCAAAGAACTCGCCTGTCTCGGCTTCTCCGCCGATTTAGTGATGCAGAGTTTTTGTCATACCGCCGCCTATCCCAAACCCGTGGATATCACCACCCAAAAAGAACTCCCCGACTTCTTTTCCACCCGAGGCGGTGTGGCATTACGTCCTGGGGACGGCATCATCCACTCCTGGCTGAACCGGATGCTACTTCCCGATACCGTCGGCACCGGGGGCGACTCTCACACCCGTTTTCCCCTGGGAATCTCCTTCCCCGCTGGTTCGGGTTTAGTCGCTTTTGCCTCTGCATTAGGCGTCATGCCCTTAGATATGCCCGAATCGGTCCTCGTGCGGTTTAAAGGGGAATTGCAACCCGGTGTTACCCTGCGGGATATTGTTAATGCCATTCCTTATGTTGCCATCCAAAAAGGATTGCTTACCGTCGAGAAACAGAACAAAAAGAATGTGTTCTCGGGGCGGATTATGGAAATGGAAGGCTTACCGGATTTAAAAGTAGAACAAGCCTTTGAACTCACCGACGCCACGGCAGAACGGTCCTGTGCCGGGTCTACTATTAAACTGAGTGAGGAAACCGTCGCCGAATACCTGCGATCAAACGTGACTCTGTTAAAAAATATGGCCGCCCGAGGCTATCAAGACCCTCGGACCATCTTGCGCCGGGTTGCTAAAATGGAGCAATGGTTAGAGAATCCCCAACTCATGTCTGCTGATGCGGATGCCGAGTATGTGGAAACCCTAGAAATCGACTTAAACGAGATTAAAGAACCGATTGTTGCGGCCCCCAATGACCCGGACAACATTAAATTAATGTCCGAATGTGCGGGAGATAAAATTGATGAAGTCTTCATCGGCTCCTGCATGACCAATATTGGCCATTATCGCGCTGCTGCGAAAGTCTTGGAAGGGGCGGGATTAGTCAAAGTCCGCCTGTGGATTTGTCCTCCCACCCGCATGGATGAAGAACAGTTAAAAGCCGAGGGCATTTACGACATTTTCGAGGCAGCCAATGCCCGGACTGAGATGCCCGGTTGTAGCCTTTGCATGGGCAACCAAGCCCGTGTGGAGGATGGAGCAACAGTGTTTTCCACCTCGACGCGCAACTTCAATAATCGCATGGGCAAAGATGCGCGAGTGTATCTCGGTTCAGCGGAATTAGCCGCAGTTTGTGCCTTACTGGGACGGATTCCCACGGTGGAAGAATATCAAGCAATTGTCAGCGAGAAAATTAATCCCTTTGCTGATGATTTGTATCGGTATTTAAACTTTGACCAAATCCAGGGATTTGAGGATGAAGGTCGAGTGATTCCGTTAGAAGAGTTACCCAAGATTGAGGATATTTTGGGAATGCCTGTCGGCGCGGGGAAATAACTGAAGCCGAGAGCAACGTAGAGCTTTAGGGACTAAAACTCTACCTTGGTCAAGCGGAAGCCACTCAAAATTGACCTGCAAGGGTAGAGAGTGGTTTCCGCTTTTTATGTCATCATCCATCACACCCCCGCTGTCATTTCAGTTGGATTCCCTCAAATTATGAAGAACATATTTCATGTTAAAACAATCATTCTGATTTCGTTTGGTTGTCTATTTTTATCCTTATTGCCACCCATCAAACCTGTATCCAGCCGTTCCAATTCATGGGGGGAAACTCTAGTTTCTGAACAGATTGCCCAGAACCTTAACTTTGGGCAGCATTTCCAAGAGTTAGGGGTTGAAGGGTCAATTATCATTGCGGAATTAAATGGCGATCGGCTCTGGCAACATAACCCCCAACGCAATCAAACCGCTTTCCCCACCGCCTCAACCTTTAAAATCCTCAACTCTCTGATTGCCCTAGAAACCGGCGTTATTCCGAATGAACTGGCGGTGTTAACCTGGGATGGAATTCCCCGAACAATTCCCACCTGGAATCGAGACTTGAATCTGAAAGAAGCGTTTAAAATCTCTGCCGTCTGGTTTTATCAAGTTTTAGCGCGCCGCATCGGATATGAGCGAATGCAGCAATGGATAACCCAAGTCGGTTATGGTAATCAAAACATTGGCACAGCCGAAGAAATAGACCAATTTTGGCTACAGGGAAACCTCCAAGTTACTCCCCAACAGCAAGTGCAATTTTTGCGCCGTCTCTACGAGAATGATTTACCCTTTTCTGAGCAGACCCTTTCCCGGGTCAAAGAGATTATGATTTATGAACAAACTCCGAACTACACCATTCGAGGTAAAACAGGTTGGTTTGGATATGGAAATGAATCGCTTCAAAATATTGGATGGTTTGTGGGGTATGTAGAAACCGAAAATAATGCTTATTTTTTTGCGACCAATATTGATGTTAATAAGCAAGAAGATGGGGCTGCTCGAATTGAGTTGACTCGGCGGTGTTTGCAAGATATGGGAGTGCTGTAGCCAGTCTAAACTATTCAAAGCGTAAAAGGGAGGAGGGGAAGTATCTTGCTCCCGATGAGCAGTAGGGAGCAAGATGCTCCCCCTCCTAAAATTCTCGAATTCATTGACACTTGCTATAGAGGCGTTAGAAAGTTAGCCCGGTAATCCGGACTGCGTAGCGGCTCAATCATCACCTTTTGGCAGAGGGAGATTTATATCTAAAAGCAGAGGTAAAGGGAGTGAAGAAGGAGATAAGGTAAGAGTGTGAAAAATTTACCCTCTTACTTTAAAAGGAAAATATAACAATGCAACTCGTAGATATTCTGATTGCCTGGTTAGTCACGTTTAGTAGCTTGCTGTTGATTTCGCAATTGCCCTTGGGGATTCAGATTGATAGTCCCCCAAAAGCGCTGATGGCTGCGGCGGCGTTGGGGGGATTAAATGTGCTAATTTTACCCCTGCTCAAAGCCCTGTTTTTCATCCCAAATGTGCTGACTTTGGGCTTATTGTCTGGTTTGTTCGCTTTTGTGATGAACGTGATAGTCTTTGCGATCGCGGCCCGGGTGGTTCCCGGTTTTCGGTTGGAGAAGGGCATCACAACCGCTATTTTTGGGGCGTTGGCTTTAGCGTTAGTCAGTAGCTCGATTGAAACGATTTTACTCTAAAGCGACAGTAACCCTCAGTGGTGGCTAGGGCAGAAAGCGATCAAGGGCAGCCTTGAGTTCTTCGATTTCGTCTTCAATATGGCCCTCTTTGGCTGCCCGGGCGAGGCATTCGGTGAGGTGTTCGTCCAGGACGATTCGGGCAACGCGATCGAGTGCACCGCGAACGGCAGCCACTTGTAAGAGGACTTCGGGACAAGGACGGCTTTCTTGAACCATTGTTTTGATGCCCCGGATATGGCCTTCAATGCGAGAGAGGCGATTGACGAGGCGACGCAGGGATTCTTCGCTGTGAACATGAACATGGGCGTGCCTGTCTGAGTCATGATCATGATGGGGGTGGGTGTGAAATCCATCGGAATCATGAGCGTGAGCCGAGTCCGGCCCGGGATGAGCAGTGGAGGGGTCAGATAGAACCATGAGGGATTGGGGAAAGGCGGCAGTAACACTCAGTATTTTATCCTAGTTCGGGTGCGATCGCCACTTTTCCAACTGTCCACTGTTTCAACGGGGGTGGAAGGGTTGAACTCGTTGCACTGGGAAAATGAAACAACCAATTTAAAGACTGCCACAAGCTTTCGCCTATAGCTTCCACGATGGCTCATAGTTGATTCATCGAACTAAACAACGCATCTATCATGGAAATTATTACCTACTTCTTTCAAAAATCTACTGATTCAAATTCCGTTGCTTCGGAAACTTCACCCCCGCCTCCGCCTACGGTAGAAAGTGACCTAGTGCTTTTGATGCGGGTTGCCTAAACCCCTTGGACCTGTGACGGCGATCGCCGATAATCGCCTAAAGTATCACCCAGTTCTACCCGATCTCATCACCGACTACTTTTAAAAAAAATGGGACAATATAACTGTTGAGCTGAAATCCTATCCTGTTTCCCATTTTCAGGTCGTTATAAATTCTCTGTTAATAAATGGTTTCGGGTGATGTAAACTAGAACTAGGATGGTTAGAACTCGACAACTCTGCCCACCCCTATCCACAAAAAGAGGATCAAGTCATGGAAAATGACACTCAAACGACGACGACATCTCGACCCCTGTCGAACGCCATCAAAGAATTAGCCGAACAGTTCCTGCGAGCCGTGAGCTATTCCAGCCACATCCGGGCCAGTTTCCGGAAGCATCGCCTCCACGAAGCAAGCTGGACGCTCTAAACTTTAAACTCTGTTACCCTGGCAGTCCCAGGGCGTGAATTCTTTGGATTTACTGATATTTCACCGTTTCAAGCTCGAAAAAGCCCCCATTGATGGGGGCTTTTGTTTGGAGTTCTACCGCAAACCTCTCAACTTCGGCGCGTTAGCTGATGGATGCCTGACCCCCTCTGGCATGGCTTCTGGGAAGGCGGTACAGTATTTTCCTCGTGACGTGGCGATCGCGCAAATCGGTAGGGGTAATTCTGGAATTACCCCTACCATCTACAAAGGGTGATGGGTTAGTCTTGTTTTGATGTATCGCAGGCTCCTACTGTTGTGAGCCAGATCAGGTGAGTTACGGGTCGAGTAAACCGGCGGATTTCCACGCTAAGTACACCACTAAAGCCCGACCCAGGTCCTGGGTCGCTTTTTCTAATTCAGTCTGGGGAGGCGGAGTTGGGGGGGTATTGAGAGATTGAGGTTGTGCGTTCATAATCGTGGTTTTGTCCATCGGGTTTCTAGTCTGATTATCCGGACTATTTTTGAGTTTTTGGGAGAGATTCAGACAGTTTTTGAGCTGTCCCGGGAGAAATTGAACCCGGTGAGTAAGGGTCTGCTTCCAGTTGGGGGATTTGTTTGGCGATCGCTACAAAAAAAACATCCACTCCCAATAGTGGAACAGTGCTATCCGTAGGCGGAACAGCCGCTTGAGTAAACTGCAATTACTACTCGAAGTAATTAGGGATTGCTATGTTCCTCCGTCACATTTCTATCTTAGGTGCTTTGATACTCGCTTTAGGTAATGCCCCTGCTGATGCTACTTTTAATGAGTTCGCAAGTTCCCCTAGAGTTCCTCAACCGCAGAGGATAGATCCACAGGAAATTGCCTATCGGACTCCAACAGCAACTCAGACTCATCTCATCTTATCTTTGAGCGATCGCCGGGTGTATGTTTATCACAATCGGGTCTTGCAGTCCTCTTATCCCGTTGCCATCGGTAAACGCGGTACGGAAACGCCTCTGGGGACATTTCAAGTCTTTCAAATGGTCAAAGATCCAGCCTGGGAAAGTCCATTTACTGGGCAAATTATTCCCGCAGGAGTGCCTCAAAATCCATTAGGACCGAGATGGATTGCATTTTGGACCGATGGCAATAATGCGATCGGCTTTCATGGAACCGACTCTCCCGAGTCGATTGGACAGGCAGAATCCTGGGGATGCGCCCGAATGTTTAATGACGATGCGATCGCCTTGTATGATCAAGTGCAAATTGGCACAACAGTCACGGTGATTCCTTGATTGTCAGAACGTCTTGTCAGAATCTCGCCGAATCAGAAAAAATAGCCTCTGCCTCCCCTGCTTCACCGGAGGTAGAGGCTATTTTGGCAAGACTCTCCCGCACAAAATAGGGCCGGAGAGCCCACAAGATCGCCTTATTGCTGCGCTGCAAAATCCTTCTGAGGGTTGATCGCGATCGCCACTTCCGTTGCCAATATAGAACCAGGAAAGGAGCGATCGCTTGTTGCTCCCCGTCAAAGCAAGCCCTGGTCACCATTGGCAAATTTATGACACTGTTCAAACAACTTTATCTCAAATTCCGATATTATATCATTGGTCTGTTTTACTTTAAATATACCATTCCTGCTCTCCTCTACTCCTGGGAACGCGATCGCGTCGAACGAGCAGAACCCAAACTCGTTACTGCCGAACCCTTTGATAGTCCTGGAAAATTGCTGAATGTCGAATCCACTCCCAGAGGTGCAACCTTCTATTTTGAACAAGCTGAACTGCACATTTCCTTTTTAACCCGGGATTTAGTGCGAGTGGATTGGAAACCGGGACTCGAACCGATTCCTTATGCGATCGCCCGTCAGGATTGGCCCGAGGTAGAGACCACTTTGGCGGAAACCGAGGACGGTTGGACTCTGGACAGTGGGGAGTTACAGATGGCACTCGCCTGGGATGGAGCGCTACAATGGCGCGATCGCACAGGCACTCTCTTCCGCCAAGAACAACCCCCGCAACGCAAACCAGAAGGGTGGATTCATCGCGCCCCCTTGGAACAGGAAGAACGGATTTATGGACTGGGAGAACGCGCTTCCTCCCTGAATTTGCGCCAAGCTGAAGATAAAGAGGGCAATCCCAAAACCTTTCGGATCTGGAACTTCGATGCTGCCGGAAAATATACCCCGGGTTCTGACCCGATGTATATTTCCATTCCCATTTATATGGGTTTGCACCACAACGGCAGTTACCTGATTTTTTACGAAAACTCTTATGAGGGGCACTTTACCTTTGCCGATACAGCCACAGCAGATTTTGAGGGCGGTCCTCTGCGGTATTACTTGACCTCCGGTCCACCGCAGCAGTTGTTAGAACGTTATACCGAACTCACCGGAGTCTCCCCCTTACCGCCCCGTTGGGCCCTGGGATATCATCAATCCCGTTGGGGATATCGCACGGAAAAAGTTATACAAGAGGTCGTGGATGAATTTCAAGCGCGGGATCTGCCCTTGAGCGCCATTCACCTGGATATTGATTGCCAAGTGGGGTTCCGCGCCTTCACCATTGACCCCAAACGCTTTCCCAATCTCCCTAAATTTACCGAAGACTTGCTGGACAAGGGGATAAGATTTATTGCCATTCTTAACCCCGGAATTAAGTATAGCCGGGAGAGTAACCTGTTTTTGGAAGGTCAGATCCTCGGTCTGTTTTGTACCCGGTCCGATGGGACGTTAGTTTCGGCCCCGGTTTGGCCCGGTTGGTCTGTGTTTCCAGATTTTACCAACTCCAAAGTGCGCCACTGGTGGAGTCGCCAGTATCGCTATTTACTGGATGCGGGAGTTACGGGATTTTGGCATGATATGAATGAACCGGCCTGTTTTGTGGCCTGGGGCGATGGCACTTTACCCCCGCGATCGACCAAGCATTTTATGGAAGGTCGGGGCGGAGACCATCGGGAAGCTCACAATCTGTATGGACTGCTACAAGCTAAAGCCGGATATGAGAGTTTGTGCAATCATCACCCCGATCGCCGTCCCTTTATTGTGTCCCGGTCCGGTTGGGCGGGATTACAACGGTATGCCTGGACTTGGACGGGGGATATCGAATCCAGTTGGGGCGCACTCCATCAAACCATTGCCACGGTACTCGGGATGGGATTGTCTGGAATTCCCTACAGTGGTCCGGATATTGGCGGATTCCAGGGAAATCCCTCCCCAGAATTATACCTTCGATGGTTCCAAATGGCAACCTTTTTACCCTTTTATCGCACCCATTCCTCCAATAATGTGGAAGCGCGTCCGCCTTGGGTCTATGGAGAACCAACCTTTAGTATCGTCAAAGCGTTTTTAGAGTTGCGCTATCGGTTGATGCCTTATCTTTATACTTTAGCCCAAGAAACGAGTCAAAAGGGTTATCCTTTAGTGCGTCCGCTGTTTTGGGCGGACCCCCAGGACTCGCACCTCTGGGATATTGAGGATGGCTTTTTACTCGGGGATGCGCTGCTGGTTTACGCAGTAGCTGAAAAGGGAATGCGATCGCGCTCAGTGCGATTACCCCAGGGAACTTGGTATGATTTCTGGCAGGAACGACAGTTCCCAGGCGGGCAGTCGGTAACCGTGGAGACTCCCCTAGAACAGATTCCGGTGTTTGTCAAAGCCGGGAGCATTCTGCCAATGGAGGAAGGAAATTGTCTGACAATCCACCTCTATCCCCCAGTGGAAGGGTCTGGATCAGGCTGGATCTACAGCGATGCGGGAGATGGCTATGACTCAGGGCGAAGCGATCGCTTTTATATGGTCCGAGATGAAAACGGATTAGAGGTGAGATGGGAGGAAGAAGGCAGCTATCCATTCCCCTATACTCAGGTGCAAGTTCATTTGCACGGCTTCCAGCCCCAGCAAGCCTGGATGGACGATCGCGAGGTCGGGATTGAGGGGAGGCTGATTCCGGGGGAACGATTTAGCCGGTTGTATGTGCGAGGGGCAGATTAAGTCGAGTTAGTTAGCAGGAGAGTGGCGATCGCCTAGGGGAAGCAACTGGGCGATCCGTTTCTTGTGGAAGCGAACCCCACTCTTAATACAGATTTCCGACCTCGTTTAAGGAGTCTATGGAGTGAAACAACCCATCAAGTATCCACAAGACCCACTTTTAAAATCAATCAGATAATCACTCAGGGTTGGGAGTAAGCGATGATGTTGGTCCAATGAAATTGACCCAATAGAACCGATGATTTTACGACGCGGGACTAGGGCGAGAAAACCTAACCGGATTAAAGAGTTAGTTCTTAATCCAGTCCCAGAAAAGTCTGGGTCTGAAGGAGAAATAATCTCATCAAAATTGGGAACTTCCTGCTGGATCTGGGTACTCACTCCACAGACCAAAAAATCTCTATATGGAGGTAACTCCCTCAGAAGGATAACTGGACGATTCTTGATGATTCCATCGGATTGGGGAATGGGAGTGAGAACAATATCAGATTCCTGCATAGTCACCGATTGGCTATTTTAATGGCATCTAACGGGTAGTCATCTTCCTCACTGTAAGCATGATTCAGGTGATGACTGGATAGAGAAAACCAGGCTTCTTGTTCTGATATTGGTTTGGGGACCAGGGTAACAATCAGTTGGGTATTGGGTTCAAGGGGGTAGGGTTCATCGAGTTGAATCGACTGTCCATCAAAATGTGCAGATAAAGAAACAATTTTCATGAGATTTCCAGTTCAAGAGGAACACTTTCACTGTATTCTATCCTAAAATTGCTCGCCTTGCTCTATCTTGTACTCTAAGCAGACCCTGGGGAAAGCGCGCATCTTGCTGGCTATTTCTAAGATAAAATGCTTTAGACCCGCTATAGCTGTACCGATCGCGGAAGCAACCGGGTGATCGCCTGGGCTAATTCCAAGGGTTCCACCGGCTTGGGAATGTGAGCATCAAATCCGGCGGAGAGAATGGCTTGGCGATCGCTCTCTCCGGCGTAGGCAGTGACGGCGATGGCGGGAAGGGTTCCCCCGTCCTGGGGTGAGCGCGATCGCAGGGTGCGAATTAAGCCGTAGCCGTCGAGTTCGGGCATTCCAATGTCACTGACCAAAATATCCGGTTGCCAGTCGTTAATCACCGAAATTGCCTTCTCTGCTGACTCGACTGCCTGTACCCGCGCACCTTCCATTTCTAGCACAAAAACTAGAAACTCCCGAGTATCCAGTATATCATCCACAACGAGTATTTTTATTCCCTCTAAATTGGGCAACTCGGGGGCGATGGGTTCCGGGGGAGAGGGTTCCCCAGACTCCGGTAACAAAGGCAAACTGATGGCAAAGGTCGCCCCCTGGCCGATTCCGGGGCTGTCCGCACGAATTCTGCCGCCATGTAATTCGACTAAGTGACGGGCGATCGCCAGTCCTAACCCCAGTCCGCCAAAGGTGCGGGTGGTGGTACTATCCGCTTGTCGGAAGGTTTCAAAGACATGAGGCAAAAAGTCCGGGTCTATTCCCGATCCGGTATCTTGGACCTGAATTTGAGCGCAATCTTCCCCTTGAGTGAGAGAGACGGTGACTTGTCCTCCCGGGGGGGTAAATTTGACTGCATTGGAGAGGAGATTCCAAACGGCTTGCTGCAAACGGTTTGAATCTCCTAAAACTTGTCCAACTTCTGGATTAAACTCGGTGTGTATTTGTATAAATTTAGCCTGGGCTGCTAGGCGGACGGTTTCGATCGCCGAGTCAATCACTTCTGCCAGTTTGACTGGGGTTTCGGTGAGAATCAGCTTACCCCGCAGAATCCGAGAAACATCGAGCAAGTCTTCGATGAGTTCGGTTTGTAATTTGGCATTGCGTTCAATGCTGTTTAAAGCTTGTTGGGTTTTTTCCGGGGAAAGTGTGCCTCTTTTGAGGAGTTGCGTCCAGCCGAGAATGGGGTTGAGGGGCGATCGCAATTCATGGGATAAGACGGCGAGAAATTCATCTTTAATCCGGTTGGCAACTTCCGCTTGTGATCGCGCTTCTCGTTCCAGTTCCAGCAGGTGCAATCGTTCTTGTTCCTGCAATTTGCGATCGGTGATGTTACTAAAAGAAATCGCTACCCCATCCTCTAATTTAACCGCCATATTCCGGAACCAGCCGCGAATCCCATCGGCTTTGTATTCCAGTTCGAGGTCATGGGGAATCCCGGTTTCTACCACCTGCACGTACCGATGAAATAGCTCACTATTGGTTTTATTTCCCGGTAGGCGATCGCTCAAACGATTACCGATTAATTCATCAAGGGAATACCCCAACAGTTCCGCAGCTTTGGGGTTAGCATAATCCCACTGAAAATCAATAATTTCTCCTGTGGAATTGCGGATGGCGCGCAAAATGGTGAAGGCGTCCAGGGAGAGTTCTTGGGCGACGCGAAACCGCTGTTCACTCTCGCGCAGGGCTTCTTCGGCTAATTTGCGATCGGTCACATCCATGTTAACGCCAATCACCCGAACAGGCTTCCCATTTTCATCCTGAAAAGCTCTAGCTTTGGCGGCGATCCAACGAATTTGACCATCGGGTCGTTGAAGGCGAAATTCGCTATTAAAATGGACGCCATCCTGACTACAACGTCGGCATTGTTCTTCTACTGTGGCCTGATCGCTAGGATGAACCATAGCGAGTAATCTGTTAAATGTGGTGGCCAAGTTACCGGGTAACAGTCCATACATGGATTGGAGTTCTTCACTCAGAAGAATTTCCCCGGTTTGTAAATTCCAATCCCATATCCCGATTGTGCCAATGTTTTGAGCTAAGGCTAACCATTTTTGGTTACTCTCTAAGGTTTCCTCGGCCCGTTTGCGATCGCTAATATCTACGGTAATTCCATCAAACCGTATCGGTTGTCCTGTCTCGTTGTAAAAGGCTCGTCCGATGGCGCGAATCCAGCGGATTTTACCCGTTGGATCAACGGTGCGATAGTCAATTTGATAGGAGGTACCCTCGGCGATCGCCTGAGTAATCGCTTCCTGAGTGCGATCGCGGTCCTCCGGATGCAAGCACTCATAAAATAGGGCGATAGTGACTTCGGTCTCGGGAGACAGTCCAAAATGTTCTTTGCACTTGTGATTCCACTCTAGTTTATCAAAGGGCAGGTCACAATACCATAAACCCAACTCCGAGGAGTCCAAGACGAGATCCAGGCGTTCCCGTCCAATCTGGACCGCTTCCTCCATCCGCTTCTGATTGCTGATATCGACACAAGCGCCGGTTAAATATAGGGGGGTACCCTCCTCATCGGTGAAGGTTTTTCCTTTATCAAAAATCCACCGAATGCTGCCATCGGGACAGAGAATTCGGAACTCCATCTCGAAGTCCTCACTCGCGTGGCCACACTTTTCTACCTCACTTTTCACCGCTTCTTGGTCTTCCGGGTGGATCAGGGAGACAAACTCCTGTAACGTTGTTAGCACATGGTTCTGTGATAGGCAAAACAGCCGATTCATTGTTTCATCCCACTCGACAGAATCGGTCTGGATATTCCATCGATAGGTGCCTGTTTCTGATGCCGATAGCGCCGCCTGGAAGCGCTCTTGGCGATCGCGCAGTTGCCGTTCAACCTGTTTTTGACGGCTGATATCCAGGTTGATTCCGGCCCAGCAAATCGTCTCTCCCTGGTCATTTTTAACGGGAACACCACGGGATAACATCGGATGCCACTTGCCATCGACACCCCGAAAGTGATGTTCTCGATCCCAGATATTACCCGTGCGTAGAGAGGTTTCCCATAACGCGAGGGTCTCATCCAGGTCATCGGGATGTATCGCCTGGGTCCATCCCCATCCCGCACATTCGGCAAGGGTCAGTCCAACTAGGTTCTGGAATGATTCGCTCACATAAATTACGCGACCCTCGCGATCGCAGATCCAAATTCCATATTGCAGGGTTTCCCCGATCGCCTGGTAGAGGCGTTCACTGTGCTTTAATGCTTCTTCCGATTGCTTGCGATCGCTAATATCTCGGAAATAAAGAAATAACCCCTGATTAGAAGGATAAACCTGAATCTCTAACTGCATTTTTAACGGTTCATAGAGCACTTCTAAATGGACCGGGACCTGTTCCTGCATCGCCCGTCGATATTCCCGTTCTACTTCCGTTCCCACGGACCAAGGCCACACTTCCCAATGGGTTTTACCGATTAATTCTTCCGGCTGTTTCTGATTAATTCGCTCCGTTTCTCCGGTGATTTCCAGGATTCGCCATTCCCGATCTAATGAGACAAAGGCATCGGTCATGCTTTCTAACATCTCGATGGCCTGATCTAATTCGGTGATCTCGATCCGTTTCCCTACAACCCCTTCTGAAGGTCGGTTCTCCGGGTCGGTCTCCGTGAAGGTAAAGACCCGATAGAGTAATGTTCCTTCTACATCTTTGAGGGAATTGACTTCAGTAATTCCGATAATTAGCCTGCCTTCTCTCCCCAACTGTACGGAGTCCAATCTATGAAAACCCCCGGCATCTGCTAACCGAATGGTGCTGATTAGTTGGCCGTGACACTCTGGGGAAAATAAGTCAAAAATTGAGGTGCCAATCAGTTCTTCCACCTCGTACCCCTGGATTCTGGCCCAGGTGGAATTGACCTGTTCTAAGCGGTGAGTTGTCGCCGAGGCGATCGCCACCCCAGATCCGCCCCTTTCTCCTCCTATTTCCTCGCCATCGGATGAGGTTTGAATTTTGGGGCAGTCGGTGATATCCTGATAATAAATGACTAGCCCGGTTGCGGAGGGAATGCCCTGGACTTTGATCCCGCGATTCAGGGTGGGGTAAAAGTGTTGAATTTCCACGGAAACCCCTTCGGCGATCGCCCGATGAAATTCCGGCTTCCATGATGAGGCGATCGCCCAGGGAAAACTCTCCCACAAAATTGTACCGATCAATTGCTCTTGACTTCTTCCCACGATTTGAGCACCCCGGTGATTGACATAAGTGATGCACCATTGCCGATCGCAGGCGGCCAAACCCTCGGTTATGCCCTCAAGAATGGTGAGAAATTGGTCTTGCATAGTCTTTCAATGGACGGTACAGGTTTTGATGAGTCAAATTCTTGAATCACAATTCATCAGATTTTCAGATCCATGACCCCTCTCCCTCTCAACTCTGGGGTAAACAGAACTCGCCTTGCTCATCACTGTTCTATCGTCCTGTAGCGCCCACTTAAAGTAGGGGTGAGGTCGTCTCAACCTCTGGATGAAGGCAGGAACAATTGGAATTTTATGAATGAATAATACTAGATCCCTCTCAAATTGTCAAGAGAAAAAAGCGCCAGGGGACCATCGACGGGACTCTAGGTTTGAAACTGGGTTCATGTAACTGGGTCCAATGGAATTGTAAGACGGCCAAATTGATCAACGGCGATCGCGTTTTATCTCTAACCGTTGGGGGGGATCTCGTTCGGGCTTAAGTTGTTCGGAAGTCTGATTTGAAATCAGATGAAATACCGCACCTATAACAAACAGCAGAAACACAGAAGCAATGGCGAAAACAACATTCAAAAGTGAGTGACTAGGCCGGTTATTTTTCATAAGACATGGAGGTTCAATCAACAGCCCGAATCCAAAGCACAAGTTCAAACCCAATCAAACCTCAGCCTTGACCTGGCGATTCGGAATACTCGCTTCAACGCATTAAATTCCCTAGCTTCAGAATAGGGGTGATGGGAAGTTTGTGGCTCTATCGCCGGGAAGAATTCCTCTCACCCCGGGTGATTTTTCGGGAAATTCAACCCCCTTTGGACATTTCCTTCTTTAGACAGAGGTGAGACCGTCCCTGGTTCTTTTAAGGTAGGAGGCTAGAACAGCTATGACCACTGCCAGCCCCCCAACCGGGGAAAAACGGTCTTCCAGAGCAAGCCTTCACCCCGTTGCCTTCACCCAAAGGGCAGGCGGAAAAAAGCTAATCGTGGCTCGAAATACCCTGGGGGAACGGCGTCAATTCGCAACGTTCCTCCGTTACCATGACCCTCACCAGAAGGAGAATCCCGCTTGATCATGTTCAATTTACAGAGTCGCGATCGCCTGCTCTATCGCCAAACCATTCGGCGCACCCCCCTGGCTCTGGGGTTGATGGCAATGTTCCTCGTGGCTTGTCAAGCGGACAGTCCCATGAACACCGAGACAGACAAGCCTGAGCCTGTTGCCTCATCCGAGGCCATAGAACCCATAGAACAACTGATTGGAAGTATGATCACCATCCGGGTTGAACCCGTCGCTCAAGTCAGTCCCCACAGCTTCACAATCCAGGATGACGGGGTATTCGCCAGTGAACCGATTTTAGCCATCAATGCGTCGGGAGTGCCGGTGATTGTCCCCATCGACCCTCAAACCCCCCTGCAAATTACGGGGACGCTCGTCCGGTTGATCGCGACGGATATCGAACGCGCTTATGGTTTTGAACTCGATCCAACTCTGTATGCCGAGTATGAAGGCAAACCCGCGATGATCGCTGAGTCGATCGCCTTCTCGCCGGAACCGGCTGAAGTGACCCAACATCCGACGCGCTACTATAATCAGGTGTTGGCAGTCCCGGGCGAAATTGCCACAAGTATTGCTACGGATGCGTTTACCTTCGATGGGGAGGCATCCGGTGGGATGGGAGGGAACAATTTGCTGGCGATCGCCCCGAACTCACCCCCCTTGCAATCGGGTCAAACCCTTCTGGCAACGGGGGTTTTACCTCCTTTCGTTCGGGAAGAAATTCAGCCAGAGCATCCTTTAACTTGGGATGTGAATCTCACAGAGCAGTGGGCAGCCGAATACAGAAACCAACCCGTATTAATCGTCGATCATATATATTCTCCGGCGATCGCTCCGTAACAAGGGGCGAATCCAACTCGGGTTCCTAGAGGGTTGAGAGGGGTGAGGGTTAATTTTACCCTTTCTGTATCCAGCGCCAAAGGGGGTCCAGCTAATCGGCGATCGCCAAAGGGAAAGAAAGAATGCTCCGAGGAGTTAAATCCGCTGCATTCAAAATATTCACATTAAACAGATGGATCACAAAGGGGGTGTCAACTTGAATTTTGGTAGTCTAATTGGGGCAATCGCTTTTATTGTTTCATTAATTATTCTCTGGGAAATTCGCACGGTATTATTGCTAATTTTTGCCGCAGTTGCCTTTGCCACCGTTCTCAATCGGATGGTGCGGCGATTAGAGCGATCGCGTCTGAATCGGGGGTTGGCCATT
This sequence comes from Laspinema palackyanum D2c, assembly GCF_025370875.1. Lineage (NCBI taxonomy): Bacteria > Bacillati > Cyanobacteriota > Cyanophyceae > Oscillatoriales > Laspinemataceae > Laspinema > Laspinema palackyanum. The sequence continues at coordinate 32,950 of NZ_JAMXFD010000005.1, forward strand.
GCCCTAACGATTGGCCTTCTTTTCGCCATTTTGGGTTTATTTTTTCTCTTGATTTTTCCCACGGTTGTTGCTCAATTTCAAGAATTAGTGGAACTCCTCCCCCAAACCTTGGCCCAGTTACGGCAGTGGTATCGATGGCTAGAAAACGTTATTCCCAATCAGTTCATTGAAGATCTGCAAAACGTTGAATTTTTATCGGAACGAATTTCCACTATCGGTTTAAGTTGGTTTGGCGGCTTTTTTAGTATTTTCTCCAACTCGTTAGACTTTGTATTAAACCTGCTCCTCGTCCTCGTGCTAATCGTCATGCTATTAGCCAATCCCAACCTTTATCGCCAGGGTTTTATGCTGCTATTTCCAGCATTTTATCGCCGCCGAGTCGATGAAATTCTCCAGGGATGCGAACATAATCTGGTGGGTTGGGCCATTGGGCGAATTTTTAACATGACTTTTATTGCGATCGCCAGTGGAATAGGCTTATGGATAATCGGCGTCCCTTTAGCATTAGTCAACGCCATCATTTCCGCTTTACTCAGCTACATTCCCAATCTGGGTCCGATTCTGGGTTCCATTCCCCCCATCGCCCTAGCCTTCCTAGATTCACCCATAAAAGGAGTGATAGTCATTGTATTTTACCTGTTTATTGAACAGCTAGAAGGGCTAGTGTTAACCCCCATGATCATGGAAAATGAAATTTCTTTACCCCCGGCAGTTACCTTAACCTCTATGCTGATTTTTTCTCAGTTTTTTGGTCTGCTGGGTTTATTCCTCGCCCTTCCCATCGTGGCGGTTTTACAAATTTGGCTGAAGGAAGTATTAGTTAAAGATGTCATGAACAATTGGACCCGACAGGGAGCCTATTCTTCTCATGCCAAAGATACCTTACCCGGTGAACCTTTAACAGATTCTGAACCCTAATCACAGATTAAAACCCGCACCTTTATGGGTGCGGGTTTGGGTGACGAGAAGTTCGGAATCACGAATCAACGCGAGTCAAGAATCAGGGTTTGATTGAGGCGGCCCGTACCCTGAGTTTCATGCCTAACCGTATTGCGATCGCCGGTTAACTCCACATAAATGTTGGAATTAGCAGGAGTATAATTCCCGGTGATTTCAATTTCATTTTTGCCCGGATTGAGATAAGACGAGAGGTCGATCGCCGTATAGTTGCCGCGAATAGTTTCCACCACTTTCCCATCAATCACAATCTCGGCGTTGATATAAGTGCCGCGATCGCCCCAAACTTCGAGGGCTAATTGGTCCGAATCCACCGTAATCTCTGTAGTTTCTTGGTTTTGAGACAGGTTATTCCGGCGTGACTGTCGGGAATACACCGACTGAGACAACAGATTAGGGCGCTCAAGGGGGAAAACAATCAATCCCGATCGCGATCGGTCTAAGTGAGTCGGTGGCCCGAGGCGACTGCGACTCCCAACGGATTCAATCCTCAATCCGCCCTCGGATTCAACTCGAATTCCCTGTTCATCCACCTGAATTGACATCTGGGACTGGGCCTGAGTCGCACCCAGCATCAAGGCGGCTAAGGATGTGAACAGGGCAACCCATCTCACAGTGGGGGGCGGATTGATTAAATACCCCATAAACTTGATGGCTCTATACATGATTTTAGTCCTAAATACAAAAAGACAGCAGCCAAACTACCTGATTCATTTAATCCCATGCACTTACTCAATTAACCGCAGTTGTTCTCGATAGCGAATGGCCGGATTCTGAATCGAGTTAATGCGATCGGCCGGATTATCAACGTTAATTTGAGGATTGACCTGAATCTGCACCGGATAGCTGGTTGACCTGAGCGATCGCTCTCCCCCTCGGACGGATTGACGAACGGAACGGTTTTGAACCGCCCGATTCGGTCCAACATGAATTTGGGTTCCCGTAGTCACCGTGGCATTGCGACCACAACCTCCGGGGTTTCCCATGTCAACCGTATTGGTTTGCTGGGCCGGACCTCCGCCACTGATGGAAATTTGCACCCCGGTATCAATTTGCACACATTGGGCGGCAGCTAAATCCGTAGCAACCGGGGCAATGCTGAATAAAGCCGCAATGGATAAACTGCTTAGAAATGAAGATTTTTTCATGAACTTTACCAATGAAGATGACTCACTAAAGGAGAAAAAAAGAAGTCTTTTCTTCCCGATTGAATTGCCGAAAATAAAGGGGATGCACCAAGATTGAGTCTGATACCAAATCCGGTTGTAAAATCGGTTTTCTCTCTTAGCCTGCGGAGGCAGGCTTCGTCTGTATAGCCCCAGGCTTTAGCCTGCGGGTTTTGACAGACCTTTAAATACCGGATGCCGTCTGATATCGCTTTCACGGAATTATCAAAATTAGGCCATTAGTGCCGGATAAAATTTTGATGATTTCGCGAAGAAGCGTTGGGAAGATTAGCCGGAGTACGGATGATACTGGGGCTAACCGACTGGTATAGCGGGTTCGAGGATGGCACAGAGGAATGGGGAAAGGTCCGACCCCTTGGGTCAACATAATACAGATTGATGTTTTGGTTAACGGTGTTACCGTTGCCAGTTATCGCCGTTTGTTGATCAATGGAGGGGATCGGGGGACGACTGTTACCCGGTGAGACTTGTGCCGCTAGGGGAGTGGCGATCGCCACGGTGGACAGGGTAGCAGCCAAACCGACTCGGATCAAATGTGTGAACATAATTTGCACCGTCAGGAAAGGGAATGACGTCGGGATAGATCTCACCCGACGTCAGGATCGGGAGTTGTCCACAGGCGATCGCCTTAATGTTTCTTTTGATAGTGAGGACGAGGGCGAGGTGCAAACCGCGTGCTATCCGCTTCCACAGTGGTTTGACGATTGCTTTGGCGCACTTGATTGTGATGTCCGTAAACGTCTGCATTCTGCAATTGGTCTTGAACAACCCCTTGATTTCCCAATCCACCACCTCGGCGATCGATATTGGTTTGGGCAGAATTTTGGTCAACAAAGTTTCCATTGCCGGTTACAACCGCACGTTGTTCACTGGTTTGCACTACCGCACTATCCCCACTGACGCGGTATCCCCCGGCTTGAGCAGGAAGGGGTGCAATGCCTAAAGTGGCGAGGGTGAGTAAACCCAAGACTGCACTGAGTTTCGGCATTTTGACAGATTGAGCAACGGTTTGATAAGCCTTGAGAGAGATAATCATTGTTTTGTCTGGTTTGAAGTGAGTAAGGGTTGAAGAGTGGAGCGTTGGCGCTACCCTCTTTAATCCTCTGAACTTCTCTATTAAAGAGCCTCTGTTTTCTCTTGTCAAGGGATTTCTGAGTTTTTTTTAAGAGCCTCTCCGGGGGATGTTAGGGGAAGTTTCTGAGGGTTTTTATGGTGAATATGCCCAGATAAGTCCACTAAAATTTCATTTTAAGTATTAAGCTTCGGGCTTCATTATATTGCAACATCACCATAAACATTTTTGAGGTGTTGGCCTCTGAAACGGGTTGAAACGGTCCGGGAGAAAACAAGTAAACTTTTGTAAAAAAAAGAGGGGGATTTCCCCTCCGAGTGTTATCGTGAATGCAGACGATATACCTTAAATAACTTCCCGCCCGATGAGAGCGGGATCGGTTGTTTGATCGCAGAGTAGGCGTTGCCCAGGTGCTTCCGGGGAGTTCAACGGTCAGCGGTTGCGATCGCCATCTGACCTCCTCCCCCCTTTAATCTTCTACTTTCTCAAAGTCCAGGGATGCTGAATTAATGCAGTAGCGCAACCCCGTCGGTTTCGGTCCATCGGGAAAAACGTGACCGAGATGGGCGTCACAATTGGCACAGAGAACTTCCGTCCGACGCATAAACAGGGCGCGGTCCTCTTCTTCGGCGATCTGCCCCTCCTGAATCGGTGCCCAAAAAGAGGGCCACCCGGTACCGGAGTCAAACTTAGTCTGTGAGCTAAATAACTCCGTCCCGCAACAGACGCATTTATAAACTCCCTTCTCTTTATTATCGTGGTAGGCTCCCGTGAACGCTCTTTCGGTTCCCTTCTTTCTGGCGACCTTGAACTGTTCCGGGGTCAGTTGCTCTTTCCACTCGCTTTCCGATTTTTGAATTTTCTGAACCATCGTTCATTCCTCTGGTGGGGTATGTGAAAGTATTATTCTATCGTTATCCTTGCAGAGGGTTGGGGTTGAAGTCCCCACTCTGAGATAGAGGGAAATCCCACCTCGGTCCCCCCGTTCCAAATGCAGGTCCTCATCTAAGTAGGTGGTTTGTAGCCATCCCGAGGCCCACTTGCCTAGGGGCAGTTGGAGAGGCCCCAAGGAGCCGAGTTGCAACCCCAGGCGCTCAAACCGGAACTGGATGCGGTGCTGTTTGTACTCAAAAGGACCGCCCACAATCAAGGAACTCCCAGCAATGGTAATTTGATTTTCAAACCACAGACGCTGGCAATCCAGGCGTTGGATAACGGAGGCGATCGCCTTGGGGTTCATCCCGTTCCCCGGTTTGTTCAATTTCTGAGCGTTGCGCGTTCCCGAGGTCCAGAGTAACCGCCATTCTCCCTCTAGCAACTGGCGATCGCCTCGGATTTGGGCTTTTTCCAAAATGGCGATCGCCCCTTGCAGACTTGCCGAGTCCAGACTGCCTTCTTCCGAGCCCTTCAACAGTTGCGATCGCGCCGCTTGCACTGCCTCATCCCTGGTTTGGTTCGTCATGCTTTCTTCATCTCCCCGATTTCTTCCCTAATTTATCTAACTTCTGCTCAGAAGTTCAATTCGCCCTCAGAACTTACGCATATTTTGAAAACCCCACCTGTAGAGGCGATTCGCGAATCGCCCCTACGGGGTGGGGTATTAGCGCCTTTGCTGTGTGAAAAGCAAAAAAAAACCCTAAATCAGGGTCCAAGGGGATCAACGCGGAATGATGTCAGGGTGATGGGGGTGCTACCGTTCCCAGGTCAAGATCGAGTTAAGCGGGTTTTGAGACAGAGGAGAATGGGTCTGATGGGGAACGGTGGAGGGACTGGTTAAAAACAACTGTAAAGACGATACGATTGCCAGGGTTAAAAAAATTCGATTTAACATAGTCGTGAGCGTTGATTTTTGATAAATCAACTCTAGTCGGGTTTGTTTTCCCGTCCGGATTGGAGGGTGTCACTATTTGATCCGATCGCCGATTATTCTCTTAAACGCTGATGCAGACTCCTACTTGACTCGCTCACGAGATGGACAGTTGAAAATCTGGCAAGGTGATGGATAGTTCTGACCCGCAGTTTATGGGTATTCTGGTTAATTTTGGCCACAATTAAGATAAGAGCGATCGCCTGAAATCAAGCGATCGCCCTCTGGTTTGAGTCCGGGGAAAATGACCCCTCGAACCGACGCCGATCCTCGGACTCTGTTAATTTTTGGACCCGAACAATTCCTTTGGGGCGATCGCCACCCTAAAAATACAGTTTGTGCCCACTGAGCAATGGTAAAATTCGGCCTTCAACATTAAAAATAGCGTCAATTTTTCACGCTGGTTCGCTGAAAGTACCCGGGGAGAAAGATTGGAGAGGTCTGGGTTTCCGCCTGGTTTTGGGGGATGAACCGTGATACTCTACTCGACCTTTAAGAGGTTTCATGTTTATAGGAAGAAGGTGGCGATTTCTGAGGTCTAAGGTAATCAATGGCTAGGCCAAATGTTAGGTAATCCGATGGGTTGGCTTTCAGCTAGGCAGCTCTTTGAGACGAATTTGAGTTGGATGTCTCGGACGGTTTAATAACAATCCATTGACCTGTCACGGGATCGCGATAGGTCTCAAATGGATTCTGACGTAGTGGGGGATTGGTTTGCTCCATCGTTTTACCCTTGCCTCATGCAACAAAAGCATACACCTTTATCACTTATCCTAGATTGCTTTTCACTTGGCCTGGGCGATCGATCTCAAGGGGCGATGCGATCGTCATCACATCAGGTTATTGAGGGGCCTCTAATTCGGACTCTGAATCTCAGCTTTGTCCAGACCCCACAAGGACCTGTTCAAATCTGGCTAATTTTAATTTTTTCTCTAGTCAATTCTTATGGAGCCGGGTGATAAACCGAGTCAGTTAGTGGGGATGCGCTAGTGCGGTTTAAACCCCTACAAATCTGCCTCAAGGGAAGGCAAATTCCCCGTTGAGTTGAGAGGACGGCGGTTGATTTCCAACCCTGAACTCAACAGGGAGTTAGAGTGAATAAAGATCCCATTGAGTTCACCCGATTTGGTGATCAAGGGGTCAGTCCGAGTCATGAGATCTCCCCATCTGTACTGGAGGGATGACTCACCGAAGGAAGGGCATCCCTGGGGACTCGGTTACAGGGTCCGGCGAAAAAAATCAAAAACTTTCGTCAAAAGTCGGGCAATCCGGAAGTAGGATTGATAGGGGAACGGCAGGGGCAAGGGAAGGGAATAGCCATAGGTTCGATTTCTTAAGTGTTCTAGGCGCACTGGAAGGGTTACCCCCAGGGGTAGATGAAATGGTGTTTCTAAGTTTTTCCACAGGCGATCAAGCATGGGACCGTGTTAATCCAAATTTTTTTAAGAGTTGCCTTCACATTAAGCATGGCGCAAAACCTATTTCCGTGTCAAATGATACGAGATTGTCCGGGCCCATTCTAGGGTCCATGAGGTCAGATCCTCGGTTTGCCGGTGAAATTTCCAGGGGCACAGGGTCAGGAATCACGCCCGATCGCCCGCTTTGAGGGGAGACTTTTGATGCCCTAGAACCCTCCTTTGAATCCGTTAATTTAATAGGACTTTTGAGCAATTATACAAGGGAGCTATTGTATCGATCGCGTTCTCCAGACTAAAGGCAGTTATAAGTACAGAGGGTGTGGCGCAGTGCGATCGCTTTGCTTGACTCTCTCAACCCCAAACTGCACCGGATTGAGGCGGGAATGCTGCTACAAAAACATTCAACTCAACTGGAGGGGTCGCGGGAACAATACGGGTGAGGCCGTCCCTTGCTTGTATGATATCGGCAAAGACGTCGTTGGAATATTTTATGGTTATGGAAGAAAATAATATTTTACCTGAATGCTCCGATGATGATGTGGTGTCATTTCGCGGCAAGCTGTTTAAAGTCAGTCAATTGCGGAAAATGATGGGCCATGCCATGACCGAGCAGAACCAACTTAATCATACCCTTTCTAATGCGTTAAAACAAAAAGGATTAGAGTTGGGGCTGACAGATACAAAAGAGTTTTTGAATCACGGAGTGAAGGGGGAACTCCTAAAAATTACGGGTCAGGGTTGGCAAAAAGGCAAAATTAAAATGAAAATTAGTCTGGAATTTATCCCGGATGTTCCCGAGGATGCGCTGTTGTCATCTGGAGAACAGCAACCGATGCAGGCGGGTGGCGATCGCCCCTTAGAGGAGACGGACTGGAGTAGAGGAATGCCACAGTCGGAAAAGAATGGACACCGACAGCGCTACCCCCGCTAACCAAAAACCGTTACAATAGCATCGCGTTCTTTTGCCCAACGCCTACCCCTTGGTGCTATGACCCATTCTCAAACCCCGATCCAAACGGCCATTTTTTCCAACGACACCTTAATTAAGCTTCCCACCCACAAGTTTTATCGGCAGACATTCTTGTTTAATGAACTGCTGTCTATCCTCCTGTGGGCCGTGACCCGCGTTTCTTACGACGTCAAATGTTTAATTGATGGGTCGAAAGGAACGGCGATTCAACCCAGTGGGGGATGGGATCGCGGGACGATTCGCTTGTTGGCGATCGCCGGATTCAAGATGCGCGGCGAGGAAACGCTCAATCACATCGATTGTCTGACGCGACAAACCCCCCGGTTAATTTTGCCAGATACGGCAGTCATTCAAGCGGATACCAATCTGATTTGTCGCGAACCGCGCCAAGTCAGCGAAATTATCAAAGAACTCAAAGAAGAAGTGCAAATCGCCTGTACAGAAATGACCGATTTTGTGAAACCCACTCGGTTAGGGTTTCCCACCATTGAATTTCTAGAACCGGGTAAGGAATGGCGACACGCTGAGATGCGCCTCAATATGGAATTATCTTTTATTAGCGATCGCACCAAGGGCGATGACAACGGACAACCCAGAGATCGGGCCCTGTCTCAAAGCATTTCCCCCCTCGGTGAGATTTAGGGTCCCTCAAGTGCCCCTCGTTTGAGAGGACCCGATGGGAAAGATTAACCCGATTTAGTCGGAATGCTGATGTTGTTCAACCCAGAAGGCGATCGCCTGGACCAACTCTGCCGGTTGAATGGGTTTGGACAGATGTTGCTGAAACCCAGCTTCAAGGATTTGCTGACGGTTCCTCTCTCCCGCGTATGCAGTCAAGGCGATCGCCGGGATTGACCCCCCCCGTTGCGGTTCCCATTGTCGGAGTTCCCGAATCAGCATATACCCATCCATTTGGGGCATTCCGATATCGCTTAACAGTAAATCCGGAATGGAGGTTTCAATCGCGGCGATCGCCTGTTGGGCAGAATTCACCGCCCGGACGTTGGCACCATAATCCTGCAACACAAATTCTAAAAACTCTAGGGTATCGGGGTCATCATCCACCACGACCAGGCCAATCCCCGCTAAACTGAGTTCACTCTCGGGTAAAATCGACTCCTCTTGAAGGGGAGAACCCAAGGACCTCAAGGGGAGAGTCACCGTAAACGTTGCCCCTTGGCCCTCTCCGCAACTGTTGGCCTCCACTGAACCGCCATGCAGTTCTACCAAGTTATGCACGATCGCCAACCCGAGACCCAACCCCCCAAAGGACCGGGTCGTTTTACTATCCGCTTGCCGGAAATACTCAAAAACATACGGGAGAAACTCCTGGGCAATTCCTTGACCCGTATCGGACACTTCAATCTGGGCCAGATTGCCAGTGGATTGGAGACGAAGCGTCACCTGTCCCCCTTCTGGGGTAAACTTCACCGCATTGGAGAGCAAATTCCACACCACCTGCTGCAAGCGGTTCGGGTCTCCCAACACCTCAACCGTCTCCATCGGCACGAATTTGGTGATCTGAATTCCCTTCGCCTCAGCGACTAAGCGGACCGTTTCCAGTGCTGATTCCATAATTTTTTCTAAATGGACAGGAAACATTTCCAGAGTCAGTTTCCCGCGCAAAATCCGGGAAATATCCAGCAAATCCTCAATCAGTCGCGATTGCAACTTGGCATTGCGTTCGATGATTTCTAAGGCTTGTAAGGTTTTGGCTTCATCGAATTTCCGCATTTGCAGCAGTTTAGTCCAGCCTAAAATCGGATTAAGCGGCGATCGCAACTCGTGGGACAACACGGCGATAAACTCATCGCGAAGGCGATTGGCCGTTTCAGCTTGTGCTCTGGCACTTTGTTCAGCTTCATATAATTGAGCGCGGGCGATCGCCTGGGCGCACTGTTGGCCTAATGCCACCATAAAAGCGCGATCTTCTGGGGAAAATTCTCGCGCCTCGGTAAAACTTAGCCCCATCGCCCCGATGGTTTGTCCCTGTAGAATTAACGGGATCGAGGCTAAAGCTTGATTATTGGTCTTTCTCGGGAGTTGGGCCAGGTGGGGATATCGAAGGGTTAAATCGGTTAAATTTTCTAGAAAAATCGGTTCCCCTATCCGCACGCATTCCGCTAAAGGGACGGGTGCATTCACCGGGATATTCTGCCATTGGTCGAGGACCTCTTGGGGATAGCCGATCGCGCCCACTATTTTTAAGGTCTGGTCGTTATCGGTGAGCAGGACCAGGGAACCCGCTTTAGCATCAAGGGCGGCAATCCCTTGATTTACCACCACTTCAGCAACTTGGGCGGGGGTGAGTGCCTCGGACAGAGCAGCGGTGACCGCTTGTAAGCGCGCAGTCCGCATGGCCGCTTGTTCTGCCATCTGCCTTGCTTGTTGCGCTTGTTCGTAGAGTCGGGCATTATCTACAGCGAGGGCGGCGCGACGGGCCAGTTCTTCAGCCATGTTCAGATCCGAGCGATCGTAACGGCGACCCGATTCAGCCGCGACAAAGGAAATGGTTCCCAAGGACCTCCCTCGGGCGATCATGGGGACAATCATCACCGAACTAAACCCCACTTCTCGGAGAATCTGCAAATGTTCTTCATCCTGGGCCGCCTCTAAGAGCAACTGTTCAGGAATATAGGGATAGAACTCCGATACCCCAGTCCGCAGGACTTGCGGCGAACCCCTGGGTGCTTCAGGATCCACGGGATACTTGTAGTGGAGTTCTTTAGCCCATGCCACTTTTTCAGGATTGACATGAGCAGTGATGGGAGGTTGGAGTCTGCCGTTTTCTTCCACCACCGAGACAGTACACCAGTCGGCGAGGTGAGGTACCGTCAGGTCCGCTACAGTAGCTAAGGTGGTTTGATAATCTAGGGAACTGGAGAGGATGGTACTCGCCTCGGAGAGGTACTGTTGGGCGTTTTCTGTGCGCTTGCGATCGCTCTGGTCAAGGGCAAAAAATACCCCCTCCTCGGTGGTATCCTCAAACAGAGCTCCCCCACTAATGGAAGGAACCCGACTCCCATCTTTGCGAATGAATTCTTTTTCGTAGGGAGCGCAAAATCCTTGAGCTAAGGCTTCTTCTCTCGCCTCGAAATCGGCCTGATGATACTCTTGCGGCGTGATTTCCTTCCAAGAGAGTCCTTGGGTTTCAAATTCTTCTCGGGTATAGCCTAACATCTCCAACATGGCATCATTGGCTGCGGTGATCTGGCCTTCGCCATCCCAAAAACCCATTCCAATCATGTTGGACTCAAAGACTCGACGAAACCGCGATTCAGTTTTCTGAAAGGCTTGTTCGACTCGTTTATAATCGGTGATGTCCCGAGAAATACTCAGGACAAACTCAACTGAACCTTCTGCTGTTAATTCTGGAAAGACCTTAGTTTGAAAAAACCGCATTCCATTGGATCCTAGAAAGTGGTATTCAAACAAGCATTCACATCCCGTCGCAAAGGTTTGACGCAACTGCTGTTGATACAGGCGGGCGATCGCTTCTGGCATCCCTAATTCTACATGGGTTTTACCGAGAATGGCTTCAGCAGGGATCCCTATAGCTTTTTCCATAGCTTGGTTAATATAAACGTGGCGAAGGTGGCGATCAAAACGGGCGATTCCATCAGGGGCATGGTCCGCCAGGGATTTGAACTGTTGCTCTTGACGGTGGAGTTCTTCTTCCATAGTTTTGCGATCGCTGAGGTCTTGAACGCTAATAGCGTGATAGAGGATTGGAACTGTTCGGTGTCTGATCGCAGTTGCGTTGATCAGAATGGGCAAAATTGTATCATCTTTCCGATTATCCAAGAACTCCAAGGTTTGCATCTAGGCGATCGCTCCTCCTGGGAATCCCTGCGGCTAAATCGGACCTATTTTCTAAGAATAATACATCTCTAATCAGTTTGCCGGTTAATTCTTCAAGAGTATAGCCCTGCCTCTCGCCCAAGACTATCCCATCCGGCAACGATGTGGAGTTCTTCATGGCTTTGGACTATTCCCCACCCAGAGTGTTTAACCCGTTCCATCCATTTTTGAGTTCTCTCCTCTTATAGACTGGTGGCAGAATGGTCTTAAGCCTCTCATGAATCAAACCTTCATTCCGCTACCGTCCGCCTTAATTAGGGGAACGGAAAGGGGATCAAACCTCCATTCCTTTACCTAACCCCTTAATCAGGGGGACGGAAGGGGAATCTGACGCCCGGTTGAGAGGGTCTGTTCAAAAGTTGGCAAGGGATCTAATGCTTTCCTTTCCGTTTTATGGGTTAGGATGGCTAGTCTTCCTAACCACTCTGTGCGATCGCTCTTCCCCCGATTTCAATCGGCTTATAGCCATCAACTCTGGAGACCCGTTCAGTGATACCTGGCCCGCCCTCCGGCTCATCACGAGAAACACTGCTGCTACAGAGGGAACTACAAGAAAACTCGGGCAAGCAGAAGCATTAATCTCATGGTTCAGGGGATTCAAAACCATAAAATCTTCTATCTTCTATGAGAGATCGCCGCACCCTCCCAATCACAGGTCAATTGGCTTTGGCAATTCACCAAAGACCGCTAATACACCCCATTTTTTATAAAACTCTTTAAAGAGAAGACTGGATTTTAATTGGTTTAATCTACAAGATTTTAATTTTTTTGTCAACTCTTTTCAAGAAAATTCAGTGGATTCGCTGAGGTTCCCCGTAAGGGTTCAATTCAAAAAGAATAAATGGGCCTTTATATACCATATTCTTCGTTTAATATCTGCATCAGATTAAACGAAAAATTGATCAGGGGATGAAAAACTCGATATTTGAGGGGAATACCTGGGGAGGATCCGGTCCAGTTGAACCATCCAGATCGAGATAAATAATCCCCAGTCTGATGCAAACCTATTGGGAGTAAGTCTCAATCCAGAGGGAACAGACCACAAGGGTGGGTAATAGGGGGTCTCACCCCCTAATTGTAGCCAAAATAGGCTCACAGTTCCCCACTCCTAACCCTTGCAAACTGTGGCATTCTTAAACTTATTTCGGCACGCCTTCGGTTAAAACTTCATGTCCATCTGGGGTCACCAATACATCATCCTCAATTCGTACCCCAATTCCTCGCCAGCAGTCCGGGATTTCCGGTTGTCCTTCCACAGGTTTCGTTTCCAACCCGATATAAAGTCCCGGTTCTACGGTTAGGACATTTCCCGGTTGCAAATTCTGCGGGTCTTCTCCATTTTGATAAACCCCCACATCATGCACATCTAAACCCAACCAATGTCCCGTTCTGTGCATATAAAAGGGTTTGTATTTTTCTTCTTTAATAATTTCCTCAATGTCTCCAGTTAGTAATCCAATTTCCATTAATCCTTCCACCAAAACCCGTACCGCCGTTTCGTGAATTTTGCTGTAAGGATTTCCCGGTTGCACTTGGGCTGTGGCCTGTTTTTGCGCCTCCAAAACAATATCATAAATCGTCTGTTGTTCTGGTGTAAACGCACCATTCACGGGAAAAGTTCGGGTAATATCTGCATTGTAATACCCATAGGCGCAACCGGCATCAATCAGCAATAAATCATGGTCTTGCAGTTGGCGATCGTTTTCAATATAATGCAAAATACAGCTATTCGCCCCAGATGCAACAATGGAGGGATAAGCAAACCCATTGCCTCCTTGCAACCGGAACAAATGCTCCATTTCCGCTTGAATTTCATACTCATATCGCCCGGGTTGTGCGAACTCTTGCGCATGAATGTGCGCTTTGACTGAAATTTTCGCAGCTTTTCGCATCAGTTCTAATTCTGCCGGACTTTTCACCAAGCGCAACGGATGTAAAATCGTCCCTGAATCTTGAATGGCAACGGGACCAGTTCCCCGCTTGGGATAGGTTCTCATCAACCGCTGCCAATGGGTGAGAACTGTTTCATTAAACTTGCGATCGCGCCCAACGTGATAGTATATGCAACTGGCTTTGATTAAATACTGCGGTAACTTTTCTTCCAGTTCACTAATCGGATAAGCTTCATCGGCACCATACCGTTCCTTTGCACCTTCCACTCCCATCCGGTATCCCGTCCACACCTCTTTTTCCGGGTCCTTCGGTTGCACAAATAGCACAAATTGATGTTCTTCGTGATGGGGTGCAAACACCGCCACCGCATTAGGTTCATTGAACCCGGTTAAATAGTAAAAATCACTATCCTGCCGGAAAGTATATTCCACATCATTGTGCATAACGGCCATCGGCGCACTCCGAAAAATCGCGGTCCCACTGCCAATTTTTTCCATCAATGCTTGCCGTCTTTGCTGATATTCTGCTGCTTCGATCATGGTCATATTCTAATCTAACGAGGTTTTCAGTGATTGCTGTCACAGAGTCCAGGTGTTTATTATCACAGATTTTCCCGATCGCGATCGGCCTGGTTTCCTGCAAAATAGCAGAAAGTAACATAAGGGAATCTACAATTTTTTTTAAGAGGATGCAGTAGCTGTTATGATTGACTTTCTGGTAGAATCTGCATTTAAAACCGGATGCCTCAGCGTTGAGTCCGAAGCATTAATCCGCCAAGTCCTCGCCACCAAAGGCTGTAAATCAGCGGACTTGGACTCCCTGGAAAAACTCTGGGAGGCACTCAACACCGGCTGTATTCGTCGCGAAGCAGGTTCCAAATTGGCAATGCCTCTACTAGAAAGGCGCTAAGGCCAGAGGGTATCTCCCCCCAATTTTAACTCATTGCATCCGGGCCGGTTTCTAACCGGCCTTGATTTTTAGGGGTTATCCGCCATCCCCCCATCCCCCTCATCCTCATCCCCCCATCCTCTAAAATATTCTATAGAGGAGAAAAACTTTGGAGGAATGCGCTTGACTACCCTAACTCCCCCTGTGGTAACGTATCGAATGCCTGCTGAATGGGAACCCCATCAGGCTTGTTGGTTGGCTTTTCCCAGTCATGAAGACCTCTGGATGGAGAGTTTAGAGGCGGCGCGTGGTGAATTTGTGGACCTCTGTCGGGCGATCGCTGACCCGGATCCCGTCTCCGGCGAATGTCGTGGAGAACAGTTAGAAATTCTGGTCCTGAATGAAGGGGTAAAAGCGATCGCTGAAGCGGCTTTAACCGGCATTTCAGCGCGATTTCATATTATCCCCTTTGGAGACATTTGGCTAAGGGATATTGGCCCAATTTTTCGCTTTGAACCCGATGGTACTCTCGCCACAGTCCGCTTTAATTTTAACGGATGGGGTGAAAAATATATTTTAGAGGGTGATGCTGAAGTGGCAGAAACCATCAGCGATCGCCTCAATTTACCCAGTTACCATTTCCCGATTACCCTAGAAGGGGGGGCGATCGAAGTCGATGGCGAAGGCACTTGTTTAACCACTCGGGAATGTTTGTTAAATCCCAATCGCAACCCCCAACTCACCCAAGCAGAATTAGAAGAAATTCTGCACGCTGCTTTTGGGGTTTCTAAGGTGTTATGGTTAAATCAAGGCTTACTTAATGATCACACCGATGGACATATTGACACCATCGCCCGATTTATTGCACCGGGTGTCGTCTTATGTATGGAACCCCGAGAGGCAGATGATCCCAATGCCGCAGTCCTCACCGAAATTGCTCAGAATTTGTCAGAAATGACCGATGCCAAAGGTCGTCCCTTGCAAGTGATTCGCATTCCTTCCCCGGGTAAAATTGTTGATGAAAATGGCGAAATTGTCCCAGCGAGTTATGCCAACTTTTATATCGGAAATCGCACGGTTGTGGTTCCCACCTACGGCGCAAAGTATGATCAAGAAGCAGTAGAGGCGATCGGCAAACTGTTCCCCACTCGCAGGACTATTGGGCGATCGGCCAAAGCCATTTTATTAGGCGGTGGTGCGTTTCACTGCATCACGCAACAACAACCGACTGGGAGGCAGCAACAACCGGCGGGGGTTTAAACCCCCGCCTAATAGCTAAAGTCGTCTAAAGACGACTGAAAGAAAGTTTTATCCAGTGGTATTTTTAGTCGGATTTATCCGACTTTAGCTATTAGCTGGGGGTTTAAACCCCCAGCGGTAGAGGCGATTCGCGAATCGCCTCTACAAACAACCCCCGGGGATTTAAACCCCCGCCAGACTCTTCACCCCTTATCCATCTTTTAACTCCAATGACTCAAATGGTTACGGTTGCTGCGCTACAAACCGCCTTTTCTGAAGACAAAAATACCAACGTTTCTCGCGTCACAGAATTGGTCCGAGAAGCGGCATCGAAAGGCGCTCAAATTATCCTCCCTTCTGAATTATTTGAAGGCTATTATTTTTGCCGCGAAGAACGGGATAAGTTTTTTGCTTGGGCGCATCCCGTTGAGGGACATCCGACAATTACCCACTTTCAAAAGATAGCGGCAGAATTAAACGTGGTGATTCCTGTATCATTTTTTGAAAAGGCCGGGCCCGCTTATTATAATAGTATCGCCATTGTCGATGCTGATGGAACGGTTTTAGGGATTTATCGCAAAAGTCATATTCCCGATGGTCCCGGTTATGAGGAGAAATTCTATTTCCGTCCAGGAAATACGGGATTTAAAGTTTGGAAAACCAGCTATGGGACAATTGGCGTGGGAATTTGTTGGGATCAATGGTTTCCAGAATGTGCCCGATCAATGGTGTTAATGGGGGCGGATTTGTTGTTTTATCCCACGGCGATCGGCAGTGAACCTTTGGATCCGGATTTAGATACCAAAGACCCTTGGCAACGGGTGATGATTGGTCATGCGGTGGCGAATATTGTCCCCGTTGTGGCAGCAAATCGCATCGGGACGGAAGAGGGACAAACCTTTTATGGTCATTCCTTTATTGCCAATCAACGGGGGGATAAGGTGGCGGAATTAGACCGCGATCGCCCGGGGGTAATTTGTGCCAGCTTTGATTTGGATGCGATCGCCCGAACTCGTGCCTCTTTTGGCTTTTTCCGCGATCGGCGTCCTGAACTCTACGGCGTTCTTTCTACTGCCGACGGAACACTTTAAGGTTCAAGATTTGACTCCCGCATAATACGGCCAAAAACACTGAAAATTGCACCACCACAATGCTAGGGCCCGAGGCAAAATTAAACAGTCCTGACCCTAGCATTCCCACCAGAGAACTGGTTGCCCCCAATATCACCGAAAGGGTAATAAATAGGGTAAAATGATGAGTGAGTAATTTGGCCGTTGCTGCGGGAATCACCAGAAACGCATTAATCAGTAAAATCCCCACCGCCTTGATAGAAATTGCCACAGTCAGAGACAGCAAAACTACAAACAAATAACGATGAATATCAACAGCAACTCCTTGAACTTGGGCCAGTTCTGGATTCAGGGTGAGTAAAATTTGCTGCCGCCAAGTTGAGAATAAAAACAGGCAACTAATAACCAGTAATCCCACAATTAAGAAAATATCAGTTTGCCCGATCGCCAGGATATCTCCAAACAACACCGCCATTAAATTTCCTCGATATCCGGGGATAAAACTGGTCAAAATTACCCCAATTGCCAAGGCCCCAGAAACGGCAATACTAAACACACTATCACTGGGTAATTTTGTGCGTTCGATTAAATACAAGGAGGAGAGTCCAAATAAGAGGGTAAACGGTAACAGCGTCCAATTCGGGTCAACCTGCAATAACACCCCTAACACGACCCCAACTAACGCCGAATGTCCCACGGCATGACTGAAAAACGAAAGTTGGCGCAACACTACAAAAGTACCGAGGAACCCTCCGAGAATTCCCAGCAAGACCCCACCGGCGATCGCCCGTTGCATGAAAGGGAAACTCAGTAATTCCAGGAAGTTTGTCCATGCCGTATTTCCCAAGAGTAAATCTCCCTGAAAAGGGTTGAAAATTTCTAAGAAATTCGCTATCATCATTAATATCTGAAAGAATAATCAAGTATTCAAGTTTTTTACTGATATTTTCCCTAAACGCAAATCATGGCAGTTAACTATTCTACCGATAAAATGGCCGGAGATGCCCAAAAGGACTCCGATGAACTCGAATGCACCTCTGAACACGCGATCGACCTCGAAAATATCAATAGTCTCCAAAATCAGCTATTGAAGGAAGACAAAGCACAACGAATGGCGGAGTTTTTTAGCTTTCTTGGGGATGCCAATCGCTTGCGAATCATTTCCGCCTTGGCGTTAAAAGAACTCTGCGTTCATGAATTAGCGGAAATTGTCCAAATGACCGAATCAGCAGTTTCCCACCAATTGCGGAATTTAAAAGCAATTCGCCTGGTTAGTTATCGCAAAGAAGGACGCCGGGTCTATTATCGACTTCAAGATAATCATGTGGTTAGTCTCTATGAGGCAGTGACGGAACATTTGGATGAAGAATGAGGGAGTAATGGAAAAGGAGAAGAAACGACTGAAGTCGTTACTACGAACTTCTCCCCCATTTCCTCAATGATCATGATGATAGTGAGCAAAAGCGGGTCCATAAGTGGCTAACAAATTTTGAGGTGCTAAGGCAATATCCGGTGCACCGCTACAGACTAGGGTTTGATTTAAACAAATCACGCGATCGCAATGGCGACTAACCATATTGAGGTCATGGGATACTTGCAACACCGTCCAATTTTGTTCCGTTTTTAACTCATTTAACAAGTTGTAAAAATCCGCTTCTCCCTGAACATCAACTCCCGCTAATGCTTCATCTAAAATCAGCAATTGGCGAGACATCACTAAACAATAGGCGAGTAATACCCGCTTTAATTGTCCCCCACTCAGAGCACCGACTGCGCGATGGCGCAAATGCAAGGCATCCACTCGCCGCAATGCTGACATCACTGCTGTCTGTTTCTCGGGGTTCGTCTGCCAGGGAAACCGTTGCATTCGCGAGAGGGAAAACGCTTCCCGTTCTTGCCATCCGAGCCCCACGACTTCCCCAACGGAAATGGGAAAGGTGCGATCGAATAGAAAAGTCTGGGGAATATAACCGAGATGCGATCGCAACCGTCCCAGCTTTTCCAAAGGTCTTCCCATGATTTCCACCTGACCCGAACTGCGAGGAATCAACCCTAAAATCGCTTGAACTAAGGTGCTTTTTCCGGCCCCATTTGGCCCAACCACGGCAACATTCGTTCCCGATGTTAATTCAAAAGAAACATCCCGCAAGGCCGGATAATTGCCTCGGTAAACGCTCAAATTTTCTATCTTAACAATCGAGTAATTCCGAGTAAATGCCACATCTAACTCCCGGCGATTACCATCCCACGCTTCACCCATTCTCATAATAGTTACCGACAAGCATTTACAATCGTTTCTAAATTTCCGCGCATCGCAGTCAAATAATGTTGGGGGTCGAGGGGACCCGATTCTAAGGAGTCAATTTCATACAAAGGTAAATTGAGGTCCGTTGCCAAGGTTTTTAATACTCGATTTTCCACTTGCGGTTCCGAAAAAAGTGCCTTCGCTTGATACTGCTGAACCGCTTGCACTGTTTTTTGGATATCCTGGGGAGACAGACTTGCATCCGGGACAGAAACCACGGCCAGTTGTTGCAAATTGTAGCGATCGGCTAGATAAGGATAGGCATCATGAAAGGTAATAAAGGTACAATTAGGATATTGGGATAAAGTCTGCTGAAACTCTTGATCCAGTTGTTCTAATTGCTGAATATAAGCTGCGGCATTGGCTTCATAAATGCCTTGATTAGCTGGATCTGCGGCAATTAAACCATCTCGAATGGTGGCAACTTGTTGTTGAGCAAATACGGGATCAAGCCAAACATGAGGATTCCCCTCAGCATGATCATGATGATGTCCGTCATCATGATCATGGTCATGATCATGATTGCTATCAACCGCTTTCACAACCGGGGTATTATCATCTAAAGGTTGAATCCCGGCACTTGCATTAATTTCCTGTAAGTTGGGATTATTAGCATTAGTAATGGTATTTTCGAGAAATTCCTCTAAACCGATACCATTTTTGACTAAAATATTGGCAGTGGCGATCGCCTGAACATCTGCGGGTCTCGCCTGATACTCATGGACATCGCTTCCCGGAGGAATCAACACTTGCACCTGTGCGCTATCCCCCGTCACGGCGCGAGTAAACCAATACATCGGCAGAAACGTGGCGACAACATTCACCGAGGGGGTGTCGGATACAGCGAGTTGCGTATCAGTTTCCGTCTCAGCAACGGGTTCACGACAGGCGATCGCCATCGGCAATAGTAGGAGTGGGAGAAGCGATCGGCTCAACAGTTTAGGAATCACCATGAGTTCAAGGGACTTTCAATAACGAGTCAGATTTTCCCTATTATACGAGAATAAGTCTCATTCTGACCAACGATTTCCCTGGCGGAGTAGGGGCCAGTCCTTCCCGTTCTCAAATTGCAGACTGAAAATATAGAGGTTTCCCAACTCATGAGTTACCCATAGCGATCACAAGTGCCTTAGCATCAGTGTGTTAGCACTTAAATCTTGATCGGTAAGCTGTTGCGTGTTTAAAAGGGAATATAAAGGGAGGACAATCAGCGTGACAATTGAGCGGATTACCAAGGGAATACGGGAGGCAACTGGCGATCGCTTTTTGCTCTTGTATGGAGCAAATACGAGTGATTCGTTTTGTAGTGAGGATTTGATTCTCCAAGATATCGAACAGGTATTGCATCGCTATCTCAAAGCTCAAGGATATCAGAGAATTGCCTTTTATTCCGGCAATCGTAAACTGTATTTTCTGGATACAGACTCTCGCGATCGCGCCTTGTTACGCCCTCCGATTCCCTCCCCAGTTCAGGGTCAATCTGAAATCAAGGTTACCCCCGGTCCTTTGGGACGAAAAAAACGATTTTTAGGAAAAAAAGACTCCCAGCAAACCCAGGAAACTCCCCCCAATTCTCACCCATTTCCCTCAATAAATCGTCCCCAACGAATGCAAGACCGGGATGTGCTGCCTTTGTTGCAAAATTTCATGGAAGATACTCGCCAATCCTCGGCGATCGTCTTTGCGAATCCCGAAGATTTGCGGCGATTTGAACTACTGCGGCAACTGGATGGCGCGATTGTGGAATGGTCGCGGTTATTGCCGACCAATCGCAATTTATGTGTGTTTATTTTCCATCAAGATACTTATTCAGAACTGCAATCCTTTTGTCAGCAAATTGGTCTGACATTTTTGAGCAATTTATTACTCAATCGCGAGCGTTCTCAAAATCTGGTGAATATTTGTAATGTCGGCACTCCCACTACCTCAGAAATCGGCCATTTAATCCAGCGTTTTCGATTACAACATCAACGACCCATTGCCTGGAATGAGTTGCAGCAATTAACCACCGCTTTAACCCAAGAATCTAAACCGTTAAAATATTGGCATGAGCGGTTTTTATCCGGTTCAGAATTTTCATTGAAACAGGCAAAACGAGAACAATGGACTCAGACAATGCCCCTACCAACATCGGTGGAATTGACCGAAAAACTCCGGCAACAGGTGATTGGACATTCAGAGGCGATCGGCACTCTGGTTAAATTAGTCAGGGGCAAAATCGCCGCCCAAAAAAGTCCTAAACCCTTGGTCATTTTGTTACCCGGACCCACAGGAACAGGCAAAACCGAACTGAGTAAAACCCTCGCCTCAGCCCTCGGAACCCCCTTGGAACGGTGTGATATGGGAGAATATGGAGAAGAACATAAAGTCTCCAATCTGTTTGGCAGTCCCCTAGGATATGTCGGTTCAGAACAGGGGGGATGGTTACCCAATGCCTTGCGACGGAATCAGCAACGGTGCATTTTATTGTTTGATGAAATTGAAAAAGCGCATGAGTCTATCTGGCGGCAACTGTTAGCCTTTTTTGATGAAGGGCGCGCCAGTGATGTGAATGGAACGGTGATTTCCCCAAAAGACACGATTTGCTTGTTAACCACCAATTTAGCCAGTGAAGCGATTAGCGAAGCGTCAAATCGGGCTAAGGAAATCTTACAAAAAACCGGCTATCTTCCCCCAGAATTTATTGGACGGATTGATAAAGTGATTCCCCTCAGTCGCTTGGAACTGGCGGAACAGACAGAGATGATTTTCCGGTTGGTGAAACGGTTTGCTCAGGAGCGATATAATATTGAGGTCATCGTTGATGAGCCTGGATTAACGGCTTTAGTCCGAGCCACTTATGAACCGGCGCAAAACTATGGAGGACGGGGAGTTAATGAGGCGATCGCTGACCTATTTACCGATCATTTAATTGAATTACAAACCCAGAACATTGAGCGATCGCAATTGAGGATAGCAGGGGAAAAAATGCAGATTGTTCCGGGGGATAGCGAACAACCGGATTTAGATTTTGCGGCCATTGCTGCGGGTTCCGCACGACGAAATCAGGGGACATTAGACAGCTTACTCAACCAACTGGATACCATGATTGGGTTAAGTTCAGTCAAAGCGGCGATGCATGAATTAGTCGCCAGTGAACAGGCAAAACAACGATTGCGACAAGCGGGATATGAAACCGATGATCGCATGACTCGCCATCTAGTCTTTTTGGGCAATCCCGGAACTGGAAAAACCACCGTAGCAGAACTGGTGGGAGCAATTTTTAAAGCCTTGGGAATTCTCAAAAAAGGACAACTGATTAAAGTGGATAAACCTCGGGATTCATTGGTGGCTGAATATGTGGGACAAACCGCCCCAAAAACTCGGGCAAAAGTAGAAGAAGCGCTAGATGGAATTTTGTTTATTGATGAAGCTTATGCACTCGCATCACCCCGGGGAGGGGGACAGGATTATGGTCAAGAAGCGGTGGATACCCTCCTCCCCATGCTGGAAAATTATCGCGATCGCCTGGTGGTAATTTTTGCCGGTTATACTCAACCCATGCAAGCCTTTTTAGCCACTAATCCGGGTTTGCAGTCCCGCATCGCTAAAATCATCGAATTTCTCGACTATACCGGAGAGGAAATGCTAGAAATTTTCCTCTCTTATTGCCGAACTTCTAAACCTGCTTACCGTTGTCCCCCGGAGGTCCAACAAGCCGTATTAGAACGACTCAATTGGATGTACAAGATGCGCGATTGCAATTTTGGCAATGGACGAGATGTCCGTAATCTGTTTGAGGCAATGGTACAATTACAGCAGGTTCGCCTCATCCGCGACAATCTCGAAGGGGAAGCAATGATTACCTTTGCTAAAAACGATTTACCGCCACTCAATTTAGGCTAACTTAAATTAATAGTCTAGAAATTTTAGACTTGCTAGATAGCATTTATCCAGCTATTGAACTCGGGTTCTCGGGTCAAAGTCCCCCTTCTTAAGGGGGATTTAAGGGGATCCTTCGGGGCTCATTAGATATAAAATCGTTATAGAATGCCTTTTAGACCAAAATAGAAGAGTTCCTAGGAGTTTCTTCTCGTTAAGAACATATAAATAACCGGAGATCAAGATGAGTGGTAGAAAAGACCGATATGTGAGTATTAGTGAAGCCGACTTACGGCGATTACAGGAACAGGATAGCCGACTGCGATCGGTGCAACAAGACTTACCCGATCGCCTGAATCGGATGCGTGCAGAAGCGAATCAAGAAATGCAGCAACGCCTCATTCCTTTAGAACAACGTGCAAAACAGCAGGAACAAGAGGCTCAACGCATGGGGAGTCACCTCGGGGAACTGGAACGGAACACACAGCAGCGATTGCGAATCCAGCGCCAAGACTTTCAGCAAGCGGTCCGAGAATCCGAGGTGCGACAACAACAGGCACTCCTTCAAGAAGGCGATCGGCTCACTTCCGCTATGCGCGCCGGTTTTGAAAAACAGCGGACTGAATATCTGCGGATTACAGCGGATCAACGGCAAGAATATCTCACCCTGAATCAACAACTGGAACAGAAATTCTCCGAACTCCTGGAGGAAGAACGGCAAGCGCGGGAAACCGGACAACGGATGATCCAACAGCAAATTGACCAGGTATTTGACACCCTTGAACAGGAACGACAAAATAAAGTAAAATTGGCGCAAGAACTGCTCACCGATGTGGAACAAATCTGGCAGCAAATCAACCGCGATTACCAACACCAGCGCTTTACTCCAAATCAACTGGCTGACTTGCGGCGCAATTTAGAGTTGGCAAAACAAAACTTAGCCACTGGGGTTTTTGAAGCGGCGATCGCCACCTCCCAAGATACCTATCTCAAACTCGCCGATTTGCGCCTGGAACTGGAACAAAAAGAACAAAAATGGTTACTTTATTATACCGCAACATTAGAAGATTTGCGAACCCTAATCACCGAAGTGCAAGCTCATCGGCAGATTGAAATTGAACTCGGAGAAGCCGGGGGCGAAGTCGAAACCTTTCAGGAAGAAGTTGATTATTGGACTGATGGACGGTTAACGGCTTATCAGCAAAAGCTCGAACAGTTTCAACAACAACTCACCGCAGGGGAATCCACCTTAACCACAGAACAAATCCAGGAATTAGGCCAACAAATCGAAGTCTTCCGTCCGGAATTAGCCGACATTGCCAACCAAGCCAAAATGCAAGTGATTCTCTCCCAAATGCGGGCAGAAATTGCCGATAATGTTGTAGAAATGCTGGAATCTTACGGCTATCAACTCGCAGACCCCAAGGCCGATGCCAGCTACGAAGGTGCAGACTATCGGAATGCCTATGTGGTCAAAGTCAAAAATATTGCCGGGGAAGAAGTGGTCACCGTGATTACGCCGGAAAAAGAATTAGGAGCGAATAACATTTCCATCAATGCCTTCAGCGATCGCTTATTAGATGAAGAACAACTCCGCCAACGAGCCGAGGGGATTTTTAATGCCCTCCATGAGGAATCAGGATTAGAATTGCAAGGCCAAACCCAATGCTATGAACAACCTCAAGCAGAATATCAGGATATTGAACAAGTAAAACACCGTCAAAACACACCGAAACAAACGTCTTTGTAAGGGTTTTGCAGACAAAAATTGTGGTGTTTTGACTGGAGGGACAAGGCAATATAGCGTTTCCAACAGTTATGAGGTAAATATTGGGAGTGCGGGCATCTTGCTCGCTTTCTTTATTTCTTTAATAGCGAGCAAGATGCTCGCACTCGTTCTGCCTCCGATGTCTTCATTCCTGTAACCACACCCTTCACCGTTTTGGTTTTTTTGATGACCTTTCCTTCACATCCCGGAAGGGAAATCGCCCCTTTTTAATCCCCTCTTTGGCCCAATACCAGGCCCCCACGGAACAGGCAGCACTGCATAACAACGCAATCAGAAACGCCATCAACGGCAAGGGGAAAGAGGGTTCAACTTTTTCCCCTTTCCACTCCCAAGGTTGAAATATTAACCCCGAAGTCGAAGCAACGATCGCCCCCGCAGCAATTCCCACCCCCACCGCTTGAATCTGGTCTTGCAAATCTTGATTCGCTTCCTGCTGATTGTGATTCATCTTGGCTTGTTCCACCTCGACAATGCCGCGCATCGTGGCAATACAGTGACCGAACAGGGCATTTCCTGAGTTTAAATAATTCAGGTCTGTGTGGATTTGTCCTAATAATTTCGACCGGCATTCATAGCTAAAGGCTTGTAAAAAACTTAACTCCTGTTCTCCTGCAATATCCATTAATTCTTCCAATTTTGTGGTATAATTCTTTAAATTCGTAATTATCGTGGTGCGCTGGTCTTCAATATCCCGGATATGACTGGCATAGCTAAAGGCTTGGGGGTTAATTTTGAGGAGAGCCTCCTGCAAAGCCGTTAATTTTTCAGCCGTATCTTCCGGCAAGGTTGGTAACGCCTTCATCAAGGTTTCTAACTCGGTATAAAGTTGGCGACAGTCTCGATAGCGAGTCCGGGCTTGGTCATAGCTGAACCGGATTTTGCTGCGACAACAAAGCAAATCCATCAGGGGGTGATAGTATTTTGTAGATGCTTCGAGTTGGGCGGTATCAGGATGGCAGTCTAACCAAATGAGAATGTGACAGGATTGTGCCGGATTTTCTGCATTATTGTCATATTCAAAAATTGGACTGCCTAACAGTTTGCCCTCGCCACGATAGGAGGGTAGAACAAGGGGGGGAGCGTTTGTGAGTAAGGCTTGTAAACAGCGATCGGCTAACTGGCGCAAGGTGTCAGGGGAGGGGGATTTTTCCGCGATGACAGGTTTGGCGAACAGGATCAACGTTTGGCCAATGGAAGCGGAAATGCGATCGGGCAGCAGCATTCCCTCGGGGTTGAGGTGAGTGAGTTCGGCAACCGAAACAATTCCCGGATAGCGAAACGTGAGGTCAGCCACATAAGTATCATGAAGTTGGATCGCGTAGAGTTCCCCATTGCGCCGAGGTGTATCCGAGTTCGCGTCTCCTAGGGGAAAGGGGAAGCGCAAACAGCGATCGAGTTCCTCCGAGAGGAGTTCTCGAAATGCGATCGTTGCCTGATGTTCCGGGATATTCAACCATTGACGGCAGGTTTCAAGGGCTGGGATCTGCAAAGATTTTCCCAATTCCTCGAACTGCTGCCACAGCACATCAGCATCTTCCACCCGTTCCCCTTCCGCCAATGCCATATCATGACAGAGGTGGAAGGCATATAAGCTGAGTTTGGGATAGTGGAGCAATTCTCGCGACAATTGTTCGCTCATAGGGATTCCTGGGGCAGGCAATAGATACAAATGATAGCATTTTACCAGTGGTTCTGGTAAAATTTGAAATCAGGAGGATTATTGCCTCAACCTCCGAGAGTTTTCTGGTCCTCAGAAAGAGCATACCCAGACATTACAGTTATACCCACCATGTGTTATGACAACCTGCTAAAATATTGGGCAGAAAAATATGCCCAACAGATGGCATCCTGGGCCTTCAGACAATCCATTACCACCCCGGTTGAAGTCTTAAAAACTGAACTTTCCGTCGAACCAATTCGGGCGGATTCAGTTATTTTCCTAAAAAGCGGCCCAGAAATTCAGCATTTAGAATTTCAGACCAGGGTTCCGCAAGATAGGCAAATGCCGATCCGGATGTGCAGCTATTCCATTCGGTTACAGTGGCAATATGAACTGCCCGTGAGGCAAGTCTTGATTTGGCTGCTTCCTACCAGTAACCCGGCGGTATTCGAGACCGAATTTCGGACCGAATTCACCCACCACCGATATCAGGTAATTCGGTTATGGGAAGAATCCCCAGAAGCGTTACTAGAGAATAATGTCTTACTGCCCCTGGCGGTGTTATGCGCCACAGAGAACCCCACGGAACTCTTGAATCAAGTAGCTCAAGAAGTGGATAAAATAGAAGAGACAGACCTGCGACAGGAAGTTGCCGCCTGCACTCAGATTTTAGCGGGGTTGCGGTTTGACAAACAGTTAATATCCACCATGTTCAGGGAGGAAGTTATGCGAGAATCCGTAGTTTATCAAGACATTCTGCAAAAGGGTATCGCCCAAGGATTAGAGCAGGGATTAGCCCAAGGATTAAAGCAGGGATTGACCCAAGGATTAGAGCAGGGATTAGAGCAGGGATTAGCCCAGGGATTAGAGCAGGGATTGACCCAGGGATTGACCAAGGGATTGACCCAGGGATTAGCCCAAGGTGAAAAACAGGGTGAAGTGGCGGTAATTTTGCGCCTGCTTCATCGCTTTTGTGGGGACCTAAACCTGGAGATTAAGTCCCAAATTAAGGGACTGAATAAGCCGCAATTGGAGGAGTTGAGTGAAGCCTTATTAGACTTTACCAACTTGGCGGATTTACAGCAGTGGCTGGAGTCTCATTAAATTTGATTGGGGGCCATTTTGATTGGCCCCAATTCTAACCCGACCCTTTGCCCCTTTTCAGGGAGGACGTTATGCGAGAATCTGTAATCTATCAAGATATTCTGCAAAAGGGTATCGCCCAGGGATTCGCCCAGGGGGAAAAACAGGGTGAAGTGGCGGTAATTTTGCGCCTGCTTCATCGCTTTTGTGGGCCGATTAATTTGGAGATTGAGTCTCGAATTCAGTCTTTGAGTAAGCCGCAATTGGAAGAGTTGAGTAAAGCGTTCTTAGACTTTACCAACTTGGCAGATTTACAGCAGTGGCTGGATTCTCATTAAATTTGATTGGGGCCATTTAAAAATTGCCCCAACCCTATATAGCGGTTCCCGGACTCATAAGGTACAGACATTTAGAGGAGTGCGAGCATCTTGCTCGCTATTGACAATAGCGAGCAAGATGCTCGCACTCCCAAGATGTACCTCATAACGGTGGGAAACCCTATAGAGGGAATATGGTGTTCGCTTATGGGGTTTGCTTGGAGGGTGACTGGGTGCGACGAATGGCATTTTCCAGGATGTCTCGGTAAGCTTTGGGGTCCGGTGGCGGTGGGGCGTTGCCGGTATGTCCCGGAACCCGATCGCCCTCCTTTTGTTCAGACAGCGCATCCAGGGCCTTCTGGACCGATGGATGAGCCTCACACCAATCGGCGATCGCATCGGACATTCCCTCCTTATCCGATGGCAAATTCCCCAGCAGTTGTTGCAGTTCCTCTTCGCAGTCCGCAAATAAAGGCCGTTGCGTCTCTACCAACTTGATAAAATCTTGGATATCTTTGTCTTCTTGTAACATGGTTTTGCTCCTACGCACCGATCGCACAGAACCCCGCCCAATAATAAGGCGAAGCAAACGGTTTAGCCGTTCCCTCCATCTTACTAAAACGCCGCCGGAACTGCCCTCGATAAGTGGAACGTAACATTAGCTGACTAGACCACACCTGCAACCCCTCCACCGTCACATCCCGCAGCCAGATTTGAGCCTGTTTCAAAGCCAGGGGAACCGTTTCACCATTTTTGACATTTTGGTAAAAGCGAATCATCAGCAAAGCCGTAGACAGGTCATTCACCGCCCACAGAGAACAGACGA
The DNA here is from genome assembly GCF_025370875.1 of Laspinema palackyanum D2c. Taxonomy (NCBI): domain Bacteria; kingdom Bacillati; phylum Cyanobacteriota; class Cyanophyceae; order Oscillatoriales; family Laspinemataceae; genus Laspinema; species Laspinema palackyanum. The sequence continues at coordinate 61,213 of NZ_JAMXFD010000005.1, forward strand.
CATTCGGAGCACCGGCCAAAATAAACCCACTGGGTAACCCGATATATTCATCACTGGTGGAGTTAAAGTCAGTAATCCCAGTTTCGCAGGCAGAAAGGGTGACGAGACGACAGTTGCTCAGGTCAAGACGCAAGATATCCTCTATTGTGAGGCACTTGCCCAAGTCGAGGAGATTGCCATTTTGTAGGGGAATATAGCGGCTTTGGTCCTCATTCGGTGGCGGTGGAGTAAATTCGCTTTTAGCTAAGAGGAGGGCAGATTTCAGGGCATCTTCAAAATTGAAATAGCCGTGACAGGAGAAGTGAGTGCAGTGAGCATTTTTCAAGTTATCCCCATCGAGAATCGCTGCTTTTTCCGCTGCGTCATATTGGAGGATATGGTGCGGATTGAAGAGGGATTGAATCGCTGCCACTTCGATATCAGTAAAATCCAAGTCTTGGGTCGGGTTTTGGATAGCAAAGAGTTGGTTAAAATCGGGACGTTGCCGATTTTGCGCTTGTTGCAACACCTGACAGTTAGGCGCGTAGGCGACACCTTTGGGAAATAATTCCTGTAGGGGCGCAATGCGCAGGCCCTCTTGATTACCATTCTGGCGAGAAATCGGGCGCAAGCATTGCACCCCTACCCCATCTGTGCCAATAACAGGGACAGGTAAAGCGTGTAGAGGGAACAGGTGCAAAAAGCGGTGAGGGATGAGGATGAGTTTTTTACAGTTGGGGAATTTTTCCCGCAGGTTGTGCAGGATTTCATCCAGGTGGAGGATTTGGGCGAGTTGTTCTAGGCGTTGGGGGAGGTTATTGTGCCATTGGGTTTTGTTGTTGCGGTAGTCGTTGAGGTAGGCGTTTGTCCAGTCGATGAGGTGAATCAAATCTTGGGGTGAAGACTGCCAGAGACTAATCTCAGAGTCTGGTTCACTCGGTTGATTTGCTAAGTTAGGGAGAATTGTAAAAGTCAAAAATTTATAGGATTCAAAAGAGACATACCACTCTATAATGGCTGTTTCTTCGTTGAGGAGATTTTTAATATCTTCAAAGGTCAGGGGTTGATAGGGGGAATGACGATTAAATTCTTCCCGGAGTTGATTAAGGTAGTTAGAATCCGGCTGAGAGGTTTGTTGTAGCCGTTCCTTTTCCTTGGCAATATCTTGCCGGATTTGTTGTAGCCGTAACCGAGTGGATTCCGGTATGTCTGATCCATATAAGTCACGGGCTGCAATGAGTTCAGATAGGTTACGGGCTTTGCTGCGATCGGCGTATTCCAGGGCTTTATCATAGCGGTTTAATTGAATACAAGATTCAACCATGAGTACATACGGTTTAATCCATTCTTCATTAAATTTACGTTTTGCTTCGTCCCCAGAGATAACTTCTCCGCGCAAATATTCCACTGTATCAATTGCTTCGGCAAAAGCCTTGTATGCCAAGTGATAATTTTTGCTGTTCAAATAAACAATCCCTAGGTTTGATAAAACTACTGAGTGTTTTTGAGGGAAAGCCAATCGAGTAAAAACTTGCAATGATTGTTGATAAAGGTTAATAACTTTTTCACTGTCATTTAGGTGTATATAAACATTGGCAAGACAGCGGATACTTTCAGCCCATCTCTCTGGATAAGATTCGAGCCTAAATACTTCTAGGCTTCGTTCATAGTAAAATCTTGCTTCTTGTAAACAATCGGGAAGATTTTTACGTTTAAATAAATGAATATAAATATCTCCAAGAATAAGATTTACATTGCCCCAGGATATGGGGTTAACTGTGAGATTTTCTTGGACAGTTAAACTTGCTTTACCAGCTAAGATTGCTTTATTCAAATTATCATCTTCATTTCCTAAGACGCGCACTTTATATGCCTCAGCAAAGTTATGTTGTACAATGGCATATTCTAAGGGATGATTTTCCTGATCAAAAACTTCTAATGCTGATTCAATAGCAGCAATAGCTTTTTCTATATTTTCTGCATTTTCTTTTTCTCTAAACCAATTTTTGACAGACAAGTAAAGAGAAGAAAAGTTTAAATTGCACTTAGCCCATTGCTCGGGAAAATCATGCTTATTGTAGACACTTAGAGCTGCTTGATATGCAGCAAGTGATTTTTTGTAATTGTCAAATCCATCACCTTTTGGTCGGTGGCCATAAGCTACTCCAAGACTTAATTGTACTTCTGCCCATTGTTTTGGAAATTTCTCTTTCGTATAAACAGTTAAAGCAAGCTGATTATAGGAAATAGCTTTTTCGATATCCTCACCTATGGTATCGATATTATCTGCCTTGCCGACTAGAATTATACTGGTATTAGTATAAATTATTCCTAATGAACTTTGGATATCAGCCCATCGTTGCGGGTTATTTTCTGGGGAATACACAGTTAAAGCTGCTTCATAAGCAATGATTGCTTGTTCTCGGTATTTTAAGTTACGGGGGTCGCTATAATAGTAATACTCACCTATAAAAAATTGAATTTCAGCCCATTGCTCAGGAACTTTTTCTAGGGTACGAATTTCCAAGGCCCCTTGATAGCAGCGAATAGCTTCACTTAAAAAACGTTGATCTTGATTCGTTACTATTTGGTCAGTATAGACAAGGCCTAAGAGCAATTTTATTTCTGCCCACTCTTCAGGGAAAGCTTCACGAGGGCGAAGTTTTAAAGACGCTTTATGGTAATCAATAGCTTTCCCTAAATTTTCGCTTTTATCCCCTTTGATTCGATTTACATAACTCCTCGCCAAATTCATTTGCAAGCTAACACACTGGTTTACCCAATAATTATAGTCGTGAGATTCTGAATCGCCATCAGAAATGACAAGCGCACTTTTACGACTGTTATAATTATCTTCAATTATCGCTTGAGAATCTAAATCAAAATAAGATTTAGCTGAATTATCTCCAGGAGGAAATACTTTTTTAATATAAATCTCTAAAGCATTTTCGTAAGCGATAATGGCTTTTTCGATATTGTCTGCTTTTTCACCTTGAATCCGGTTAATGTAGGTAAAACCTATGTTATATTGTGTGTCTGCCCAATCTTCTGGATATTTTTCAGGAGTCCGAACGATTAAAGCACTTTTATAGGCAGCGATCGCCATTTCTAAATTCTGTGCCTTTTCTCCGCTGATTCTATCGCGGTAAGCATTTCCAAGATTATTTTGGGTGATAGCCCAATCTTCAGGGTTGGCTTCATAATAACTATTAATTTCTAAAGCCCTCTCATAAGCAGCAATCGCCATTTCCAAATTTTCCGCCTTATTTCCTTGCAGTTGTTTATAATAGATAATACCCACATCATTTTGTATGGCTGCCCAATCTTCTGGATAATTTTTGCGGGTATAGACTTCTAAGGCAGCATTGTAATAGCGGAACGCTTGGTCTAAATTTTCTGCTTTGTTTCCACAAATGCGTTTTAGAAATATATTTCCCAATCTGTTTTGTCCGCTTGCCCAATTTTCTGGAAAGGCTTGTTTTGTGAACACTTCCAAAGCTGAGGTGTAATGGGCGATCGCTATTTCCAAATTCTGTGATTTCTGCCCTTTTATCCGTTGGCGGTAATCACTTCCGAGATTCATTTGCACCATTGCCCACTCTTCGGGAAATGCCTCCTGGGTAAAAACTTCCAAGGCCGCGTTGTCAAAGGCGATCGCTTTTTCCAGATTCTCTGCTTTATCGCCTTGGATGCGTTTAGAGTAAGCAACTCCTAAATTGAGTTGAACTTTTGCCCAGTATTCAGGAAATTCTTGTTGGGTCAAGACCTCCAAGGATGCATTATAATAAGCCAGACTTATTGCTTGGTTTTCTGCCTTTTCTCCATGAATGCGGTGTCTGTAGGCAAGACCCAAATTTATTTGCACCGTAGCCCAATCTTTGGGATATTTTTCACAGTTATAAACTGTCAAAGCAGCATTATGATAGGATATTGCGATTTCTAAATTCTCTGCTTTTTCCCCTCGAATGCGCCTAGTATAAGTATTACCCAGATTCATTTGCAGCATTGCCCAATCTTCAGGCAAGGTTTCATGGGTATAAACTTGCAAAGCAGCATTGAAAGCAGCTATTCCTTTTTCTAAATTATCGGCTTTGTCTCCACGAATTCGGCTGAGGTAAATCAGTCCTAAGCTATTTTGGGTATATGCCCAATTTTCGGGATAGGCTTCGCGAGTCCGAATTTCCAAAGCCGCGTTGTAATAGGCGATCGCCTTTTCTAAATTATCTGCTTTATCTCCGCGAATGCGTTTTTCGTAGGCACTCCCTAAGCTATTTTGGGTATATGCCCAATTTTCGGGATAGGCTTCGCGAGTCCGAATTTCTAAAGCCGCGTTGTAATAGGCGATCGCCTTTTCTAAATTATCCGCTTTGTCTCCATGAATGCGGCTGATGTAGACATCCCCAAGACTATCTTGAGTTCTTGCCCAATCTTCGGGATAGGCTTCGCGAGTACGAATGTCCAAAGCAGCCTTATAATAGGATATTACCTTTTCTAAATTATCTGCTTTTCCTCCATGAATGCGATTTTCGTAGGTAATTCCCAGATTATTTTGGGCTCTTGCCCAATCTTTGGGATAGGCTTCACGGGTATAGACTTCTAATGCCGCTTCATAGTAGCGAATGGCAATTTCCAGGTTTTCCGCTTTGTCTCCTCGAATGCGCTTAAAGTAAGCATTACCCAGAGCATTCTGAGTCTTTGCCCAATCTTGGGGATAGGTTTCGCGGGAGTAAACGGTTAAGTTGTCCTGATAAATCCCAATTGCTTGCTCGATACTCTCTGCTTTTTCTATGGGATAATCATAAAGATAAATATTGGCTAAATAATGAGATGCATTAGCCATCCATTTGATATCATTGACTTCTCGATAAAACTGGCTAGATAGCTGATAGTTTTCTATGGCTTCCTGTATTTGCTCTATTTTTTTATAGCATAAAGCCAGCATATAATGAGAATATGCTTGGTCATTTTTCCGCTCTAACTCTCTGGCTAAAGTTAGGAATTGTTTAAAATAGTCAATGGCTTTTTGCCATTGGTTGTTATCTTTATAAGCTTTACCGATCGCCGATAAACAGGACTGCTCAGAAATGCGATCGCCCAATTCCCGAAAAATCTCTAACCGTCGCTGGTAAGAGGCAATAACCTGTTCATCCTGTTTCAACTGCCGATACAAATTCACCAGATAGTCTAATCCCGATAAAGCCCATTTTGTCTCATTAACTTCCACATACAACCCAACCGCTTGCTCATACCCGGAAATCGCCGCTTGCTGCTGTCTCAAATTCCGATAGCAGTCCGCCACCATATATGCAGCATTTGCTAGGTTTTGCGGCGGTTCGAGGTTTTTAGCTAAAATCAGCGCTTCTTGATAATATTCCAGGGCTTGGGTGAATTGTTGGCGATGATTATAAAGATTACCAATTCCATAAGCCAGAGAATATGCCGTGCTATCATCTCCTCTGTCTTGGATTAGCTGAAACCGTTTTTTCTGACAGTCTATCTCTTGTTCAGCTTGCTGCAATTCTCGATAGAGGTTGAGTAAATGTCCTAACCCTTTTTCTGCCCAATCTTTTGCCCCCAACTGCAAGTACAACTCCACCGCTTGTTGATAGGGGGAAATTGCTGCTTGATTTTCGCCCAAATTGCGATAACATTCCCCCAGCATATAATTATTGTTCGCGGTTTTCCAACTCTTTCCCTGGTCATCGTTTAAGGTGTTGGCGAGTTCTAAGGCAAGCTGAAACCCGGATAATGCCTCTGGATATTGTTGGCGATTAAACTGATAGATTGCTAGTTCATATAAACTGAGGTGCTGATTGACGGGTTCTCCTTGTTGCTGCCAGAAATTTGCTTGAAGTTGATAAGATTGGATGAGTTTATCGGGATGGTCTAATTGCTGGCAAATCTGAATTAACCAGGTTAAGGTTTCCTGTTGCGCTGCTGTATTTTCTAGCTGCTGGACTAAGGCTAACCGTTGTTCCAAATACTGCAATCCTTGCGATAAGTCTCCCCCCTGCCAATGACTGCATCCTAACCAGGCTAAGGCTACATTTTCTAGGGTTTGGTCTTTCAGGGTTTGGGCGGTATCCAGGGCTGAGGTGAAACAGCCGATCGCCTCGGGGAAATCTTGCTGAGAATAGTACACTTTCCCCAATTCTACGGCTATCTCGGCGCTGGCTTTTAGGTCATCAAATTCTAACAAAACTTGGATTTGCCGTTTATAAAGGGCGACTGCTTCGGGGACTTGCTGATTTTGGAGATATCCTTGTGCCTGTTGGACTAACTGCTGCCATAGGGTCGCGGCAAACTGATGTTGTTGCAGTTGCCGAAACAACCGATATCCCTGAAAAAATGCCGCTACTGCTTGCTCGAATTCAGCGATCGCCTGTTGAGTAAATCCCAAATAATAGTGCGCGACTGCCTCATTCGTTTGATTCCCCAACTCCCGCGCTAGATTGAGATATTCCGTCAGAGTGGCGATCGCGCTATGCCATTGTTGGTCCTGATAATAAGCAATCCCCAACTTTCCCAGAATTTCCGATTCGGCATGGCGATTATCTTGGCGAGATTCGGTGCGATCGCCTCGTTTTCTCAGTTGAATTAACTCAGACTGTAATGCCTCAATTTGCTCTTTGGGAGTTGGCGGATTCATGGCCCCATGCTCTCCAGTTACAGTGGTCGGATTGTAGCACAATTGCAAGGGTTTGTCTAGGGCCAATCCAGCTTTTTCTGGAGTAGGGGTTGAGAAACCGGGTTTCTTGCTTAAATTGAGGACAATTACTGAGATCTTGCACCATTCTCAACACCGGCGGGGGATAAATCCCCCGCCTAATAGCTAAAGTCGGTTAAAAACCGACTGCAAGTCTTATCCCGTGGTGTTGTCAGTCGGTTTCAACCGACTTTAGCTGTTAGGCGGGGGATTTATCCCTGGGTGTTGCTTAAGAACGCCAATTGGCTTTTTATAAGTGTGCAATAAGTCTAATATGAAATCTTCATCTTATCCTAAAAATTCAAGAGCTTGCTGGCGGCTGACAAGCGGGGTTTCTTTGGCTTCATCCATTGCTTTATTGAGGCAATAGTCTTCGATATTTTCTGTCATGGTTTCGAGGGAAGGATTGTCTTGAGGGAGAATTTGCCTCCACAAATCAATGGGAACAACGACAGCGGTTAGCTTGCCCTCGGAATCGGTGATATATCCAACTTCTTGGGGATTCATTCTTTTTATGTCTCCTTGGTTTCCAATAGTGAAAATCCAATTTATATTGAAGGTTCTGCGCTTATGATTTTACCACAATCAAGGGCATTTGCATCGTCTATGGAAACTTGCGCTTAATTTGATTGGATATGTAGGCAGGACTTCGGCAGGTTTTGAGAATTTAAACTCAATGTAGAGGCGATCGCGCGAATCGCCTCTACATTGAGGGGTTAATATACCTCTGGCAAGATTCTAATCTAGGATGCAAAATCTGGCGCAGAAATCCGGTTTCTTATCTTCTAAGAATTGGAGGGTTCTAAACGAATCTCACCGGCGTTGGTGGATGTGCGATAGACCCAGGTTTGGTCTTCGTGAGAGATGACCACTCGCCAGCCTTCTACTAGCATTTCCACACAACCCTCGTTGGGGTCGGGGAGTCCTAAGCAGTTATTGGGCCAGGTTTTGCGTTCTTCGTCCTGGATCTCCAGTTGATTTTTCGGGAGGTGCGATCGCGCGGAGGCATCTTCCATTACTGCCTCGAATACCTCCGGTGGCAGGTTCCCGCTATAAATATATTGATCCTCTAACCGAATCTCTTCGGCTTCTAAGGAGGTTCGATACACCCACTTGTGTCCGTTCTCTTGATTTTCGATGACGACTCGCCACCCTTCTACTTTGGCGAGGCTGCATAATTCGTCCGGTTCGGCGATGCCGAGGCAGCCATTCGGCCAAGTGTGCTTTTCAGCTTGGACGATTTGGAGTTGGTAGGGGGAAACTCCGGTCTGTTCTGAGGCGGCTTCTTTGACCGCTGTTTTTACGGAATCGGTTAATGTTATAAGAGTTTGGTTCATGGTTAACCTCTGATGGAGTTGGATCTTTAAATTGGGTAGCCTTTGATCCCCATGTTAGAAGTGAATTTTGAAAACCAGGTGAAAATTCGCAGGAATTCGGCTTTTTTATGTCTTTAGGTATAGGTTACCTTCCCTAGGTTGCGCTAATTTATACTCCCCTAGAATTCAGAAAAAGCCCCAGTTTTGGAGGGGATGGGGTTTTTCCTAATTAAAAAGCCGAGGGTGATTTTTCTCGGCTTTTTGGGTATTTATTTTTTTGTTCAATGAGACGTAAAACCACATAAAATCGGGTTCATTCATCCCTAAATTATCCTCCTTCTGATTTTATTGAGGACTACCCGTTCAGGTAGTGGTGGGGGTGGTTTCTTGCCAATCAAAAATTCGCTCTAGTTGGTCGATGGTGACAAATCCATACTGCCAGAGCACCATCGGTAAGGTGCTGTAGTCTAGTTCGCGACTATGTAGGCCAAAAGTCCCGCAAATCCGCTCGGCGAAGGCGATCGACGCGGTGGAAATGGCGAGTTCTTCTTGGAGAAATCGGATAAATTGAGAATAGGTTGCCGGGGCCATAAGAACTATCACCTCCTCTGTTATTCCTCCCAATTGTGATTGGAAACTGTTTGAGATGGGGTAGCGGAGTAGCTACTTTGCCATCTGTCCATTCTGGAATGCGATCGCCCATAAAAACATCAGCCCAGATTGCCGCAGATTTTATGACGACTTATTACTAATGCAGCATATCTAGCTGACAATGACATCCGAAAATTTACCGAATTAGCGTCATAAGGCGGTAAGTTCCACCTTATGACAGTCTAGTTTTTGTCTGATTTGAGTTCTCTACATCAGGGGGAGACTCAACCGGGGTGGTCTCGCCCTCTTAAAAACTCCGAACCGCATAACTCAGCTTTAAGTAGTTTATTCCCACTCGATAGTTCCAGGCGGTTTGGAGGTGATGTCATAAACCACCCGATTCACCCCGCGCACTTCATTGACAATGCGGTTAGAAATCGTTTCCAATAAGTCGTAAGGAACGCGAGACCAATCTGCAGTCATGCCATCTTCACTGGACACTAAGCGCAACACGATGGGATAAGCATAAGTCCGTTGGTCCCCCATGACTCCCACACTGCGGATGGGTAACAAGACGGCAAATGCTTGCCAAAAATCATGGTAGAGTCCCTGGCGATTAATTTCCTGACGGACCACATAATCGGCATCTCGCAGGATATCTAACCGTTCTGCGGTGACTTCTCCGAGGATGCGAATCGCTAACCCAGGACCGGGGAAGGGGTGACGTTGGACAATTTCCTCGGGTAACCCAATCGATCGCCCGACTTTGCGAACTTCATCTTTAAACAGTTTCCGCAGGGGTTCCACCAATTTAAAACAGAGGTCGTCCGGTAACCCCCCAACGTTGTGATGACTCTTGATTTTCACCGCTACCCGTTGACCCGGTTGGGAGGGAATGCTGGTATCTGCGGACTCAATCACGTCAGGGTAAAGAGTGCCTTGGGCGAGAAAATCAAAGGGCCCCAGACGTTTGGATTCTTCTTCAAACACCCGGATGAACTCATGTCCAATCCGTTTGCGCTTTTCTTCGGGGTCGGTAATGCCTTCAATTTGCGCCAGGAAGCGATCGCGCGCATTGACATAGGCAACCGGAATATGAAACTGTTCATGAAACAGCTTGACTAAGCGTTCTGGTTCATATTTCCGCATGAACCCTTGATCGATGAACATACAGGTCAGTTGGTCCCCGATCGCCTTGTGCAACAGGAACGCTAAGGTCGAGGAATCCACCCCACCAGATAACGCCAATAATACCCGACGGTCCCCGACTTGAGCCCGAATGTCTTTAATCGATTCTTCGACAAAGGTGGCCGTCGTCCAGGTGGGTTGGCATTCGCAAATATGATAAACAAAATTGCGAATCAGGGGCATTCCCCCTTGGGAATGGACCACTTCCGGATGAAACTGCACGCCATATAATTGCTTCTCGTGGTTAGCAATGGCGGCACATTCGGTATTCTCGGTGTGCGCCAGTCGTTCAAACCCTTCTGGCATCCGCAGTACCGAGTCACCATGACTCATCCACATGGTGGACCCTTCGTCTACGTTGGTGAGCAAATCCGTGGGGTCGTCAATGTACAACGATGCTTTACCATATTCTGCGCGTTCGGCCCGGGCCACATGGCCCCCAAGCTGCTGCACCATCAGTTGCATTCCATAGCAGACACCGAGGACCGGGATACCTAGCTGCCAAATTTCCGGGTCACACAGGGGAGCCCCTTCATCGTAAACGGAATTGGGTCCCCCGGATAAGATAATCCCTTTGGGATTGAGTTTTCGTAAAGTGGCCGCGTCAGTGCGATGGGACAGAACCTCAGAATAAACCTGGGTTTCACGAATCCGACGGGCAATTAGTTCGGAATACTGAGAGCCAAAGTCTAAAATCAGAATGGTCTCGCGGTCAATCAATGGGCGATCGCGTTGGTCTTCGACAGACTCACTAATTGGACTTTGTGGAGTTGGTGTTTGGGTAGTCGTCACGGGTCAATCCTAATGGGTTGGGTGGTAGGCGGAAAATTTATGAACTCAGGACTTACTCAGAAGAAAGCAGAACTCTAACGATTGGGTCATCCCCTGAAAAATATCCTCGGGTGGTAAGTCCTGAAATTGGAGGGTTAAAGTTAATTTTACATCTTCTATTTGCTTTTTTTTTACTGAAAAATTTAGGATCGGGTGGCGGTTTAAACTACCGTCGGTTGGTCGGTTGTCCGGGTGTGGGGATGTTGGTCGGTTGTCCGGGTATGGGGATGTTGGTCGGTTGTCCGGGTATGGGGATGTTGGTCGGTTGTCCGGGTATGGGGATGTTGGTCGGTTGCCGGATCCGGCGGGGGATAAATCCCCCGCCTCATAGCTAAAGTCGGTTAAAAACCGACTGAAACTTGCAATTTCATGTCCCGCATCTTAGTCGGATTTATCCGACTTTAGCTGTTAGGCGGGGGATTTATCCCCCGCCGGTTTATCGGTTTGGATCAGGAACCCAGGCGAATAAACAAGTCAGCTAAGGGAGACCCCTTGACCGCCTGAACTTCTATCCCGGGGTCGATCGCCGGTGCTGGTGAACTCAGGGAAATGGACTGTAACCGCTGGAATAGGGGTTTTCCGGCGAGGGTGACTAATCGCAGAATGGGGAAGCGTTGGGTTAAGCTCTCTTCAGAGGCCAACCAATCTAAGTAGAAATAGCCGTAGTTGGATTGGGGAAGGGGGGCGATCGCACTCTGAAAGTCAGGATTACTCACGATTGAACCCGTTGTTGGCGCATCGATCGCCGCTGTTAAGGTTTCTAGAGAACTGGCAAAAATCTCATAAGCCCCAATTTCCGTATGCACGGCGCGAATATCGGCGGCAATCTGCAAGGGTTTGGTCCCTTTTGATTTGCGGGTGATGGGTTTGGTGGTTAATTTGCTCCAGGTGGAAATGGGGCGATTCCCCCAGGAGACGGGCCCGACACTGAATCCTTGTTCTTGGGCGATCGCATCTAATTGTTCAATTCCTTTCACCGCACTGTCCCCAGATTTCTGGGCAACGAAAATCCAGGACAATCCAGGATTATCCACGTTTTCGACCGAGGATTGGGGTAATAAACCGATCGCATATTCCCCTTGCACCCAGTTAAAAATTGCCTCGGGTAAATCTAATCCCCAGCGCGAGCGCACCATTGCTACAGGTTGGCGCAGAATTTGGCCTACCGCCCCCGATTCGGGAAATCCTTCTTCCAGGGCCAACCATAACTGATTCAAATCCGCACCGGCAATGGCAAAGGCAGTCTGTTCCGGCAGATATTGCAATGCCTGGACAGGTCCCAATAAACTCGGTAAACTCGTCGCCCATTCGGTGGAAGTGCTGCCATTCCAGATGGTATGGGCCAGCAATCCCTGGCGGTTTAAGCCGAGGGCGATTCCTAAGCTGGGGGAGGTTTCGGCACTGAGGACGCGCTCAGAGGGGGGTTTGAGGCCGGTTTCCCCAGGGCGATCGCTAATCCAGGCGGTGAATTGCTCGACGTTGATAAAACTGAGTCCAATTCCCGTAGATGCCATATTGGCGACTGCCTCTTGATAGGCGGGATTTCCCTTGAGGCTGAGATTTTGAGCTTGGACGTTATTAATGGCATCCCGCAGCACTTTCGGATGGTTGGCAAACAACACGAAGCGATCGCCCACCACCGCAGAGGACCAATTTCCCTCAGAGTCTGCACCGCCAGGAGTTTGGCGATAAATCAGCTTCACCCCTTGATAATTTTCGACGGCCACCTCTACCCCATTACTGGCATTCTGGGACCACAATACCTCTAAAAAATCCCGGCTACGTTGAGGACTTTTCGTTTCCACTGCCAGTAGATACCCCGCTTGCCGTCCATTCCCCTGTTCGCGATCGAAGTCGGAACTGGTGACGGCAAAGGTAATTTCATCCCCTAGCCAAGGTTCAATATCCTTGTGATAGTTTAAATCTGTATTGGCGAGGACACCCTTTTTAATCTTGTCAAATTCCTCTCGGACTTGACCCCGCAATTTGGGGGCGACTGCCAATCGTCCCACATCCTCTAATTTGTCCACATTGACTAAGAGAGAGGTCATCAGGGGCGCTTGTCGTGGGACAAACATCGCCGCCTCGACTCGGGTTTGGACGGGTTCCCGCAATAAGGCGACGGGTCCGGTGGCGAGGATTTCATAGAAGCCCCCGGCACCGAGGAGGCAGAGGACCAGGGCCACTGCCCCTAACACCGTGAAAAATAAGTTTCGGTTCATCATTATCTATAAGAGTTAAGCGTAACGGGAGTTTACCGATTAGTTTATCGGGTTTGCAGGGCGGGTAGGTTACCGGGTGAGCGTCGATCTTCTCTTCAGCCTGCGGAGGCAGGCTTTGTCCGTATAGCCCCACCCTTGAGGGTGTGGGTTTTTTCTTATTCCGTATCATCTCCGATTCCCAGTTGCGATCGCTCGACACCCGAGGGACTCTTTCCAGGATACTCCGTCCGGTGCCGGTGGCTCCCTAATCTGGCCCAGGTTCATCAACCTGATTGCCCTCATCTATTTATAACTATTGTCAATAAACTGGCAAGAAAATGGAAAATAATATCATAGATTGGCAAGATTACTTCATAATTTTGTCAATAGAGGCCAGATGAGGCAGAGGGAGTTAAAAAAAGTCATAAATTCTTAAAATGCTTGTACAGTAGGAGTTTTGAGACTTATCTAGGAAGGGGCAAGGGGATTTTTGCCAGAACGGACTGGGCTTTCCAAAACTCTGCAAACTCTTGATTTATAAAGGTTTAACGGATTTATCCCTGGAAACGAGGGGGATTGCCAAGTCTGAACTTGTCAAAAAAATATTTTTAACCTATTGAATATTACTCTCAATAAACGTATGATGAGTTCGGTCAAAATCCAGAGATTGCCCTGGATCCTTGATTCACTTTAAAGATTCGGTCGATGAAGTCTCGCCCACAGCATCCCCAAGTAGCGGGTCAAGGGAGAGGGTCTCAGACCCAACCGGGAAAGTGGGATGGAGACAAAAGAGCGATCGCAATGCTAGAGATTGGGGTTTAAGGAGAGCGTGTGAGACAAGAGCATTTATTCAATAGTCTATGGATGGCAAGCACGATTGCCCTCGTCGCAGCGGGTCCCGTGTCTGCACAGGTGTCGCTAATTACCGGGGTTCGCCTCAATCAAACCCCAACCGGCGTGGAGGTGGTGTTACAAACCCTATCGGGAGGAACGCCGGAAGTGTTGACCTCTCAGGACGGGGAAACGTTTATTGCTGATATTGTCAACGCCCAATTACGCTTACCCGGTGGGGAAAATTTTCTGGCCGCTAATCCCATTGAAGGGATTAGCGCGATCGCCGTGACAGCAGGGGAAGGAAACCAAGTGCGAGTCACCGTAACCGGCACAAACGCAGTCCCATTAACCGATTTGGTGGTTGAAAATGGACAAATTGGATTGCGGGTTACCCCCTCTGCGGAAACCGTAACCGTTCCACCCCCACCCACAGAAACATCCCCAGAAACGGAGTCTGAGACTGTACCTGCGGATGCGGAGATTATTGAACTGATTGTGACGGCGACCCGGATCGCTGAACGAGTCACAGACATTCCGGCATCAATTTCCGTGGTGGGGGAAGAACGAATCGAAGAACAAACCCGACTGACGCGAGATTTGGGAACCATTCTCTCTCAAGAAGTCCCGGGATTGTCTGTGGGGACTCAAAGTGCGAGTAACTTCGGCCAAACCTTGCGGGGTCGGAATATTAGTGTGATTATTGATGGAGTACCGCAGTCTACGAACCGCAACGCATCCCGGGATTTACGGACTATTGACCCCTCGGCGATCGAACGGGTGGAAGTGCTACGAGGACCGACGGCGATTTATGGCGATGGCGCAACCGGCGGGGTGATTAATATTATTACTAAGCGGGGAAGAGGCGAGGGACTGCAAGCGGAAACCACGGTAGATCTCAATGCCTTTCCGACCAATATAGGTGAGACCTTTGGACAGAATATCCAACAATCTTTTTCCGGAAATTTTGGAAATTTTGATTTTGCCTTGAATGGCTCGTTTAGCAACTCCGGTGCCCAGTTCGATGCTCAGGGCGATCGCATTCCTCCAGATCCTAACGGTCAAGGGGGACTCAGTGATACCAATACTCTCAATCTATTGAGCAAAGTCGGCGTCAACTTTACCGACTCCCAACGCCTCCAACTGACGTTGAATTACTTTCGGGATAATCAAGATACCGATTACACCAGCGATCCAATTGTTAATACTATTCCCGGACGACAACAATCGCGAGCACGTCGAGGACTGGACCTAGACGAATCGCAAAAAACCGAGAATCTCAATGCGAGTCTGGACTATACTCACGATGATATCTTGGGCAGCAGCGTTCAGGGGCAGATTTACTATCGGGATTACTTTACCCGCTTCTTTCCTTTTGATGCCCGCACTTTTGCCAATTTGGGAAATACAATATTCCAATCCCGAGTCGAATCGGAAAAATACGGCGCAAGGTTGCAAATTGATACGCCAATCGTTGATGCAGAGCGAGCCAATTTACTTTGGGGAGTGGATTTAGTTCGGGAAAATACCGAACAGCCGGTTTCTATCTTTGATCCGCTGGCCTTTGATAACAGTAGCGGACTGGTTTATAACAAAATCGGAAATCGCACCTGGGCACCGTTACAGCGACAGAATAATGTAGGATTATTCGCCCAACTCAAATGGAATGTCAGCGATCTGCTGGTGCTGCGAGGTGGGGTGCGTCACGAACGAATTACGGTGGATGTGAATGATTACACCACCCTCGCCGGAAACCCAATTGAAGGCGGCGAACTCGATTATAATGCTACAGTTTTTAATGTGGGTGGCGTGGTTTATCCCACGGAAAGAATCAGCCTTTTTGCCGGGTTTTCTCAAGGATTTTCTATCGCTGATGTCGGGTTTGTCCTGCGAAGTGCACCGGCTGGATTTACGGTTGAGCAACTCAATCCAGAAGCGCAAAAAGTCAACAACTACGAAATCGGCATTCGCGGAAATTATGACCGAATGCAAGCGTCCCTAGCTGGATTTTATAATACGTCCAATCTCGGCACCAGCTTTAACCAAGAAAATTACGAAATCGTCCGTGCACCGGAACGAGTGTATGGGGTAGAATTTGCCCTGGATGCCCAACCCAGTGATGCATGGGCATTAGGAACTTCGTTCACTTGGAGTGAAGGCGGTGCAGATTTTAATGAGAATGGGGACTATGAATCTCCCTTAAATGGGTTTCGGATTTCACCGATAAAAATTACGGCTTATCTGGAAAATGAATCCCTTCCTGGATGGCGCAATCGTCTCCAAGCGTTGTATTCTGGAACTCGGAATCCCACGGGTCAAGCTTTTGGTTTGGGAGAAGTTGATAGTTACATTACTTTGGATTTCATCAGTAGTTTGAATATTGGCCGGGGTCGTCTCGTTTTGGGGGTAGAGAATTTATTAAATACGGAGTATTTTCCGGTAGTTTCTCAATTGCAAGGGTTGGACACCGGCTATACAGCAGCGCGAGGGAGAAGCATTCGTTTAGGCTATTCTTTCAATTGGTAAGGGGGGAGGAACGGTAACCCAGTGAATTGCGATCGCCGATGAATCAGAACAGGTTCATCGGCGATCGCATTCCCACAATCAGCTCAAAACCTTACCCCATCAGCATTCGGGTTGATCCTAAGAAATTTTCAAAAAAACTTTCTCTAGCTATTGCTAAATTTTCTCAAGAGTAGTATGCTAAGTCACAATTGAAAATTACTCTCAATTACTGTTTAGCATTCTGTCCAACAAATCAGAGGGGTCAAACCGTGGTAAATCACATTGATAAAGGCTTTCACGACCAGGAACCGAACATTACCTTACTCCCAAGGGCTGCTTACTCAACTTCATTACCTGGAAATGAGTCGCAACAGTATTTAAACCGGCAGGCACAGCGAGAATCCAACGCCCGCAGTTATCCTCGGCGGATTCCCATCGCCATTCGGGAAGCGAAAGGAGTCTTTATTACCGATACCGATGGCAATCAGTATTTAGATTGTTTAGCAGGGGCAGGAACCCTGGCATTGGGACATAATCATCCCGTGGCGATCGCCGCCATGCGAGAGGTGCTCGATAGTAGTCTTCCCTTGCATACATTGGACCTAACAACGCCGGTTAAAGACCAGTTTGTAGAAGAGTTGTTTGCTAGTTTACCCGCAGGGTTTGCCCGGAATGCCCGCATCCAGTTTTGTGGACCGACAGGGGCGGACGCCACGGAAGCGGCGGTCAAGCTAGTCAAGACAGCAACGGGACGGCGGAGTATGCTCTCGTTTCACGGCGGTTATCATGGGATGACGCATGGGGCGCTCAGTTTGACGGGAAACCTTGCACCCAAAGAGCAAGTTGCAAATTTGATGCCGGAGGTTCATTTTCTCCCCTATCCCTATAATTATCGCTGTCCGTTTGGTATCGGAGGTGAGTTCGGACATCGCCTCAGCAGCCATTATATTGAGCATATTCTCACGGACCCAGAAAGTGGGATTACACCCCCTGCCGGGATGATTCTGGAAATGGTCCAAGGGGAAGGCGGGGCGATTCCAGCGCCCGATCGCTGGGTGAGAGAGATCCGCCGGATTACCCGAGATCGCGGCATCCCCCTGATTGTGGATGAAATTCAGACGGGGTGGGGTCGCACCGGAAAACTCTATGCCTTTGAACACGCCGGAATTGTTCCCGATGTGGTGTTGTTATCCAAGGCGATCGGGGGGAGTTTGCCCTTATCGGTGGTGTTGTATCACAAAGATTTGGATCAATGGTCTCCTGGCGCACACGCGGGAACATTCCGAGGCAATCAAATGGCGATGGCGGCAGGATTGGCGACTCTGCGGTACATTCAGGATTTTGGCTTAGTCGATCGGGCCCATGAATTGGGCGATCGCCTGATGGGTCATTTGCGGCAGTTACAAGGGGATTCTCGTTGTATCGGTGAGGTGCGTGGACGGGGCTTAATGGTGGGGGTGGAAATCGTGAATACCGACGCCACAGCCTGCGATCGCGGCAGTTATCCAGCCCATCCCTTACTGGCGCGGCGCATCCAATCGGAATGCCTGAGTCGGGGGTTGATTCTGGAATTGGGGGGTCGTCATGGGTCCGTAGTCCGGTTTTTGCCGCCCTTGATTATCACTGCCGAGCAAATTGACCAGGTTTGTGAGATATTCGCCGCAGCGGTGAAGGCAGCGGAAGGGCAACTATCGGCACAGTTAGCAGAGGTAAGCTAATGTTAGAGGTAGAACAAAAAGGGGCGATCGCGTCGGAGGATCGGCGGTGGGATGGCTGTTTTCTGACGGATTCTGAGGGAAGTATCGAGGCTTATCGGCAGGCGATCGCGGATGCGGCAGCGGAGGTGATTCGCCAGTTTGCCAGTCAGAAACAGCCCTATAGTGGCGCAACACCGATTGAGTTGGTGGCAGGGTTGGCAGGGACAGAGATTTGTCCGCAGAATCCCCAGTTATTAGGAGAAATTCTTAAGAAGGTGGGGGAGAAGGCGATCGCGCATTCCGTGGTTGTCACCCATCCGCGCTGTATCGCACATTTACATTGTCCTCCCCTGATTCCGGCGTTAGCGGCAGAGGTGTTGATTTCGGCAACCAATCAATCGATGGATTCCTGGGATCAAAGTCCTGCGGCGACTGTATTAGAACAGCAGTTAACCAACTGGTTATGCAGTGAATTTGGCTATGATGCGGCAGCGGATGGCATCTTCACCAGTGGCGGAACCCAGTCCAATTTTATGGGGATGTTGCTGGCGCGCGATCGCTATGCTAAACAGACATTAAATTGGTCGATTCAGCAGCAAGGATTACCCCCACAAGCGCATCAATGGCGAATTTTATGTTCGGATGTGGCGCATTTTACGATTCGCCAATCTTGTGCCTTATTGGGATTGGGAGAAAAAGCGGTGATTCCCGTAGAGACGGACGAAAATTACCGATTATCTCCTGATGCAGTTCGGGTGAAATTAGCTGAATTACAGTCCCAAGGGTTAAGGGCGATCGCCATCGTTGCAACCGTCGGAACCACGGATTTTGGCAGTATTGATCCGTTGGTTACTCTAGCAGAAATTGCTCAAGAAAACGGACTGTGGTTCCACGTTGATGCTGCCTATGGAGGGGCGTTGGTAATGAGCGATCGGTATCGCCCCCAACTGGCAGGAATTGAGTTGGCAGATTCAATTACTGTAGACTTTCACAAGTTATTTTATCAGCCGATTAGTTGTGGAGCATTTTTGCTCAAAGATAAGTCAAATTTTGACTTAATGAAACTCCACGCCGATTATCTCAACCCCGAAACCAACGAAGCCGAGGGAATTCCAGATTTAGTTACAAAATCTATCCAAACCACTCGCCGATTTGATGCCCTAAAACTTTGGATGTCGTTACAAACCTTGGGACGAGCAAAGTTTGGCGAAATGATAGAAACCACTATTGAAATTGCAGCAGCAGCAGGCGAAATGATTCGCGCTGACTCCCAATTAGAACTCGCTACTATTCCAACCCTAAATGCCGTAGTTTTTCGCTACAGTTCTGAGAAAAAAGACCAGGATAACTGGATTAATTCTCAAATTCGCTTCACCTTACTGCAAGGGGGGGAAGTGGTTCTCGCGCAAACTTGTATTGCCGATAAAACTTATCTCAAATTTACCTTGCTTAATCCTCGGACAACCCGGGCTGATATTGGGAAAATTCTCGATAGAGTAAAGCAAGTCGGGACTGAATTCAGTTTGTCTTTGTCAAACTAACCAACCTTACCTAAACCCCATAAAAATGATGCAACAACTGACCGTAATTAATCGAGGACAAAACCTCAATTTGACGGATAAACAAATTGCCGATCGCGCTACAATTCAAAGTTTTTTGAATTGTTATCTGAAAGAAACCGGCAGCGGCAAAGTTGCCAGTCGGGAAGAGTATCCGGAACTGCAAACGCGCCTGGAATCTACACAAATTCTCTGTTGTTCCTTACCCCATCAAGGGATAGAAGTCAAGGCGGGAGTCCGCTATTTTTCTCCCACCGGACGGCATTGTTTTGAATTTCCGCTCTATTATCAAATGGCGGGAAAATCGCAACTGTTAGAACTGGATTATGTGACATTAGTTGCCCTGTTTAGCAAAGAATTAGCCTTGGCGAATCATAGCAATGGGTCCCAAGATGAACTGCTGTTGCGCGTGGTGCAAAGTTGCCGCAATATCGAACAATTCGTGCGCGATCGGCGTCGGGATGCGGAAATTCTTACCGGGTTTCATAGCACCTTTGGGGAAACAGAACAAGCCTTAATTTTTGGGCATTTGTTGCATCCCACTCCCAAAAGTCGTCAAGGGTTTGCGGATGAAGATTTACCGATTTATTCCCCGGAATTAAAAGGAAAATTTCCCTTACATTATTTTCGGCTGCATCCCTCGATTGTTTTAGAAGGGTCTGCACTTCCAGAAACGGCGACGCAGTTGATTAAAACTGAACTGATTGCCGATCCGCAAGTGTCTGAAGAATTTAAGCAGATGTATTGCCAACCGGATGACTATTCCCTGCTGCCGTTGCATCCTTGGCAAGCGCAGTATTTGCGCCGTCAACCTGTGGGACAAACCTTATTTAATCAGGGGTTAATCGAAGATTTAGGACCCCAGGGACGAGCATTTTTGCCCACCTCTTCCATTCGCACGGTTTATCATTCTGATGCGGCATTCATGTTCAAACTGTCCCTCAATGTGAAGATTACCAACTCAGTGCGAATGAATCTCTATAAAGAGTTGGAACGCAGTGTGGAAGTCCATCAAATTTTAGCGGGTGCGATCGGGGAAGAATTGCGGCAGAATCATCCTCAATTTGATATCATTCGGGACCCGGCATTTCTAGCAGTGCAATTCAACGGCGAACCCCTACCCGCTTTTGCCACCATTCTGCGACAAAATCCCTTTCAAACCAATCCGGCAACCGATGCCACCTGCATTAGTTCCCTCTGTCAAGATTCAATTTATGGCGATGGTTCCCGTCTGGCGAATCTGATTAAAACGTTAGCCAAACAAGAAAACCGTACCTTATCAGCGGTGAGTTTAGATTGGTTCCGTCGCTACTTAAAAATTTCTTTACAACCGATTCTCTGGCTGTACTTTACCCACGGAATTGCAGTAGAAGCGCATCAGCAAAATAGTGTGGTGCAGTTAGCGGATGGATATCCGGAACGGTTTTACTATCGGGACAACCAAGGGTATTATTTCCGTCAGTCTTGTTATGAACATCTCAACACGATTTTGCCCGGGATTGGAGAGAAAAGTCAAACCGTCTGCGATGATGCGGTAGCCGATGAACGCTTGGCTTATTATTTCTTCCAAAACAATTTGTTTGGATTGATTAATGGGTTTGGAGTAGCGGGATTAGTAGATGAAACCGTCTTGCTGGCTGAGTTGCGCCAAGTGTTAGAACAGGCAAAAACCATGAATACCAACGGGTCAAATATTTTAGAGAATTTATCTCAGCCCAAGTTACGCTGTAAAGCCAATTTGCTAACCCGATTTCATGATATGGATGAATTAGTCGGTTCTTTGGCAACCCAATCGGTTTATGTGGGGTTAGATAACCCATTGGTTGCGGGTTTATAAAACGTTCGTAGTGACTCCTTTAGGAGTCATCTTAAGATAACCCCTGAAGGGGTTACTACAAACTTTGACTACAAACGTTCGTAGTGACTCCTTTAGGAGTCATCTTTAGGCAACCCTTGAAGGGGTTACTACAAACGTGGTGACGTAAGAATGGAAGAATACCGAGAACATTATGGCATCAACACAGGTAGAAAAAAAGCCAGAGTTTGCTTACCAGAACTATGACTCAACCCTGGATAAAACCATTGCATTTCGCGAGGTGCAGTTAGGGGAAGATTTAACCCGAATTCATAACTGGATGAATCAACCTCATGTGATTCCCTTTTGGAATTTAGGGTTAGAGTTGGATAAAATGCAGTCGCATTTGGAACGGGCGATCGCAGATACCCATCAAACACTCTATATTGGATATTTGGATGGGGTTCCCATGAGTTATTGGGAGTCCTATTGGACAAAGGACGATATCATTGCCAACTGTTATCAACCCCATCCAGAGGACCAGGGAATTCATTTATTAATTGGCGAACCAGATTATCTGGGGAAAGGCTATGCCTTACCGTTGTTAAAGGCAATGACGGCGTTTCAGTTGCAGCATTTGCAGACTCAAAAAATTGTCACCGAACCGGATATCCGCAATCAAAAAATGATTCATGTTTTTGAACGGTGTGGGTTTGAATTTCAGCGGGAAATTACATTACCGGATAAACAAGCCGCTTTGATGTTTTGCAGTCGCGATCGCTTTATGGAGAAGTGGGAATCATGATAGAACCCCTTTACGATATTATCGGCGTAGGAATTGGACCGTTTAATTTAGGATTAGCGGCCCTTTTAGCCCCCACAGGGGTTAAATCTCTGTTCCTAGAACAAAAAACAAAGTTTCAATGGCATTCGGGATTACTCATCGAAGGCTGTACGATTCAAGTGCCTTTTTTGGCGGATTTGGTGACGATGGCAGACCCCACCAGTCCCTATAGTTTTCTCAACTATCTCCAGGCACATTCTCGTCTGTACCATTTCTATTTTTACGAAAATTTTCATATTCCCCGCCAGGAATATAACCACTATTGTCAGTGGGTGGCACAACAGTTAGACTGTTGTCAATTTGGACAACGAGTGGAAGAAATTACCTGGGAAAATACCGGGACTGAGAGTTATTATCAGGTGCAAGTTCGCCAGATTGAAACCGGGGCTGTTTTAACCTACAATACGCGGCATTTAGTCGTAGGCGTGGGAAGTATTCCTCAAGTTCCCCCCTGTTTTAGAACGGTTCATTCTGAGAAAGTCTTTCATTCTGCCGAGTTTCTGCACAAGCGCGATCGCTGTCGGGAATCTCAATCCATTACCGTAATTGGTTCGGGACAAAGTGCGGGGGAAGTGTTTTATGAACTGTTGCAGGAACAGCCAGGTTATGGTTATCACCTGGAATGGCACACGCGATCGTCTGGATTCTTCCCGATGGAATATTCCAAGCTGGGGTTAGAACATTTTTCCCCAGATTATACGAATTATTTCTACGCCTTACCTCCGCAAAAACGGGATATGGTTCTCTCTCAGCAAAACTTGCTTTATAAAGGCATTAGTGCCAAAACTATTGCCGATATTTACGATTTGCTGTATGAACGTTCGGTGTGTGGCAATCAACCGGATGTTAAGTTACTTTCCCTGGTGGAAGTGAAGGAAGTCGAATCCGTAGGCGATCGCTTTATTTTGGGATACCGACATCGCCAACAAGAGACTCGCCTTACCCATGAAACCGACTGCATTATTCTCGCCACGGGGTATGATCATGCAATTCCCAACTGTATTGAAGGGATTCGGGATTTGATTCGTTGGGATGACAAGAATCGCTATGGGGTCAACCTGGATTACCGACTGGCATTAACCCAAGATATTCCTAATCAAATTTTTGTGCAAAATGGCGAATTGCATAGTCATGGCGTAGGTGCACCGGATTTAGGATTAGGCTGTTATCGCAACTCGGTAATTATTAATACCCTTCTCGGTGAAAGCGTTTATCGAGTCGATCGCCGCAATGTCTTTCAGCAGTTCGGTGTCGCTTGATGAAAGTTGAAAAATCCCTCGGATTTAGCGCACTCTTTTTATGTGTATTCCTCGCGATTTTTTCCGAGGTTTTACTCTCGCCATTCTATCCCCAATTTTTCAGTAAAGTGTTTGGGGTGGAGGATTTAGCCTATACCGGCTTTTACATCTTTGTCTGTCGGCTAACCGTGGTCATCTGTGCGCCCGCATGGGGATTTTTAGCCCGCTTTTTGGAGGTTAAATATCTCCTTTATGCGGGTCAATTGGGGGCCGTGGTGATGACAGCATTGATGGCAACCAGTACCAGTGCAAATCAGTTTCTCGCCTATACGATTTGTTTGCTGTTGTTCAAAAGTTCTTACCTGTTAGTCTATCCTTTAATTATTCAACTGGCAGGGAAAGAACGGCAATCCGCTATAGCCGGAACCTATCAAGCGGTATTTCATGGGGCCATTGTTGCTGGGACGATCGCCGGGGCTTGGATGGTGAATTTAGAGACACCTTTGCGGCTATTTTATGGGGTTGCCGCAGCGGATTTATTCCAATTCTGTCTCTGTTTATTCATCCTGAGAAAGGTATCCACTCGCCAGCCGGAAAAATCGGAAACTGCTACGGGTAAAATTGGCAATCAATGGGGGTTTATGGTTGCCATTGGCTTGGTAATTTTAACCTTTCAACTGGCCAATAATTTAGTGCGTCCCTTTTTTACCGCTTATGTCACCCAACCCGAAAAATTTAATGTGGATTTGGTGGCAAGTAGCTATCTGTTTATGATTCCCAGCGTGATGGCGATCGCGGCTTTACCTTACATCCGTAAATTTTGTAAATCGGAACGTCTCAGTTCGATTTATTTAATAGGAATTGCGGTATTAGCCGCGACTCTATTCCTGCAAGGTTGGACCAACTCTCTGGGAATTGTTGTGCTTGCCCGAATCGTTTATGGCTTTTGTTTAGCCGTGACTCAGGCAACTTTAGAACTGAGATTATTTGGGAATAGTAGCAGCGATCGCCTGCATTTTAACTACAGTCTTGCCATGTCTTTTGCAAACTTGGGTCATTTGTCTGCGCCCTTGCTGGCATCTTGGGTGGTGAGTAGCTTTAGTTTAGCCGCCCCCCTCTGGGTTGCAGCAGCAATTTGTTTGGCAAATTTAGCCTTTGCCAAATGGACAATTTTCGGCGGATTCCCTCAACCGATTCCGGTGGGGATTGAGGAACAAAGCCCCCCAGCGGGGGCTAAGAGATAACGAGTCAATGATTAATTTAAGGAAGTAAAACCAATGGAAAATTTAGCAACTCTCAACCAAGCCTTACAACCCCAACGCTGGGAAAAAGTTAGCGCCAAGTTACTGGCAAAAATGCTATCAGAGTTCATGTATGAGGAAATTATCCAACCGGAACTCATCGAACAAATTAGCGAGACAGACGCCCAATATAAACTATCTTTGCCGGAAGGAATTGCCTATCAGTTTGAAGCCAAACAACGGTTATTTGATAGCTATCGGGTCAAGGTTGAATCAATTCAACGGTGGAACGGAACCGCCTGGGAAGTTACAACAAATCCCTTCCAATTCGTTCTCGATTCTCATACCGCTGTGGGAATGACGGCACAAACTGCCGGACATCTGATTAAAGAATTCAGCAATACTTTACTGGCAGATGCTCATTTGGATGCCCGGAAAGAAGCTCAAAAAACTGACTTACTGGAGTTGGATTATGCCCAGTTAGAAGGGGAAATGGAAGGGCATCCTTGGATTACATTTAACAAGGGACGTATCGGGTTTGGGTATGATGATTATCTCGCCCATGCCCCCGAAAGCAAGCAACCCATTCATCTGACTTGGATTGCGGTATTGAAAGAACGCGCGCAATTTAATGGGGTACAAACCCTAGATTATCCAACTTTGATTCAAGAAGAATTAGGAGAAGCAACGGTTTCCGAATTTCAGAATATTCTAAAGAGTCATTCAGTCAATCCCGATGATTATTTCTTCATGCCGGTTCATGATTGGCAGTGGAATAATATCGTAGTATCCCTGTATGCGGAAGAAATTGCTACGGGAGGGATTATTTTTCTGGGAAAAAGTCCGGACTGCTATTTACCTCAACAGTCAATCCGCACCTTTGTCAATATCAGCAATACCCAAAAACGTCACGTTAAATTACCCCTGAGTATTTTCAATACCTTAGTCTATCGGGGACTGCCAGGAGAACGAACGGCGATTGCCCCCAAAGTCACGGAATTGGTTAAATCCATCTGCGATCGCGACCCTTTTTTATCGGAAGAATGTCGGATGATTCTCCCGGGAGAAGTTGCCAGCATCAACTACGATCGCTGTTACTATACCGAACTTCAAGGCGCACCTTATCAATATAAAGAAATGCTGGGCTGTCTCTGGCGAGAAAGTGTACTTTCCTATTGCGAACCCGAGGAAAAGCCCATCACTTTAGCCGCATTAGTTCATATCGATGGCAATGGCAAACCCTTTATTTCCCAACTGATTGAAAAATCAGGATTGACAGTGGAAGCATGGCTGGAACAGCTATTTAATGTCATCTTACCGCCGCTGCTGCATTACCTGTATCGGTATGGGGTGGTCTTTTCTCCACATGGGGAAAACACGATTTTGGTCCTCAAAAATCATCTACCCCATCGCTTGGCAATGAAAGATTTTGTAGATGATGTCAACATCAGTCGGCATCCTCTGCCGGAATTAGATATCATTTCCCCAGAATTACGGGCAGTGTTACTCACCGAACCCCCGGAAGGACTTTGCCAGTTTATTTTTGCCGGATTGTTTATTTGCCATCATCGGTATTTATCCGATATTGTGGAAACCTATCATAACTATCCGGAACGGGCTTTTTGGAAACAAGTTCGTCAAGCCATTTTGAACTATCAAAATCGCTTCCCGGAATTGCAAGAACGATTTGAATTGTTCAATCTCCTTGCACCGAAGTTTACCAAACTGTGCTTAAATCGCAATCGGTTAATTACTTACGGCTATGCCGACGATGGCGATCGCCCTCATGCTTCTGCTTTCGGAACCGTCACCAATGCCTTATATGAAGTGGCGGAGGACCCGGTGAAAATTGGTTTTTAAAAAAGCACCGACCCCCACCGGCGTTAGGTTTCAGGGGATTAGCCCATCAAGGCGGGCTAATTCCCACCAAGGTGTGTAAAGGTAAATTAGGGAAAAAATGATGCAAACCTAGAGTACAATTAGCCCAATCGTTGACAAGGTAAGGAGGACTCATCTTGGTTGCCATTAATGCCCGCAACCTGAACATTAGTTACGGCGATCGCCCGATTGTACCCGATCTTTCCCTCTCCCTGGAAACAGGAAAGGTGACGGCTTTAATTGGACCCAATGGATCGGGAAAAAGCACCGTATTACGCACCCTGGCGCGACTCTTAAAGCCGCAGCAGGGTGCAATTTATCTGCATGGGCGAGATATTGCTACAATGCCGACTCGGACGATCGCCCGTCAGTTGGCGATGCTGCCGCAGTCCCCGGATATCCCGGCGGGAATTACGGTGTGGGAGGCGATCGCCTATGGGCGATATCCCCATCGATCGCTGTTTAGGGGACTGTCTCACAACGATCAGGCGGCGATGGATTGGGCATTAGGGGTAACGGGACTCACTTCATTACGCGATCGCCTGATGGATACCCTCTCTGGAGGCGAACGTCAACGGGCTTGGATTGCGATGGCATTAGCCCAAGAAACCCAGGTTTTACTATTAGATGAACCGACCACATTTTTAGATATTCGCCATCAAATTGATATTCTAGCATTAGTTAGAACCCTTAATCGGGAACGGAAAATAACCGTGGGTTGGGTGTTACATGATTTGAATCAAGCGGCTGCCTATAGCGATCATATTTTGATGTTGCGTTCCGGTGAACTGATTGCCAGTGGTCCTCCGGCAGAAGTGATGACGCCAGAGAATATTTTAGCCGGATTTGGAGTGGAAATGATGGTAATTCCCCATCCGGTAACGGGCACTCCGACTTGCTTTCCGTCGGAATTGGGAATTTTAGAAGAAATTAAGGGGGTCGGATGAAGGGTCAAAGTGAAAAAAACTTCACCCTGAAGGGTGGGGCTATACGAACAAAGCCCGCCTGCGCGGGCTACTCTATGAAAATGAGTTTTAATAGTTGGATGGGGTATTATTTCGGTCAATTATTTCGATTTATTGTTTGTTTTTCTCTAGGTTTTGCAGTGGTTGCCTGTACCAATGGCATCCCTTCTCAAACTGAGGTGAATTCTTCCCTAGAATTTGCAGAACCCCCCACGCGAATTGTGGCATTGGAATGGGTTTATGTGGAAGATTTGTTAGCCTTGGGAATTCAGCCGGTGGGGGTGGCGGATATCGCCGGTTATAACGAATTTGTGCAAATTGAACCCCAACTCGCGGATACAGTGGTGGATGTGGGAACGCGGCAGGAACCGAGTTTGGAAGCGATCGCCCAATTGGAACCGGATCTGATTATTGGGGTGAAGTTGCGCCATGAGGCGATCGCCGATACTCTCTCGGCGATCGCGCCTACTTTATTATTTGACCCCTATCCCGCCCCAGAAACCGGGATTCGTCAATTAGATGAAATGGAACAAACCTTTCTCAAGATTGCCGAAGTGGTGAATGCCCAAGCAAAAGGCGAGGCAGTCTTGCAGGAAATGCGCTCAAAATTTGAGGCTGCCGCCCAACAGTTACAGGGACAACAACTTGCCCAAAATCCATTTATTCTCGGTCAATTTGTCCCCGGTGCGCCGCAAATTCGTTTGTTTAATGATAACGCAATGGCGGTGCAAATTTTGCAACAATTGGACTTAACCAATGCTTGGCAAGGGGCGGTAGATCAGTTTGGGTTTAATACCGTCTGGATTGAGTCTCTGCCTGCGGTACAAAATGCCCACTTTTTCTATATTACAGAAGAGAATAATCCCTATTACCAGCAGTTAAAAGAAAATCCCATCTGGAAAAATCTGGCATTTGTGAAAGAGAATCGATTTTATTCCATTGGTAGCGATACTTGGATATTTGGCGGTCCGCTTTCGGCGGAGGTATTTGTGGAGAAAGTATTGCAGGCAAATAGACTTTAACCCGCAAGAACCCGCACCCTCAAGGGTGGGGCTATACGGACGAAGCCCGCCTGCGCGGGCTAGTAGAGAAAACGGATTTTTTACAATCGGATTTGGGATTAATTATAGGATAGTGTTTAAGATTTTTGAGTCTAAATTATCTCCACTTGCTTCTCGACAATTGACTTCCGCAGTGCTGATTTTGCTGGGAGGATTGTTGCTGCTGGTGATGTTGCTGTTTATCCATATAATTCAGGGACAAACTGATATTAATATTGGGACAACCATTAATGCTATTGTTGCCCCCAATGATGAACTCGCTACCCATAATATTGTGCGACTGATGCGCTTGCCTCGGGCGGCGATCGCAGTGATTACCGGGTGCGCTTGGGGAATCGCTGGGGCATTGCTACAAACGGTTACCCGCAATCCCCTCGCCTCTTCCTCCACTTTAGGGATTAATGCAGGCGCTTATTTTGCGGTGGCAGCAACAGGAATTTTTGCCCCAGACTTGTTCGCCCGATCGCCGGTTTTAGTGGCACTCACCGGGGGATTGCTGGCTGCCGGATTAACCTACGCCATTGCTTCTGGGGCCCAGGTTTCTCCCATTCGTCTCACCCTCTCTGGGGTTGCGGTTTCCCTCGCCCTGGCTTCATTTACAGCACTCTTGCAAGTCTTTTATGAAAATCAAACCACCGGATTATTCTTCTGGGGGGCCGGTTCGTTACTACAAACAGATTGGAGTAATAGCGTTTACGCCTTTCCCCGGGTGGCGATCGCCGCTGGGTTAGCCCTGTTGATGTCACACTCTCTCGATGTGCTACTCCTCGGCGATGACATGGCGCGATCGCTGGGACAACGGGTGCAACTCACCCGCTTATCTGCAACGGCGATCGCCGTCTTCCTGGCGGCAGTGGCGGTGAGTGTGGTAGGACCTATCGGATTTATCGGATTAGTCGCCCCCCATTTAGTGCGATTAATGGGATGCCGCCCTCACGCCCTATTGCTGCCCGGTTCGGCAATTTGGGGCGCGGTGGTCCTCGTTGCTGCGGATATTTTCGCCCAAAGTGTGAAAACCAATTTAAGCGAAATTCCCGTGGGAACTGTCATCCCCCTTGTGGGTGCACCGTTTTTAATTGGATTAGTCCGGAAAACTGCCAATCTGGATGGTGGCAAAGGGAGAACCGCCCTCGCTTCCAGCCATCGCCCTTCCCGTCGCTTCTCTTATCCATTGTTACTGGGAACGGCAATTGTCGCCCTGGCAGTCGCCTTGGTTGCTGGATTAGTCTGGGGTGGAATTACCTTGAACCTCTCCCAAATCCTGGCAACCTTCCTCGGAGGTGGGACTGCCCTCTCACAAAAAGTTATCTTCAGCTTACGCTTACCCCGTCTGCTGGTGGCAATCTTTGCGGGGGCATCCCTGGCGGTGAGTGGTTTGCTGTTGCAAGGGGTTGTGAGAAATGCGATCGCCGGTCCCGAAATCGTCGGGATTACCTCCGGGGCAGGATTAGGGGCGATGTGCGTTCTGATTTTACTGCCCAATCCCCCCGTAGAAGCGGTGGCGATCGCCGCGTTTGTTGGGGCGTTTGTTGCCTTTGCTGCCGTCTGCCTCCTGGCATGGCGCGATGGACTCTCTCCCGCCAGTTTAGCCCTCGTCGGAATTGCCGTTTCTGCCTTCTGTAGTTCCGGCATCAACCTGTTAGTTGTCATGGCTAAATTGCGCGTCGCCCAAGCCCTAGTCTGGCTGTCTGGTAGCACTTATGCCCGGGAATGGGTGGATTTGTGGCGTTTAATTGCATGGCCCTTGGTTCTGCTACCCATCGCTTGGATTTTCTCACGTTGGCTAGATATAATGGCCCTCGGGGATGATGTACCCCGATTGGTGGGAATTCCCCTACAAAAAGCCCGAGGCATCTTACTGACGATCGCCGTTGCCTTAGCTGCCGCAGCGGTTTCCACCGTGGGAACCATTAGTTTTGTGGGATTAATTGCCCCCCATGCCGCCCGGATTCTCGTCGGTACAAATCATCGGAAATTAGTGCCATTTGCAGCAATTTTAGGCGCGCTTTTAGTCGCCATTTCTGATACCATTGGCCGAGTGGTATTAGCCCCGAAAGAGATTCCTGCTGGGTTAGTGGTTGCGGCGATCGGCACCCCTTATTTTCTGTGGTTGCTGTGGCAAACCCGGGGCAAAATGGCTTAAAAACAGGCATAAATTCGGGCAATGACAGGGGAATAAGCTGTCTATCTAAGAAAATCAGAGGGTTATGAATCAATTTTTTTGCTCGCAACAAACAGAGGAAGAGGATTTAATCGGAACGGCGGATACGGCCCCGATTTATGTCTTTATAGAATGCCCGCCTCCTTGGACAATGGAAATCTGGAATTCTCCCGCCCTTTCTCAGGAATTAAAACGGGATTATCTGCAACTCAGGGCAGCAGTTCAGGACAATAAATTAAATGTGCGCTTTGGCTTCATTTATGGGAATCGCCCCGTTAACACCACGAAACTCTTGATTTTCCGCAAACCTTTTGGATTCGCTTCGGGCTATCAAAAGCAAAAATTTAACTTAAGCAATCTTGCGGCAACCCTGCCGATTTTAAAAACCAATTTGTTAGAAGATGCTGACATTTATCCAGCAGTCCATGACGCGAAAGATATTTTCATCTGCACTCATGGCAGTTATGATAAATGCTGTGCCAGATATGGAAATATTTTCTATCGGCAAGCCTTAGAAACCGTGGAAAAATTATCTCTAACTCAGGTTAGAATTTGGCAATGTACCCATTTTGGAGGTCATCGGTTTGCGCCCACGGCGATCGCCTTTCCCGAGGGTCGGTTTTATGGGAGACTCCCTCCCGAATCCTTGACCGCAATTCTCACCCGCCAGGGAGATATTCACCTCTTAGACCCAGTGTATCGCGGTTGGTCACTTTTACCCCATCCGGCTCAAATTGTGGAACGAGAATTGCTTCACCGTTTAGGTTGGAATTGGTTTAATTATACCGTCAACTGTCAGATTTTAGAACAAGATGAAGACAACAGTTATTATTGCCTGAAAATTGAATATCAATCACCGGAAGGTGTTCTCAGTTGCGATCGCATTGAAGTGATGAAAGACCAGACTCGGGCAGTTGCACTCCATTTATCCTGCCAAAGTGAAGCCCTTTCTCACGTTTCACCCTTTCTCATCAAAACCTGGGTAAAAATTGAATGAATAGCACAAAGAAAGGATATTTAAACTCATGGTAAAAAACCCCCACCTGGCGCAGCGTTCCGTAAGGAAAGGGTGGGGGTTGTAGCTGGCCCCTCTATCTTCTTAATAAACTTTGTTAAAAAACCCATACACAATTGCAACCGACTTTCAAGGGTCTAGGAAAGATTTTACCTCAACTTGGGGACTTTCCTCTATTAGATATTGAAGGGTAAAAGCCTCGAATTCCTTGCCCCAAAAGCATTTCAAGCCCTAAGACTGAGCGCCAAAACCAGAACTTGACAAATTATTCCCCTTGGTATATGGACCGTCGCCCCCTTGGATCCGGGTAATTTTTGTCTGAACTGGCTGTAATAGTGCTAATATTTTTAGGACTCTATTGCTAATAACTTTCAATAGTGCTAAAAACTTTAAGGGGTGTTACTCCGGCATTTTTTGGGTGTTGGAGAAACAGGACAGCGCGATCGCGCCCCTGTTGTCCACACCTGATGTTCTGAGGAGATCTAGCAGGCATGACTTTTTCTACCGTTTCTGCGGCGCAACGAGAACAACAAGAGGAGCAAATCAAAAAGCTGATTGGATGGACCCTGGTGGGTTCAGCCGTGGTGCATTTGGTTTTTTTGCCATTGATGGCGAACTTGATGGTGACGCGATCGCCCGAGGCGATCGAGGAACCCATTGAGTTTATCGTTCTTGAGGAACCCGAACCCGAACCCGAACCGGAGGAGGACCCGCCACCCCCAGAACCGGAAGCATTAGCCATCCCAGAACCGGAACCAGAACCGGAACCAGAACCAGAACCGGAACCGGAACCGGAACCGGAACCGGAACCGGAACCGGAACCGGAACCCCTGCCAGAACCGGAAATGGTCGAACCCGAACCCCTGCCAGAACCGGAACCCCTGTTAGAACCGGAACCCCTGCCAGAACCGGAACCCCTGCCAGAACCGGAAATGGTTGAACCCGAACCTTTACTGCAAGAGCAACCCACCGCAGTCCCCGAACCCTTCATGCCGGAACCGACGCCGGAACCGGAACCCAGTCCTGCACCTTTAACACCCCAGGAAGCACCATCTCTGTCCGCCCCAGCGCCCCTGGATCCGGTAGAAAGTCCGCCGATCGCCCAGGAACCGGAGGCCCAAAATTTAGAACCCCTACCCGAGGTAAATCCGGTGGAGAGACTGCCGGAACCCCCAGTGGTGAGTACGGTCCCGCAAACGCCGGGTCCCGAACCCGACTGGATGAACGACTTGAACTCCGCGAATCAACCGATCGCCTTGGAGGATCAAGAGGTTGCCTCGTCGAATCCGTTTGCTGAAAATATCCGGTCCCTCGATGAACCTGTGAGCGAACCGCGCTCCCTGGAACCCCCAGTTACCGGCAGTTTACCCGAAACCTCTGAGGAGGAGTTGCTCACCGAAGTTCCCAACTCAGACGCGACTCCTCCGGTAGAGGAACTCAACCCCACGGAGCGATCGCCGTGGAATGAGAACATTAATGACACCCCCGAGGAACCCTTCAACCCAAATATCCCACCCACACCCAGTAGTCCGGTCCTCAACCCCAGACCCGAGGACAATACCGGCAATCCCGACTTGTTCTCGCAAGTGGAACCGACCAATCCTGCACCGAGAATAGAGGACTATCAGAACAGCGCCCCTTCAACTTGGAATAGTGACAGTGATTTGGGAGTGGATGAACCCTTCAATCCCAATGCCAATAATGCGCCACCGCGTGTTGCCGAATCTCCTGCCATCAACCCGAACCCCGGGAGTGGTGAGACGGGTTCTGACTTTTTCAATGATTTAGAAACCGCTGGCAACTCCAACTCTAGCGGTCCAAATCCCTCCTCAACTACCCCCTCCACCTGGACGGGAAACAGTGATTATGATACCGCCTCCGAACCCTTTGGCGGTAACATTGGTCCGATGGATCCGGGCGCTAATTCCGGAGGTCCTGCCGGTTCGCCCAACGGTTCCCCAGATGGTTCTGGATCTGTAGAATGCCGTCGCTGCGGGAAACCCAGCTATCCTAGAATTGCCCGAGAAGCCGGATTAGAAGGGGTAGTCTCACTGAGTGTGGATATCGACCCCTCGGGTAACGTGATTGACGTCAGATTAGTAGAGTCTAGTGGTCATTCGTCCCTAGATGACTCAGCGATGGACAAGATTAGAAGTTGGCAATTTGAGCAGTCGGAGAATGGTCGGCAGAATCAAATTGTGAGAATTCCATTCCGCCTAGAGGATTCGTAACTCGATTCGGTGCGGTGGGTGGTCCGTCTGAATCTCACCGCCACGCGAAACCCAAACCCCTAACTTAATGTTGTTTACCCTGAATTAAATCCATGCTTCGTTCTATCCACTCATTGGGAATTCCCTTGTCCATCGCCCTTGCATTGACTCTTCCTTGGCCTGCGATCGCCGGTGTGGTCACCTTACCCGATGGCGGTCGTTGTGAGGGAGAACTGCAAGACGGCAAACTCAGCGGTCCGGCAGTCTGCACTTATGCCAATGGCGATCGCTATGAAGGAGACTTTAAAGAGGGCCAACCTCATGGCAGAGGCGTTTATACCTTTGCCGATAATAGTCGATATGAAGGGGAATTTAGCAATGGTCAATTTAATGGAACCGGAGTCCGGGAATTTGCCAATGGCACGCGCTACGAAGGTGCATTTAAAGATGGCAAATTTCACGGCACCGGGTCTTATACTTCTGGGAATGGCATCCGATTTGAAGGGGAATTTGTAGAAGGGTCTCCTGCCGGTAGCGGAACCTTTGTATTTCCCAATGGCAACCGCTGCACGGGAACCGTTGCCGATGGCAAACTCAACGGTCAAGGGTCTTGTGAATATGCCAATGGCAATCGTTATGAAGGGGAATTGGTGAATAGTCAACCCCAAGGTCAGGGAATTTATACCTTTGCCGATGGCGGAAAGTACGAGGGCGAATTTACCGAAGGCCAATTAAATGGTCAAGGGGTGCGGGACTATAGCAATGGCGATCGCTATGAAGGACAGTTTGTCAATGGCAAACCCGAGGGCCGAGGAATTTTCACCTTTGCCGATCGCAGTCGCTATGAGGGGGAATTTAGGGACGGTCAATTTAATGGGGAAGGAGTCCGGGAATTTACCAATGGCAACCGTTATCAAGGACCGTTTGTCAATGGCAAACCTCAAGGACGCGGAACCCTAACCTTTCAAAATGGCAATCAGTATGAAGGGGAATTTGTCGAAGGCAAATTTAATGGGGAAGGGGTGTTTACCTTTGCCAACGGGAATCGTTATGCTGGCACGTTTCGCGATGGTCAATTTAGCGGTCAAGGCATCTACAGTTTTGCCAATGGCGATCGCTGTGAAGGGGAATTTGCCGAGGGGAAATTTCACGGCACCGGAAGCTGCACCTACGCCAATGGCGATCGCTATCAAGGCCAATTTTCCGAAGGTGAAAAACACGGAACCGGCATCTATATTTATGCCGACGGCACCCGCATCGAGGGCAGTTGGCAAAATGGGGAATTGAGCAACTAGAGGGGGGGACCTGACAAGGTTAGAAACCGGGTTTTTGCCCAAATTTGGGGAAATCAGCAGCAGATGAGGAGAAAAACCCGGTTTCTTCTCCTGGGTTAGAAATGCTGGGTGAGAAACTGGGTTTTTGCTAACAAATGGGTAGATTGCCCGGATTAACCGCATGAATGTCTTCAGTCCCCGATTCGGGCCACGATCGCCGATAGGATGCCTCTTCCGGTTTACCCCATCCCAGTTGCAGGAGGATTTCCAGAAAGTCGGATTTTTCCCATTTAAACAGGGTCGCCCATTCGGTTTTCAGAGCGATCGCCTCCACATCTGCTTTAGAAATTTGGCGCTCATTTAACCCATTATTCACCCGCAGATACAAATCCATTCCCTCGGTAACTTCTAACCAAAACGACAACAGAGCAGGTTTTGCCGCCTTCAGGGTCTCTAGGTCCTCCGGCAGCGCAATCAACTGATCATGGAGTTGAGGATAGGAGAGGGTTTTGCCTTTGAGGGTAATTTCATGGCAAATCAGACCCGACACCTGGTGCGATCGCTGATAGTCATGCACTGCTGCCTTAAAATCTTGATAAGCCGTAAACTTTTGCAGACCTTCGGGCTTGAGGAACTGGTCAACCACTGGCAGCCCGATCGCCGGAGTCGCCGACAAGTTCAAACGCTCCCCTCTCAGGCAAGCGCGGCGCTCCTGCTCTAAAATTTCGATTAACTCCTGCGTACTGTAGACCTTCGCCATCAGAACACCATCGGGTTAGACTTTACCGATAGTTTAACCTGGGTCAGGTACTCCAGGGGTGGGATAGGCTACCCAAATTTGGGGTAAATCCGGCGAGGCGATCGACCCATAGCTGGGACCCCTCACCCATCCGGTCTCAATTAACCCGTTCTACCATACCGTCCCATCAGTTCCACTGCCCCTAAAATATGACCTTCCATTGCCGATTTCACCTCCGCTTTGCTGGCCCCCGGTTCCAGACTAAGCAGTGTATCTAAGGCATACAGTTTGAAAAAATAGCGGTGGGTTCCCTCCTCGGGACAAGGCGCACTATATCCCAACGTGCCAAAATCATTTTTTCCCTGGACTCCGCCTCGTTCCAGTCTCGGTTCATTTGGCACTCCGTGAGGCAGGTGACGAATATTCGCAGGAATATCATAAGCCAGCCAGTGGGTTAAGCTGCGCGTAGCCACATCCGGATCTTCCATAATCAGAACAAAACTAATGGTCCCAGGCGGGGGGGAGTCCCAACTCAGGGGTGGAGAAGTCTTTTCACCATCGCAGGTATGTTCAAACGGAAGGGTATTCCCAATGAAAAAAGCAGGACTTTTAAATTCCATGACGTTAATACAGTTGACGGTTAGCTGAGTGCGAGTGGTGTTTTTATCAATCGTTCCATTTTAACGGCAGCAGGAGATATCTGGCTGCCTGGGCATCCACTCCCCGGTAAAACTTTCCCCTTTTACTCACCCTTGGACCGCCCAAAAGCGATCGCCTTCTCCCCTCTTGACCCCTAGGTTTTGGTTTCCCATTTGCCGCCCCTCCTTAAAGATCTAACTTCCGATAGATAGATGATACTTTCTGCGGTTAGAGAGTCCTGACAATTGAGTTGAGTTATCATTCCTATCATGACCCAAAAAGGTACTCCATAGAGCGCCTTCGTTCCCTCCCAGAAAAGGTTCGCTAAATCGAGCAGACAATTTCTCCCTGGATGGAAGAAGGAATCTCGTATAAAGCCTTCCCTTCTTTGGACCCATACTCCCTTTAAGCCAACTCTCAGGAGTCTCAACAGACACCGAGTGGGTTGTGCTAGTGATTTATTTTTTTAAAACAAGAGAGAACTTTAATGGCTAAGGCGATTGAATTTAAGTTGTTTGCACCCTATAATAAAGGGGCCGCACTGATCGGCTCATTTTCCAAATGGGAAAACATTCCGATGGAAAAAGACGACCAGGGTTATTTTCGCACCTCAGTCAACCTCGAAGATGGGGTTTATGAGTATAAATTTCGAGTTCAGACCAAAACCGAATATTTAGACCCGGATTCCTGGGTCTATGCGATCGACCCTTATGCCAAGGAAATTGATAAAACGGGGCAAAATGGAATTCTCCGCATTAAAGACGGCGAACCCATTGTCGATACTTATGTTTGGCAGCATGACCAGGTTCACTTACCCAGTAATGGGGAATTAGTCATCTATGAAATGCTAGTCGGTAACTTTTGCGGTCAGAAAGAAGACCGAGAACAAGGCAGCTTTGAAGCAGCGATCGCTCGATTAGATTACTTAGCCGATTTGGGGATTAATGCGATCGAATTAATGCCCGTCATGGCAGGAGACCAAGGCTGGGGTTATCAGGTCATTCACTATTTTGCTCCGGCTCCCCATTACGGTTCCTCCTTCGAGTTAAAACGCTTCGTTGATGAATGTCATGCCCGAGGAATTCGGGTGATTATGGATATAGTATTAAATCATTCTAATGAGGAATGTCCCTTGTTAAAAATTGACCGTGATTACTGGTACTATCACTATAAGCATTATCCCGAAGATGAGAACAATTGGTGGGGTCCAGAATTTAATTACGACCATCATGATGAAAACTTAGATATTCGTCCAGCCTGGTCCTTTACTGGGGATGTCATCCAGTATTGGATTCAAGAATATCACATTGATGGACTGCGTTATGATGCCTTGAGTCAACTCGCCAATTGGGAGTATTTACATTGGATTGCCAACCTCGCCCGAGAAACCGCTGGGCCTAAGCCCTTTTATAATATCGGAGAACATATCCCCGAAAAACCCAAATATGCCCGGTTTGAAGGGCCAATGGATGGCTGTTGGCATGATAGTTTTCACTACTTTTTAGTAGATTATATTTGCAATAATGATAGCTTTGACATTGAACAGCTCAAGGAAGTGCTAGATTGCAAAAAACAGGGGTATGAGGACTCAACCAATGTGATTAACTATCTATCCAATCACGACCAGGAGCGAATCCTCAACTTGTTAGGCGATCGCGGCATTTTTGATGACCCGGCTTTTGGTCGAACTAAGTTAGGGGCCGCCATCCTCATGACCACCGTGGGAATTCCCATGCTATGGATGGGTCAAGAATTTGGTCAAGATAGCTGCCGCCATCCTAATCAAACCTGTGAACTCAAATGGTATCTTTTAGACAACGAACGTAACCGCAGCTTGTTTGATTACTACAAGGGATTAATCGCCTTACGCAAACAGAATCATGCGATTCAAAGTGAAAACATTGAGTTTATTCACGAAAATCCTGACGATCAAGTTCTGGCTTATATTCGCTGGAATGACGAAGGATCACGAGTCATCGTAGTTGCCAATTTTTCCGGCAATTTTCTGGGAGGTTATACTATTCCC
Organism: Laspinema palackyanum D2c; assembly: GCF_025370875.1. Lineage (NCBI taxonomy): Bacteria > Bacillati > Cyanobacteriota > Cyanophyceae > Oscillatoriales > Laspinemataceae > Laspinema > Laspinema palackyanum. The sequence continues at coordinate 99,703 of NZ_JAMXFD010000005.1, forward strand.
GACTTTCCCGATAATGGAAAATGGCACGAGTGGACGAGAAACTACGATATTGAATCTCACGATAACCAATTAGTTCTTGATTTGGGTGAATATGAAGCCCAAGTCTTTGTCTGGAATCAGTAAGGGTTTGAGACCTATTGCTTTCATTCCCGAGAGATCCCCCCAACCCCCCTTTTTAAGGGGGGCTTAAAACAATTCTACAACCCGTGTAATCAGGACTGGGAGCATCTTGTTCCCTATTTCTGCTGGACTTACACAGATTTTGACAATATCCCCAAAAGGATTGCAAAAAATAAATCATCCAAATGTTCAACGTCCCCCCTTGACGGGGTTTCTCTAAAAATTACTCAATCAAGGAGTCATTACGAAGGTTTTGGCGGTTTTATTTTGTGGGGTTCCCTAAAGAATAGGGGACATTAACCGGGCCACACGCACTGCTAACCGAAACCAAAGTTTGCGATGGTCAAGTTGATGGCGATCAACTAAATAAGCGTTGTCAAAATCAGTTGTTAGCATGGTTTCGACATCAGTAACCAAGCGAGGATTTGCGACAAAGGCCATAATTTCAAAATTGAGGTGAAAGGAGCGATTATCTAAATTGGTGGTTCCGACTCCGGCCAGAGTGCGATCGATGAGGAAAACTTTCTGGTGCAGGAATCCAGGGCGATAGCGATACACCTTAACGCCAGTGCGTTCTACTTCTGTGATATAGGACAAGGAAGCGAGATAAACATGGATATGATCCGGGCGATTGGGTAATAAGATTCGCACATCTACCCCCCGCAATGCTGCCAATTTTAAAGCAGTGAGGACAGATTCATTCGGAACAAAATAGGGACTCGTGATCCACAAGCGACTCCGGGCGCTATTGATCAGACTCACCATAAAAAGGGTACAAGCGGGGAGTTGATCTCCGGGACCCGTAGGCACAACGATCGCCGTTTGATTCTCCGGATCCGGTTGAATCGTCCAATCGACCTCCGGAATTTCTCGAACTGCCCAATACCAGTCTTTGAGAAAAGCGATTTGAACGCATTGGACCGAGGGACCTTTCAGTTCTAAATGAGTATCTCGCCAAGGACTCAGACGCGGGTCTTTTCCCAGATATTCTTTCCCCAGATTTAACCCCCCAATAAAAGCTTGTTTGCCATCAACAATTAAGATTTTGCGATGATTCCGAAAATTAATCTGAAATCGGTTTCGTCTTCGTTTCGTACTATTAAAGGAGGTAACCCAAACTCCACTGCTTCTAATTTCCCGCAAATATTCAGCAGAAAGAGCATAAGAACCAATCGCATCATAAATAAAATAAACCCGCACTCCTTCCCGGGATTTGGCAATCATTTTTTGCTTAAAAGCATTGCCAATTTCATCTTCTCGCACAATGTAAAATTGAATCAAGATGTAATCTTTTGCTGCATCCATCGCCTTGAGAAGCGCGGGAAAGGTTTCGGTTCCATCAATCAGTAAACTCGCCGCGTTCCCCCAGGTAAAAGGGAGTTGCGTCAATTCATCGGCTAATTGGGCAATCTCCGTAAAATTTTCCGGTTCAGCAGAGGAGAATTCTCGAATATCCTGATAAACTTGTTGACTAATCCACCGATATTCGCGGTCAGCATAGCGATGAGCATCGGCATATCCATAAAATTTGTGATTTCCAAACACCCAATACAGGGGAATGGCAATAAACGGAAAAGTAACCAAAGAAATTGCCCAAGCTACTGCACCCCGGGCCGATCGCACCGTCATGACGGCATGACCTGCCGTCACCCATCCCATTCCATAAAAGGCGACGATGGTTGCGATCTCCAATGCCATATAATTTAGATCCACAGTTTCCCGATTTAACCCTTCTTCTTCTGCTCTGCGTTTTCTAGGTTACACTACAAGGGTCAATTCCACGACCATCGGTTTATGATCCGATGAGTACAGTTTATCTAAAACCTTGGCCGTCTGTAGTTTGGGCGTTAACCCGCGATAAAAAATATGGTCTAAAGGTGGCGATCCCAAAAATGTTTTTAGTTTAGCTTGGTCTTGTATTGAAAACTGCACCGGGTTTAAATTCAGTCGGTTTGCCATTAACTTCAACAAATTAAACCGCCCTTGACTCCAGGTATTAAAATCTCCACAGATAATCAACGGTTCTCGGCGATCGCCTAAAACCGCTTCTAGTTTCTGGAGTTGCGATTTAAACTTATAAAGGTTGACAAAATTAATCGCGTGAGTATTCACCACTAAGAGCATTTGTCCCGTTTCCTTTAAGGGATATTCAGCAATTAGCGAAACCTTCGGAGTATTGGTAACGGGTTCAAATTCGGAAGTCAGAATGGCTCTGCTGGTAACCGGCTGAACTTTAGATGCGGTTAATATCCCACAATAAGTATTGTAATAAAAATCGATAAAATTCGGAGCAAACCTCCATCCCATTGCTTCTAACGCTAAAACTTTTTGGGTATTTTTATTTAACTCAATTTCTTGAAAACAGATTAAATCAGGCTGATGACTTTCCACAATTTGAAAAAAATCATTAGCCCATTTAGAAGTATTATTATTTTTGGCAACATTCCAATTAAGAATTTTGATACCCTTTCCCGCAATCGCCAAGTCAGAAAAATTATCCTGAGACAGGACGCTTTCCTGCACCGGAAGAAAGCGGTTAGGGGAGATCAACCCAGAGAAGGGAAATTGATTGTCCATCGGAATTCATTATTCAACGTTAGAAATTCAAGAATAACAGCGAACTAAAATTTAATGGCAAATTGACCCATCCTATAGGGCATCCAACTTATTCTAACCATTCATAGAGGTTCGCTTTATTCACGTTAATCCTAGCCGATCACCCATGAGCTCACCTCTGTCAACAGTCAGGGATTTTCCCGAAAGGGTGCAACAGCAGGAGGGAAGGCAGAGAGGATTGAGAACAGGCAAAACCTCAATCTAGCGGTTCTGGGACTCATGAGGTCCAGATATTGCGGTTCCCTGAAACCATCCTCTGAAAACTCACCCCTCGGCACAGGGAGGGCTGATTGGGGTCTCCTGGTCATCAAACAGACCTCGGTTAGCCTCTTTAAATAGGCAGTTCATCCTCCACAACTGCATTTTTTTCCCGGGATTGGGGCTTTACCCTCTGAAAAATCTGAATTAATCCGGATAACTCATCGGTTCCGTAGTAAGATATCTTATAAATGGAGCAGAATTCTGGGATACCCTCTGAAACAGAGGAACTATCCGAGGATATCAGAGTCTCTGTTATTGTATCGTTAAAGGGGCAGTAAATCGGTGTTTTCCCGCGAGTTCCTAACTCAGATCGCTCATCAGCATCAGCTTTCTCCCGATCAGGAGCGAGTCTTTTTGCTACGGTTTGCCGAGGATCAGGATTATGAAGAGATTGCCGAACAGGTAGAAACTTCAAAAGGAGCCTGCCTCAAACGGATGGGTCAAGTTTATAAAAAATTTGGCATTGAAGGGGGGACTCGCGGGAAGGAAAGCGAACTGCGAGCATTTTTGGATCAACGCTGGGTGCAACATCGCGCCTCGGCGTTATCCGGTTTGGAGGTGAATCTCGGTTCATCAACCGCCAGAGGTGCAGACTCTCTGGTGTTACCTGAGACAGCAAGTGCGATCGCCCCTGTCTCGACGGCAGCAATGGTGAGTCGGAAAGTTGCCATATTTTTCGGCGATCGCCAACCGGATGAACGACTCCTGACGCCATTAACCCAGGCGATCGCCAGTGCGGGTCATCAACTCATCCTCGCGGGGAATCATCCCCAGTCAGGAGAGAAGGGATTGGGACAACTGCAACAGGAACTGCAAGCTTGCGATCGCTTGTTACTGTTGCTCTCGGGACAATCCGCTTTTAGTGACCTATTAATTGAAGAAGTGCGCCTCGCCCGAGAAGTGCGAGAAACCCGCAAAGATGGCACACTGGATATGTTCGCGATTCGGATCAATTGGCCGACGGATTCCCCGGTGAGCTATGATCTGCGCGCCTTATTACAAGGTGTACCCCAGCGCGAGTGGCGATCGCCTACCGATACCCCGGCGATCGTCAGCGAAGTGCTACAGGCGATCGACACGGGTAGTCTCCCTCGGCAAGTTGCGGTAGAATCCGCCGTCATCAGCGCCTTAACCCCTACCTGGGAAAGCGCCGATGGTCGTCCCCTCCCCTTTGCCGGACCGGAACTCCCGGAAGGTCAAGTGGATTTAGCTTCTCCCTTTTACGTCAATCGCCCCCCGATCGAAGAGCGCTGTTATGAAATGATTTTGCAACCCGGTGCGCTGATTCGGATCAAAGCACCGCGACAAATGGGCAAAACTTCTTTAATGGCTCGCATTCTCAATCATGCGGCTAATCATGGCTATCGCCCGGTTCATTTGAGCTTTCATCTAGCTGATAAAGGGGTATTTGCCAGCCTGGACAAATTCTTACAATGGTTCTGTGCCTATATCGGTCAGCAGTTACAACTCCCCAATAAACTTCCAGAATATTGGGATGATTTTTTAGGCAGTAATGTCAACTGCAAATCATACTTTGAAGACTATCTTCTCCAAGAAATTAACACCCCTTTAGCCTTATGTCTCGATGAAGTAGACCGGGTGTTTCAACATCCGGATATTGCCGATGACTTTTTTGGCTTATTGCGCGCATGGCACGAAGAATCAAAACGGCGCGAGATTTGGAAAAAACTTCGCTTAGTCGTAGTTCATTCTACCGAAGTTTACATTCCCATGAATATCAATCAATCCCCCTTTAACGTGGGATTACCGATTGAATTACCGGAATTTACCCCCAATCTCGTCCAAGATTTAGCCCAGCGATATGGAATCAATTGGTGCGAAACTGACGTCAATCGTCTCATGAATATGGTAGGAGGACACCCCTTTTTAGTGCGGTTGGCGCTCTATCATATCGCTCGACAAGACATTACCCTAGAAGCCCTATTAAAAACGGCTCCCACCGAAGCGGGTTTTTATAACGACCATTTGCGGCGTCATCTGTGGAATTTAGAACAGCATCCGGCATTGGCAAGAGCTATGAAAGAGGTTGTTTTTAGTCCAAATCCGGTGCGCTTGCCTTCAGAACAGGCGTTTAAATTACATAGCATGGGGTTAGTTAAGTTTCAAGGGAATGAGGCCGTCGAACGATGTGATTTGTATCGCCAATATTTCCGCAATCGACTCGATGAATAATTGAGATTTAGGGGCTTCTTACCATAGTCGGGCCAGTTATATTCGAGGAGCTGATAAGTTTCCATGACTCTCAAACATCTACCCGAAATTATCATGATGGTAGCCTTGGCAATTCCTGCGTGTTTTACTCCGGCAGTCCATTCTCAAACCGTGAGAGTTTTTCCGGATAATTGCTCTAGGGAAAACAACCAAAACTTAGCGCTATCTTCTGGCTTAGGTGCAGACAGTAGAGGGTCTGATCGGGTTCAGCGGGTGCAACCCACTGTGCCATCAGCAGTTTCTGAAACCTGTTCGGGTGTGTCATCATGGGAGTTGAAATCCCAGACCATAAATCAAGGGTTAGCACAGCGTAAACAAAGTAAAGATGCTTGCTATATTTCTGGAAGAATTTATGGGATTGAGCGCCAGAATTCCCGAGGAATTTATGTGGTGGTGATTGACCCCAATACAGATAATGCTTTAGCTCGATTTCCGGCTTATTCTAATGGCCCTAACCAACCGAATTATGAATTTTCACTGATGCGACCGGGGCGTTATTTACTAAGTGTTTTTCAAGACCGGGCTGGAACGTTAGTTCCTTTTAGGACAAGACCGAGTGAACGATTGATTAACTGTAGTGGGGGGAGTGATTTAGAAGAAACGGACTTTGAGTTGCCGTAAATCACAGGGTTGAAAGAGGGCTGAAGGGTTTTCAAGGTTGTTCAGGGTTAAAACCGAGGGCCAATGCAGGTAAAGATGGGTGACTGGATGAATAAAAAACTGACGTCAATGTACTATCAAGTCGGGGGAAGTTTACCGCCCGATTCTCCCACCTATGTGGTCCGTAAAGCCGATCGCGAACTGTATGAGAATCTCAAGGCGGGAGAGTTTTGCTATGTCCTGACATCCAGGCAAATGGGTAAATCCAGCTTGCAACTACGCACAATGCAAACCCTCCAAACGGAGGGATGTGCTTGTGCGGCGATCGATTTATCGGCGATCGGGAATAAAGACGTGACCCCGGTGCAGTGGTATAGCGGGATTATTCATACCCTGGTCAGTTATTTTAATTTGTTCAGTCGCCTGGAGTTTAGAACCTGGTTGCGCGATCGCGATGAACTCTCCCCTGTCCAACGCTTGCATGAATTTATCGACTCGGTTCTGCTGGTGCGGATGTCAGAAAATATCGTCATTTTTATCGACGAAATTGATAGCGTTCTGGGGTTAAATTTTCCGATTGATGACTTTTTTGCAGCAATTCGGGCTTGTTATAATAAACGAGCCCAAAACCCCGAATACAAACGCTTAACCTTTGTGTTATTGGGGGTTGCCACCCCCACGGAGTTGATTCAGGATAAAAGTCGCACCCCATTTAATATCGGTCGGGCGATTCAAATTGAGGGGTTTAAAATTCACGAAGCTCAACCCTTGGCGGAGGGATTAGAACAAGGGTGTAGTCGCCCAGAAGTGGTTCTGGAGGAGATTTTAAACTGGACCAATGGACAACCGTTTTTGACCCAGAAACTCTGTCAATTGGTGTTAGCGGCTGACAGTCCAATTGAGGCTGGGATGGAGGCGGAAAGGGTGGAAGAGTTGGCCCGATCGCAAATTGTGGACAACTGGGAATCCCAGGATGAACCCCCCCATTTAAAAACCCTGCGCGATCGCCTCCTGCGAAATGAACAAAAGGCCAGTCGGCTATTAGGACTGTATCAGCAAGTCTTACTCTCTGGAGAACTCCCTGCTGATAACAGTCCGGAACAACTGGAATTGCAGCTATCGGGTTTAACCCTAAAGCGCCATTCTAAATTAACTGTTTATAACCCAATTTATGCCTTAGTTTTTAATGAGCATTGGGTGGAACAGGCATTAGCAGATTTGCGGCCTTATGCCGAAGCGTTATCCGCTTGGGTGGTATCGAATTGCCAGGATGAATCGCGACTGTTGCGGGGACAGGCGTTACGAGATGCTCAACAATGGGCGACGACCCATAGTTTAAGCGATCGCGACTATCAGTTTCTCGCCGCCAGCCAAGAGGTGGAAAAACGCGAGGTCCAAAAAGCCCTAGAAGCGGAGAAAAAAGCGATTCACCTGTTAGCGGAAGCCAACCAAAAACAGATAGAAGCCAATCGCATTTTAACTGAAGCCCAACAACAAGCCAATCGGATGCTCAAACGAGCTTATTGGGGGATTACGGGACTGGTAGTTCTGGCCACAATTATCGTCTGTCGCGGCACCATTGCCTTAAAAGAAGCCCAAAAAGGCACGTTAATTGAGCGCCAAGGGGCGAATGCTTTAAAGTGGTTTGAATCTGAAGGGGTGGAACTCGAAGCCTTGTTACTGGCGATGCAAGCGGGACAAGATTTAAAAGCCCTAGTTAAGGGCGATCGGCGCTTAACCAATTATCCCACGATTAGCCCTTTGTATGCCTTACAAACCATCCTCCACCAAATCCATGAAAAAAATCAACTCAGCGGACATCAAGGTGCAGTTCGCAGTGTCCGATTCAGTCCTAATGGAGACTTTTTAGCCACCGCTGGAGAAGATGGGAGGGTGGAACTTTGGACTCGGGCGGGGGAGCATCTCCGGACCATTGGTACTCATAAAAGTGCTATTGATAGCGTTAGTTTTAATTCAGAGGGTACGCGAGTTGCCACCGCTTCCGAGGATGGAACCGTCCAAATTTGGCAACGGGATGGAACCCCGATTGGGGCGATCACCGCCGAAACGGAAGCAATTGATAGCGTTAGTTTTAGTCCCGATGGTACGCGCCTCGCTACCGCTTCAGAAAGTGGCACAGTCCGAGTCTGGAATCAGCAAGGAAAGTTGCTTAATGAAATAGGAAGCGTGAACCGTCAAATAAATACCGTGAGCTTTAGTCCCGACGGAGAACACTTTGCCACTGCTCAAGTCGAGGGAACCGTGCAAATTTGGAATCTAAATGGCCAACGTAAAGCAACCTTGACCATTCCGCCAAATCCCCGCAAAGAGTTCAGTTCGACCCCGGATGCTCAACCATCAGTCAACAGCATGAGCTTTAGCCCCAACGGGGAATTATTAGCAACGGCTGGATTTGATGGAACGGTGAAAATTTGGAATCTATCGGGTCAAGAACTCTCGGAGTTTAACACGGCTCAAAGTGCCGTGAATAGCATGAGTTTTCATCCCAATAGGGGGGAAATTGCAATTGTTGGATTTGATGGAAAGGTGCGCCTATGGACGTTAGAAGGGGTATTAATCAAGCAATTTAAAGGCGATCGTCATGATCGAATTACCAGCATGACCTTTAGTCCCGATGGAGAGCGTTTAGTCACCGGAGGAGTGGATGGAACCGTCCGACTTTGGGATATTTCCCACCAGCGCAATCCGCCCTTTCCCCTGACTCAAACTCCCAGCAATGCACCCTTGTCTGAAAACGAGAAACCAGCCCCCAGTAACTCACCGAAAATGATGGCGCGATCGACTAAAATCCCTGTCGACAATCAATTTGTCCGGATCGGATTTAGCCCGGATGGGGAACGGTTTGCCACCGCTCACCCCGATGGAAAGGTGCAAATTTGGACCAGTTCCGGTCAATCTGTGATTCCCCCCTTTCAAGCTCATAAAACTCGGATTTCTACCCTTAGTTTTAGCTGGGATGGAGAGACTCTGGCCACCGCTGGGGAAGATCGAACGATTCGCCTTTGGAATCAGTTGGGTCAACCCCTACAGCCGGAGTTAAATCATAGCCGTGGGGAAGTCAAAAGCCTGAGTTTTAGTTTTGATGGACAGCAAATTGCCTTCAATAATGGACCGGGACGATTACAAATTTGGAATCTCTCGACCAACCAAGTGGATGAAATTCCCTTTCCCTACGGTCAAATTAGTAGCATTAGCTTTAGTCCCCAGGGTGACCGGCTGGCGATCGCCTCTGCCGATGGCAAAATTCGCTTATGGAATCTATCCGGTGAAGAACTGGATAAATTTAACAGTGATACTCCTTGGGTCACCAGCCTGAGTTTTAATCCCACCGGAGAACTCTTAGCCACCGCAGGAACTGATGGAACCGTTACAGTTTTCTTACTCACGGGTCAACTTTCTAAACCCATTTTGGCTAAATTCAAAGCTGATGAAACCGATGTTTTAAGCATGACCTTTCTCTCGAATCTTGAAGGCCTGGTCACCGTGGGAACAGACAATACACTGAGGTGGTGGCGCATCAAAAAATTAGATGAATTGCTGGAAACTGGCTGTAATTGGCTTACGGATTATTTAAAAGCCCATCCCCAAGCCCAAGCGGACCTCCCCATTTGCCAGCAGCCCTAAACGTTGCGCCCGGTTGAAGTTGTATCAGTCTCATATTTGTCCGGATTTTAATTGAGGAATTGTTATGTTAGTTTGGCAGATTTTTAAAATCAATCCCCGGTGTCGAAGTGATTGAGGGTTAACTCCAACTTTACCTTTTAGCAAATTCCCATTCTGAGCGTTGCTTACGCCCCTGAACGTTTTTTATACTACACCCAAGGAAATTATCATGATCTCCAATTTAACTTTGTCTCCCCTGCCGATCACCAAAACCCCCCTCCGGGAAGTCCTTTCCCCCCGTTATGTTCCCAACCCAACGCCTGTGGAAGTCCCCAGAACCCTCCCCAAAGAGGCCGTGACCTCTCACCTCACCTGGCCTGCGGATACAGAATTGCTCGGGTTAGTCTTTGAAGTGACCCCTCGGGCAGCGGATTATCTGTACGCGCAATATACCATTGGATTGCACGCTTGGTTTTTAGACCAAGTGCGACAATCTGACCCGGAACTGTCTGCCTATTTACATGATGTCCAGACGGAAAAACCCTTTACCCTCTCCGGTTTAGAAGGAAAATTAGTCTCCTGCGGCAAAGATTTTCAACTGCAACCGGGAGAAACCTATCGGTGGTATGTGACGGCACTTTCTAAACCCGTTGTTCAGTTTTTGCAACAGTGGGTGAAGCAGTTACCCGAGACGATCGCCTTGCGGAAAGCGCCGTTAGAAATTAAGTCCTGTAAAATTTCGATTGCGCCGACGACCTATCGGCAATTATTCGCCTCCCAAGAGATGAATTCTTCCACCCTGCAACTGAGTTTTATGACCCCGACGAGTTTCCGTCGGAAGAAACATCACTTCCCCTTGCCGGTCCCGGCCAATGTTTTTCATAGTTATTTGCGCCGGTGGAATGATTTCTCGGGGATGAATATCGATCGCGACCTGTTTTTAAAATGGGTGGAAGAATCGGTATTAATTCACCGTCACGAATTGCAATCAGCGAAAGTGGCTGCCGGTAAAAAAGGCATGGTCACCGGATTTACGGGATTGGTGGAATTTGGATTATCTCGCCAGTCGGGAGAAGTCCCGGAATTCGAGCGGTTATTCTATACTTTGGGACAATTTGCTCCCTATTGCGGAACGGGACATAAAACTACCTTTGGATTAGGTCAAACCCGCTTAGGATGGTCTGTTGAGGAAGCGATTCCGATTCCTTCTATCCAAGGAATGTTAGCCGAACGGATTGGGGAATTAACGGAATTATTTATCGGCCAACGGAAGCGCAAAGGGGGCGATCGCGCTCGGGAAATTGCCGAAACCTGGGCCACTATCCTCGCCCGTCGTGAATTAGGAGAATCCTTACAGGCGATCGCCTCGGATTTACAAATGCCCTATCAAACGGTCAAAACTTATGCTAAATTAGCTCGCCGAGCTTTAAAAGTTTAGCAGAATCTGATGTTTGATTCATCAATTCTGTAGGGACATAACCGGGTTATGTCCCTACTTTTATTTTCTAACCTGTGTCAAGGGGTTGGGATGACTATAACAATAGGGAGCAAGATGCAAAGCCTACGGCATAGCTGCGCTTACCGCACTTCCAAATTGCGGTTATCCCCTTGCACTCCGGTTTTTTCTTGTTACAGGATGTCAAATCCTGCTTCCCCTAATGCGCGCTCGTAGATATCGACGGTATGGAGTGCGATCGCCCATTCGCGAAGATACTCAAAGTCTAAATCCTGATTTTGAACTTTCAGCATCCAAACCAAATCCCGCCAGAGTTGATCTCCATTGCGATCGCTATCCCGATATTCCATGAGTTTTTCCAGAAAAATATCTTCCAAGGACGGTATCCAAAGCGATCGCTCGGGGTTCAGTTGCACCGTAATCGACTTGCGCCGACTAAATAGAGACTGCCAAAACGATTCATCTTTTAACAGCAACAGATTCACCGCAATATTTGTCTCTTTATGGACTAAAGTAAACCCCGACTGCGCCCGAATCGCTTCTCGCATGGCCACTTCTGTGACCTTGAAATGGGGTTCAACCGCCTCAAACAATCCGGCTACCTTATCCCGACGCAAATCGACAATCAGGGCGATAAAACTCGGAAGTTGGCGGTCGGTTTTCAGCGCCCGCGCTAACCCACTTTCCGTCACATAAGGAATCAATAATCCTTCAAAAATTTTAACCAGTTTTAAAATTATTTTAATGGGTTCTGCATTAGACACAGTTTTTCTCCTGTTTTTGTTGTTTGATTTTAATTGAGTGGCTCTGGAAATCAGACCCTCGCCGCCGCCAAAACTGCCGCTAATTCATTTTATTATTCATCAATAATAGAATAATTTAATCCAACTGTCAACCAACCCTAAGAAACAGCAAGTTTGTAGTAAAGACTTGCTGTTTTTTAGCTCGTCGTCACGACTTGCTGTCGTTTCCTCCGGAGTTATCTCCTTCTATAATCAACCCCACAACCGATCGCCGCTAGTCCCCAGAAGCCAAATAATAACCAATCTCCCCATCGCACATAAAGGGTCTGAGTTTGGCGTCGGTAAATTGTATCCGCATGAATTTGATAGGTATTCTGTTCGGAAATCCATAAGGTTTTGCCTTGGGGATTGACGATCGCCGAATACCCTGTATTAGTTGCGCGAACCGCCCAGCGATCGGTCTCGATCGCCCGCATCACGTCTTGAGCATGATGTTGTTCCATCATGGTTGCTGTATAATGAGCATCATTAGAGGCACTCAGGATAAACTCCCCTCCGGCTGCTGCTTGTCGTCGAAACAGTTCAGAAAAGGCAGAATCATAACAAATTCCGGCGATCGCTCGTCCGAAGGGCGTATCAAATACTTGATCCGGTTTCCCCGCCACTAACCGCGCCTCTAACGGTGATAACCTGGAGACGATTTTACCAAAAATTTCCTCAAATGGAATATATTCTCCCAAGGGAACCAGCTTGGTTTTATCGTACCGGCTCAAGGTTTCTCCATCGGAAGTTACCGTCATTAAACTATTGGTAAAATTGCCCTCTCGACTGCCAAAAGTTCCCACCCAAGCCACGGCATTATAATCCCGAATGGTTTGATAAAAGGAACTGTAACGGGTATTTTCATCCGTCCATAAATAGGGAAATGCAGTTTCCGGAATCAGAATGCCATCCACTCCCGCCTCGGCTAACTCTTGATAGCCTGTGGTATATCCCTCCAAGGCGCGACGCCATCCCTGGGAATCAAACTTAATTTCATTGGGAATATTCCCTTGAATAATGCCAACGGTTAAGGCATTTTCCGGAGATTGGAGCAGGGGGCGATTGTAGAGAGCAAATCCAATTCCATGTACAATTAGGAATAAAATAATCGGAGAGGCTAATAATAGCCCTCGGGTTCGGGGGGGAGAGTTTCGGTTAGAATTGAAGCACAAGATGGCTTCAGCAATTAATCCATTAACGATGACGATCGCCCCGGTAATGGTGGTCGGTCCTGATAGTTGTCCCAGGTGCAAAATGACTAAGTTTTGGTGACTTTGGGTAAAGGCAAGGGCGGTCCACCAGAGATTTCCTGCACTCCATAAGGCTTCTAAACTACACCAAACGGCAGTGGCGATCGCCACCCGAACCCAGGGAGAGGGGGGATGTCCAGAACGCTTTGTAAATAGGCGAATTATGGCGGTCAGAATGATGGCCCAAAGGATGACTAATGCTGCACCCCAGAGGGTGATGAAGGTCCAACAAAAGGATGCGATCGCTAAACTTGCCAGCCAAGGAACCCCCAACCAAGTCATCGGATGAATTCCGGTAATCCAAAACAAGGCTATTCCGTGATATCCGATTCCCCATAATAAAGGCAATCCTAAAAATTTCCCCTGCCAGATTCGCTGACTTTCTGATGGGTTTTCTCCGGTTTTGACTAGGAGAATCCACAGGGGAACTAAGGCAATCCAAGCTAAGGGCCAAGCATTGAAGGGGGCGGGGGTTAATCCCATTAAAATACCCCCGAATAAAGCGGCGGCTAATCGCCAGAAACTGTTGGATTTTAAAGTAAGGTTGAGAGTATTTAACACGGGTATTTGTTCTGAATTGTGTTTTTTGATAATATAAATTAGTTATAAAGAAAGCGAGCATCCGGCTCGCTTTTTCTATTATAAACTGATTGTAAGTTACTACAACCGGCAGGGTAAAAAACCTGCCAGTTGTGGCAACTTTTAACGGTTCAGAGAGATTTAATTTTCCTCTTCGGTTCCGTTGTCCGGGGTGAGGTCATCTTCCTCACCAGATACGGTGACTACATCAACTCCAGCTTCGATATCCATGTCGATTGCGTTGTCCGTGGTGAGGTCATCTTCTTCACCGGATGCGGGAACTAAGGCCACTCCGGCGATCGCATCCGAAGAATCGAGACGCTGAACTCTCACCCCTCGGGCCGATCGCGACTGAGAAGAAATCGCCTTACTCGCCTGCCGAATGATAATCCCGCGATTGGTCACAATCATCAATTCATCATCTTCATTGACAATTCGTAAAGCCGCGAGACGGTCTTTTTCATTGCGGAACTTGATTGCACAAACGCCTTTTCCGGCCCGTCGTTGTAGGCGGAATTGCGTCACCGGAACCCGTTTACCAAACCCGCCAGTAGTAATCACCAAGGCCCAAGGTCCTGGATAGGAAGAGGTTTCGGCAATGTTCTCTTCTTCCCCTTCGGTCTCCTCAGTTTGCAGATCGGTTTCTTCCTGTTCGAGTTCGATATCGAGTTCTGCATCGAGTTCTACATCGAGTTCGAGATTTTCATCCTCGATCGCCTCCTCCATTGCAGCAGTCACTTGAGAGGGGAGCACATCCATGCTAATAATATTATCCCCTTTCCGGAGGTTCATGGATTTCACCCCTCGGGTGGCGCGACCCAGAGGACGGAGTTGTTTATGATCCGCTTTGAAATGAATCGCCATTCCCTTCGCGGAACCGATGATAATGGTATCTTCGGGTCGCGATTTCCGGACCCAACGCAATTCGTCGCCCTCGGATAAAGAGATAGCAATTAATCCATTGGCGCGGATATTAGAAAAGGCAGAGAGGGCAGTTTTTTTAATGTAACCGCCTTTAGTGAGCATCACTAAATATTCATCATCGGAGAATTCTTCCACCGAGACAAGAGAGGTGATTTTTTCATTAAAGGGAATCGGCAACATTTGAGTAATTGCCATGCCTCGGGCGGTGCGAGACCCGGTGGGAATTTGATAGGCATTCAGGGAGTACACCACCCCGCGATCGCTGAAGAACAAAATGGCATCATGGTCGCGACAGGTTAAGAAATGGGCAATTCCATCATCCTCTTTAATCTTCGCCCCAGATTTGCCTCGGGTGGCCCGACTTTGCGCCTCGAAGGTATTCACCGGCATCCGTTTGATATACCCTTGTTCCGTAATCATCACCAGGGCTTTTTCATTAGCGATTAAGTCGGTAACATCGATTTCACCTTCGGCGTGTTCGATGACGGTGCGACGGGGGGTGGAAAACTTGGCTTTGAGTTCTGTCGCTTCGTTTTCAATGATTTCTAACACCCGTTCCCGTCTTGCCAAAATATCCCGCAAATCGGTGATAGTCAGTTGCAGGTCATCGTGTTCTTGTTGAATTTTATCGGCTTCTAATGCGGTTAAGCGGCGCAATTGCATTTGCAAAATGGCGTCCGCTTGAACTTCAGAAAATTCATAAGTAACGATTAATTCTTGTTTAGCGCTGGGGGTATCTGCTGCCCGTCGAATTAGTGCAATAATGCTATCTAAATTCTCTAGGGCAATTAACAATCCCTGTAACAGATGGTCCCGTTCTTCTGCTTTTCGCAGTTCATAGCGCGTCCGGCGTTCGATGGTTTCGATGCGGAATTCTAGGAAGACGGTGAGGAACTGTCTGAGGGTGAGTAATTGCGGTTCGCTGTTGACCAGCGCCAGCATATTCGCTCCGAAATTGGCCTGTAAGGGGGTTTGTTTGTACAGGTTATTGAGGACGACGCGAGGGTAGGCATCGCGCTTGAGTTCGATGACAATTCGCATCCCGTCGCGATCGCTCTCATCCCGGATATCCGAGATGCCTTCGAGACGCTTCTCGTTAACCATCTCGGCGATGCGTTCAATCATCGATGCCTTATTCGTTTGGTAAGGCAACTCGGTAATCACGATCGCGTCTCTGTCGGGACGTCCGCGATGTTCGATAGTTTCAATAGTCGCGACACCGCGCATGGTGATCGAACCCCGTCCGGTGGTATAGGCTTCCCGAATGCTGCCCACGCCCAGAATCTGGCCGCCGGTGGGAAAATCCGGACCGGGGATATATTGCATCAACTCAATATCTGTAATCTCAGGATTGTTAATCAGTGCGACTAACCCATCGAGAAGTTCTCCCAAGTTGTGGGGAGGAATATTGGTTGCCATCCCCACGGCGATACCCGAGGAACCGTTGAGTAAGAGTTGGGGGACGCGGGTGGGTAGAACAATCGGTTCTTGCTGCGATCCATCAAAGTTATCAATGAAATCGACGGTTTCTTGGTCGATATCCCGCAACATGGCATCCATGCTCAGGGACTGGAGACGACATTCCGTATAACGCATGGCTGCCGGAGGGTCGTTGTCAATGGAGCCGAAGTTACCGTGACCATTGATGAGCGGCGATCGCATGGAAAAATCTTGGGCCATCCGCACCAAGGCATCGTAAACCGCTGTATCGCCGTGTGGATGGTACTTACCGAGGACTTCCCCGACCACACGAGCGCATTTACGAAAGGGGCGGTCTGGGGTCAAGCCCAACTCGTGCATGGCATAGAGAATCCGCCTGTGTACAGGCTTGAGACCATCCCTAGCATCTGGGAGCGCCCGACCCACGATCACGCTCATGGCGTATTCGAGGTAGGACTGTTGCATTTCATTCCGCAGATCCGTCGGGATTATCCGCTCCTGGGAGGTGGTCATAAGATGAAAAACTCCAAAAATGTGAGACTAAATAACAATGAGCTACAGAACCGATTTGATGCTACCTCGCATCGAAATATTGCTAAATTCTGATAAATATTTTAACATAGATTGACCAAATTTTGCCCAAAGCTGACGGCTTAAAATACCCTGATTTGTGGAGTGTTATTTGAGCGGGGATAATTATCAGTGGAGGGTGCTCAGTGGAGGGAGTTCAGTGAATAGTTGTCTGGGGGGAGTGGACAGTTCTTAGCGGTCAGTGGACAATGAAAAATAGACCCTGAAGAAATTGCCTCAGACCCAGGACATAAGACCAAGGACATAAGACCCATGACAAATGACCAAGGACTGTTTTCTGTAATTTACTCGGAAGAATTTTTAGAGCATGATACTGGGCGATCTCATCCGGAACGTCCTGCTCGATTAACGGCCATTGTTGAAGCGTTAAAAGCCGTACCCTGGGCCAGTCGCCTGTCCTGGCACCTGCCGACCCCGGGACATCAACCCTCGGTGCTCTCAGCGATTCAGCGGGTTCATACCCCGCGCCACATTCACGAAATCGAAATCTTGGCTGAATCTGGGGGGGGCCGCTTAGAGCTGGATACCCCGGTTTCTCGCTACAGTTACGAGGTGGCGCTGCTGGCGGTGAGTGCCTGGTTGGATGGAGTCGATCGCGTTGTGGAGACGGGGGAACCGGCGTTCGTGTTGGCGCGACCCCCGGGACATCATGCCGAGAGCGATCGCGGCATGGGATTTTGTCTCTTTTCCAATGCGGCGATCGCTGCCACCCATGCCTTAGACCAGCATGGGCTCCAACGGGTTGCCATCCTGGACTGGGACGTTCATCATGGCAACGGCACCCAGGAAATTGTCGAAAAAAATCCCCAAATTGCCTACTGTTCTCTCCATCAATACCCCTGCTATCCCGGGACCGGCGCAGCCCATGAAACCGGCCCTTATGATAACATCCTCAATCTTCCTGTCCCCGCAGGCAGTACCCTCGCTGAATATCAAGTCTTGTTTCAGTCCAAGGTCATACCCTTTTTGCGACGGTTTCAACCCGATTTGTTACTTGTGAGCGCGGGATATGATGCCAATGCGGCAGACCCCTTAGCCCGAATCGACCTGCAACCGGAAGATTACGGCATCCTTACGGATTATTGTTTGCAACTGACCCGCAGGATCGTCTTCGGATTGGAGGGAGGATATCACCTAGACGCCCTCAGTCAGTCCGTGATCGCCACCATTGCGCGCTGTCTGGAATTATCCTAGAACTATCGTGGCTGTTGGTTAAAGAGGGTGATACTATCCTCCCTCTTTCCCTCCGGATTTAGGAGTCTTTGCCAATTTTAATTTTCGGAACATCCAACCCGATCTCTGTCATCGCATCTCGCCATTTGTCGATCCGGGTTTGAATCCGGTCTCTATTTTTGGTCGAGGAGGTAATCGCTTCACTAAACTCGGGGTCGTGACAGACTTTTTTCAGTGCCTCAATAATCTCGGCTTTGCTGCTACGAATATCCTCAGAACTGGCATAAGCAAACGAGAGCATGATTACATCATAAATAGCCCGGTTGATGGATTTTTCCCATCCCGTATCGGGAGTATAGCGCCGGAAAGCTCCGTAATCAAAAACCGCGAACACATCATCAATGGTTTTTCTAAATATTTCGCGATGATGCTCGATGGTTTCATCGTCAAAATGAATTCCCTGTTCTAGGTATTGATCTAGGAATTTCGACAAAGTACCGCGATAGGCGATCGGGTCGAAAAAGAAGGCAAAAAAGCGCAAAATCATTTCGCAATCTTGCATTCGTTTGTCGATACTTAGAACCCGACGAGTTTTTTGGAAAACCTCATCTTCGGAGAGTTCTAAAATTAAATCATTCAACTTGCCGCGATAGACGCTGTTGCGGATTTCCTGAGCATTCAGGGGGACAAAGCCCGTATTTAAGCGCTCAAAGACATCAAATTTAATATCCGGGTGGGATTCCTTGAGGATGACAATACAACGAATGGTCCGGGAGAGGAGCAAACGTTGGTAAGAAACCTCAAGGTCTTCAAATTTTTTGCGGTTAATGTCCGGGAGAATTTTTAACGCCCGTAGGGAAAAATCGCCGTTCAAAAATCGATAAATTGCGGTCAATCGTTGTTGACCGTCAATGACGCTATAGGATCCATCATCTAATTCTGCAAAATAACAGACAGGAATGGGAACATTGAGCAGGAGAGATTCAATCAACCGGCTGCATTTCGTTTGGTCCCAAACTTGCCGCCGCTGAAATTTATCTGCCAGCACCAGAGTCTGGTCATCAATCTGAGCTTTGAGCGATCGGATCACAAAGTCATAAGGATGCGTGACGAGTTTTCTATCCTTCACCGGGATAGTCAGTTCCTCCTCTAACTCTTCTTCGTCTTCCTCTTCAAATTGATCCTCAAGTAGTTCCTGGCTATCTTCAACTTGAGTGCCAAGACCGTCTTCTAGCATTGCCTCCCTCCTTATTCTCTGCATCGCTTGCTTTCTACTGCCCGACAAGTATCTTTACTTTGAGACTGTTTGGCTCTCCGGGGATTGAACCGGCAAGACCCACGGTTTACTGTGGCAAGCTTATTTTTCCAGTGTAACAGTTAGCTGAACTTCAGGCGTTAGTTGCGTCTAGGTTTGGGAGGGATGAGGAGAATGGATCAGCGATTCGCCTTTCCGCGACGAAACTACAGATGTACAGATGTAGGGTAGGCAATCCCTACCCTACTCTACATTTAGGATCTAGCTTGACCGGCGTCAGTAGACTTCTGAGAGAATTCTAAAAAGCCCCCTTTTTTTTAAGCCCCCCTTAAAAAGGGGGGTTGGGGGGATCGATCCCGAATGAAAGCAAGAGGGTCTAGTCTGATCCCTGAAAGGGCGGGATTGAACGGCAAAAATTGCACTCTTGAAACCCAATTTTTAAGAGGGGGTGCGTGAGTCCAGGTAGCTTGATCCCAACATGACTAGAGAACAAGAAAGCTCCTGGATGACACTTGTGGTGACATCATCCATCTCTAATCCAGACATGGTGCGCCGTCTGATGGCTTGGAGAATCACCAAATCATAGCCGATCGCCTCGTTGAGAATCGCCCCGGGGATATCATCATTCGGCGCAATCACAATCTGAATTTGTGTCGGATCACTCGGCGCTAATTCCGTGATTAAGGCAGAAAGTTCAGCCTGGATGCGAGCATTCACCTCTTCCGGTGTGCGCCGATCGCAAACATGGAATAAGGTCACCTGTCCCCCATTCATTTGGGCTAAACTGTAGGCAAACCGCACGGAAAACACCGCCCGCGCTACAAGATTATCCACGGAAACTAAAATTCGTTTCATTTGCAGGGGGGAACCCAGCAGGCGCGTTACCGCTACGGGACAATGCGCCGTCCATAAGAGGCGATCGATCACGTTCCCAAATAATCTCGCCCGCAGGGTTGTGGTTTCCCCCCATCCCATCACAATTAAACTGGCTTTTTGCTCTCGACTTGCATGAGCAATTCCCTGGGCAATATCATCATCAATCCGAACGGAAGGTTCGGCTTTGACCCCAAATTCTTGAGAGAGTTGCACCGCTGCCGCCACTAAATTTTCACTCCGGATCAGGGCAGCATCAACCGCTGATGCTTCCATGTTTGCCATCACCCGGGCGATCGACAGGGGAACGATTCGGCCCTCTTCCCGGCGCACCAGCAACGCCGCCATTTCCACTAAATTCTTTTCCGTTTCTGGGTTATAAACCGGCACAATCACCGTAAACGGACCATTCGGCTGATTTCCTTCATCAAAGGGCGTTTTCACCGCATCAAAATTGGTCGTCGGTGGGGTCAAACTGGCTGCCGCCCGCGCTGTTAAAAATGGCCCTAATGTGGCGGTGACTAACATCATCACAATCACCGTATTCAGGACCTCCTCACTCAACAACCGCTCTCCCAAGGGGTTCAAGGCGTTATATCCCACAATGGTTGCCGCCAGGGTTGCCGCCACTTGAGGAATAGACAGGGACCAAATCGCCAGAGTCTCAGCGCGAGTGTAGCGATACAGCAGTTGAGTCAGCAATGCTGCGACTAATTTGCTGATTAAGAGTCCTGAAATAATCGCCAGGGTCAACCAAAATGAAGTCAGGGTTGCAATAAAAGCGGGGAGGTCAATTAATAGTCCTAAATTCACCATAAAAATGGGAATAAATAGGACACTGCCCACAAACACGACTTTTTCTTTTACCGGACCGGAACCCATTGCACCATTAACGGCCATTCCGGCTAAAAATGCCCCAACAATTTTTTCAACCCCAATGATTTGAGCGCCAACTGCGGCCAAGAAAACTGCCAGTAAGACAAACAAAAATTGGTTGCCTTCTTCATCTCCAGAACGGCGAAAAAATTCCCGTCCGGCCCAGTCAAACCCAAACAGCACAATGCCGGTATAAAGGGTTAACAGGACGAGCATGATGGCCAAATTTCCGATACTAAAACTCCCGGCATGAACGCTCACGCAGACTGCCAAGACCAACAAAGCCGGAATATTGGTAAAAATGGTTCCGCCAATGGTCACCATTACGGCTTCATTTCCCATCAATCCTAACCGGCTTAAAATCGGGTAACCGAGAGGAGTATGAGAAGATAACAAAGACCCGATTAACAGGGAAGCATTCCAACTAAATCCAAAGAAGCGGGCGATAATTGTGCCAGCAATCAGAGGGAAAATGAAGGTCAAACTTCCAAATCCAATGGAGCGATTTTTGACCTTTTGAAACTCGGTCATATCCATTTCCAGACCGGCGACAAACATCAGGTAAACAACCCCGATGTCGGACAGGAGTTTCATGGTTTCGGATTGCGGCTGTAAAAGCTGCAATCCATTGGGTCCAAAGGCTACTCCAGCCGCCAATAAGCCAATTAATCCGGGCAGTTGTAGCCGTTCAAAGAAAATTGGCACGACTAAAATAACGGCCAACAGAACGGCAAAAGCAAAGATGGGTTCGTTCTTCAAAAAGCCGAGGGCGAGTTCCATGCAGGTAGGAGGCTGAATTTTATTTATTCTATCTCAGGGTGTCCGGATTTTACATCTGGGCGATCGCCTAAATGGGTCCGCTACTTTCACCCCCTGACAAAGCCCGAGTAAATCGTAATTTAGACTACAATTTTTGACCCGATTAAGGGCGAAAATTCCCAGAAGACTCCGGCTGGTTTATCCGGTTATTTCTGACGGATTTGAGGCTACTTGCTCGATCGCCGTTACAGTCCGCTCTAATTCCGCAAATAACCAAGGATTAACCGCTGTGGGACGAAAGGCTTCCACCAAGGCGCGATAATACCAGAGTGTCCCGGTTTTACCCCCTTTAAAACGGTCCCAAACTGACTCTCCCACTGCCCGATAATCCTGTAAAATTGACCGGGAATTGTGCAACTTATCCGAGGCACTCACCAACAGGACCGAAGGGGCAGCTGTGGGAAGATGGGACAGATAGAGCTCTTTGCGCTCTCGCCAGGGGGGTTTTGGGGTAGAATCGGCATCGGTGCAAGCTTCGACGATTGTCGCCACGGCATCTCCAAAGCGACGGCGAATTTCTGCCCCGGTAGCGGCCCCCCCTTGGTCCTCGATCGCATCATGGAGTAACGCTGCGATCGCCTCATCTTCATTGGCCCCATATTCTAAGGCAATACTGGTTACCCCCAGTAAATGAGCCACATAAGGCACTCCGGAACCCTTGCGCTGTTGGTTCCCGTGGAGTTCTGCTGCAAAGGTTAAAGCTTGATTAAAGCGGTTTGATAGCATCTGTGTCCCTTCCGAACGACCGAGTTAGGATACGCTGGATTTTAACAGGTTCAGGACTAACCCACCGGAACCCCGTTGCTCGATTTCAGGGTGAGGTTGCTCAAAAATCCCGGATGGGATGCCCGCAACGAGAGTTACTAAAACAATCCCCCAAAATTTTCAGGTCCCTGTTAAATTATCATGGAAAGATGTCAGATAAAATGCTCCGGATGAGTCGAGGGGCTTTTCGCGGATCAAGCTCAAAATCCGGTTCAGTTTAAGCTAAACTAAACCCATTCCCATTCTCTCCGGACTTGTGCCGAAATCTCACGAGTAATCATCCTTCTCCTTTTTAAAAAAGGACCGGACCCTCAAGAATCAATCGCCGCTTTCGACTAGATTGCAGTTATTATGGAACAACAACAGCCCGAAGATGTAGCGGCTTACAACGAACGCTCTCTCAATACCCTATCGAGGGCGATCGCTTTGTCTGCCGAACAATTTGCCATCATTTTGGTGCGGTGCAATTATCGGCATTTGCAAACAGAAATGCTGCAACGACTGCGGGAACGATGTCCGGTTTCGGTGGCCGAAATTCATTTACCCCCCTTAAGTACCACCTTATTTGGTAGAATGATTGAGGAATTTGGGGAATTGCCCTCACTCCCCGGGGTCATGGTTTTGGGATTAGAATCGGCAGTGGCGATCGATGAATTATTAATTTCCATTGATTTAGTCCGGGATGAATTTCGCAAACAGTTTCCCTTCCCGTTAATCCTCTGGGTGACTGACGATTTGCTCCATCGCATCACCCAATTTGCCCCCAATTTTAAAAGTTGGGCGGGACCCTCCATTAAATTTGAAATTCCCACCCCTAAACTGATTCAACGCTTACGCGAAACCGCCGAAGGTTTATTTAACTGTATCCTAGAAGCTGGGGCGGACCAACTGCAAGTTGGCGCTGCTATTGAACTGTTAACCCACACCCATCGCCAGGAAATCGCTTGTGCGATTAAAGATATTGAACGGGCGGGGGAGAGTCTGGACCCTTATTTACAAGCTTGTTTAGATTTCGTGCGGGGTTGGAATGCCTACAGCCATGATGAATTGGCAACCGCCCGAGAATTTTACCAACGTAGTCTCGCCTTTTGGGAAAAAACTGTCCCTACCGTCTCGGATTCAGGGAATCCACCGCAGGAAAACTCTATCCCCCATTTAGAACGCTATGGCTGCTTGCTGTTTTATCTGGGGGCCTGTTGGCATCGGGAAGCCTTGTTACATCGGGGGGCCGCCCAGGCAGCTTACCGGCAAGCGCGGGACTATTTTCAGCAATGTGTCGCCATCTACCAACAAGCCGATCGCCCGGATTTGATGGCAAAATTTATCAATGCCCTGGGGGAAGTGATGCAAAAACTCCGGGACCGCGATGGATTGGAAGAGGTGGCATCGATCGCCACTCAACTGCATCAACAATATCCCGACCCGATCGCCGAGGCACAGGATTGCGGCTATTGGGGAGAAGTGGCCCTGTGGAACTCCCAATGGGCGATCGCCAAGCAGTCCGCCTTAAACGCCCTTCAGATTCTGGAATCCTACCGCGCCACGACTCTCACCCCGGAAAAACGCAGTTTCCTAGAATGGTCCGCCCAATATCATCGCGGCTGGTATTTATTATTATTAGGGAGAGCACTGTCTGCACTCAGTGAGAGTAAACAAGCCATTGCCACCCTAGAGAGAGCGAAATCCGAAGCCCAACCGGAATGTAATCCTCGATTATACAGTGAAATTCTCCGGGAATTGCGATCGCTCTACTTTAACCGAGGCGATCGCCTCACCGCCTTTGCCCTGAAACAGGAACTCTACGCCCTGGAACATCAGTATGGGTTTCGTGCCTTCATCGGTGCACAACCTCTGCAACCCCAACTCCATCCCCTAAATCCCACCCAACTGCTGCATCTGGGTATTGGCGATCGGCCCTTTCCCCGGAAACGGTATGCCGGGGAAAGTCTCCCCGGACGAGAATCTGAAGTCGAATGTGCGATTACCCGCATTGGCCGTCCCGACTATAAACTCACCCTGATTCATGGTCCCGCAGGAGTCGGCAAATCTTCCCTTTTATCCGCTCAATTAGCCCCTGCCTTACATCAAAAACAAATCGGACTCAATCTGGCATTACCCCTGGTTATCTCCATTCAAGGGGATTGGTTCCCTGGCGCAGTTGAGGTATTTAATAGCGCCTTTACTCAGCTAGGATTACCCATTGTGGACATCACCGAGGAGCAAAATCGGATTCCCATGCTGCACAACCTCTGCGATCGCCTGGGAGAACATGGCGATCGCAACATCTTAACTGCCCTATTATTTGATGTGGATGCGGACTTATTTGATAGTGCCCATGAATCACACCGCCACCTGTTTTATGAATTTTTGCGCGACTGCTTGAATGTTCCATTTGTCAAAGCGATCGTCTGTTTGCGGACCGAACATCTAGCTGATTTATTAGACAATGAATCCCTGCGATCGCTAGAATTTATCAACCGAGAGACTCGGGAAAGTTTGTGCTATCTCCTGCAAGACTTATCTCTGGATACCGCTTACCGGGCGATGATGGGGTTAACAGAACAGGCCGAATATCCCTTAGAACCGGAACTAAGTGAGCAATTAGTCCGAGACTTAGCCCCAGGCACGATCGCCGAAGTGCGCGGGCTAATGTTGCAGTTAGCGGGCACCCAACTGGAAGCCGAACAGATTACCACCCTGAGCGCCTATCAACAATATGGCGGCAAAGCAGCCTTACTTCGACGAGGCATCCGAGAAGCGATTTCTGACTGTGGCGTAGAAAACACCCAAATCGCCCGATTAACCCTCCAAACCCTCGCCAAACCCACCCCAGACTCTGAACAGTCCCCCACCATGCCCTATCCCTGCCGCAAAACCCTAGAAGAACTCACAACCGAACTCGGAACCAGTCCAGAGATATTACAGATAGTCCTAGAAGTCTTAGTGCAGTCGGGCTTACTCTTCCGCCTATACGATAATACCCCAATCCCCCGCTATCAACTGGTAGATCAGGAGATTTGCCGGATGGTATGGCAGGGGTGATCAGCACCAGTTGCAACAACCGGCGGGGGATCAATCCCCCGCCTGATAGCTAAAGTCGTCTAAAGACGACTAAAAGTCTTATTCCGTGGTGTTTTTAGTCGGTTTTCAACCGACTTTAGCTGTTAGGCCGCCAATCGTTTTAACCCCCGCCGGTGTTGAGCATGGTGCTTAGTATAAAAACGGAGTAAAAAATTTGATGCTATCCGAATCGTCTCTACAAATCTAACGGTTGCAGCAGGGCGATCGCATTACAGCCAATATAACCGACAGCCAAGGGGGATTTGTCCGATAACAACGCTAGAACATTCTGCAAGGTTTGCGGTAGGGTCCCGCCATAGATTTGCAGGAGGTTCTCACGCAGTTGATTGATAATGCGATCGCCTGCAATATCGTCGGTTCCGGGTCGGACTAACCTCAGCGATCGCAATACTTTAAAATATCTAATATCATGACTCTGCACCACCCGTTGCATTTCCGCTGTGGCACGTTCGACTAATTCATCCCGGACTGTTTTCATCACCAGGGGTTGCAAGGTGAAGGCAGAGGATTCCTCGCCAAACCAGGATTCTAATAAGGAACGCCTCTCTAAACTGGCAATTGCTTCTAATAATGCTGCCGGATCGACTAACACCAAAAAATGAGTGTGCAGTCGGCAAAATGAAACGGGTTCTTGCCAGATTGCCAACCAGTAGAGAATCTCTCGTTCTAAATCAGACAGACGTTCTAATTGTTGGTGCAACAGGGTTCGCAATCTATCGCCGACAATTAGGGTATTTTGATTCAAAAAGGCGGCAACATTTCCCCCAAATACCGTTTGAATCACCGGGGTTACTATTTTGAGGGCGAACGGATTCCCCCGATACAGTTGAATTAAGGCCGAAATTCCTAATTGTTTCCCGGTCAATCCTCGGGATTTTAACAAATCTACAGCAGCAGTATTTCGCAATCCACTGAGGGTTAAACTCTGGGAAGTTTTGCCTTCTAGGGAGACAGATTGAGGTTGTTCGCGAGTGGTAATCAGTATGCAGATTTGATGCCGATCGCGATTTAAGATTTGGAGAAAATGACTGTATTCTTTCTCTAATTCTGGTGATTCTAAGACCGCTTCTAATCCATCTAAAATCAGCAGATAGCGCCGGTGTTTGAGATGGTGGAGTAATTGGGTTGTGCCTTTGGCAAGATTGGTGACAGAGGTTCCTTCTAAGGTGGAGAGGAGACTATCGAGGAGTGCTTCGACTGAGGGGGAATGGTGTAGCGATCGCCAGATTACTCCCTGGAATTGTAGTTGAATTGAGTCAGCAAAAGCCAGAGCGAGGGCAGTTTTTCCGATGCCACCGATGCCGGAAATCAGGATGAGTTTAGCGGTGGGAATCCAGTGTTGGAGTTGTGCCAATTCGCGATCGCGTCCGAAAAATGAGTCTAAATCGGGCGCTTCTTGCCAGTCTCGGATTGGCGGA
This sequence comes from Laspinema palackyanum D2c, assembly GCF_025370875.1. Taxonomy (NCBI): domain Bacteria; kingdom Bacillati; phylum Cyanobacteriota; class Cyanophyceae; order Oscillatoriales; family Laspinemataceae; genus Laspinema; species Laspinema palackyanum. The sequence goes on from NZ_JAMXFD010000005.1 coordinate 126,441, forward strand.
GACTCGGGGATTGCTGGGTCAAAATCAGGTTCACATTGTTCAGCGATCGCCTGCCAGTCGCTAATCCCCACGGCAGCACAAAGGGCGATGAAAATATCCCGTTGAATGCGATCGCCATGCCAAAATCGGCGTAAGGTGGCGCGGGAAGTATGAGCATCCTGCCACCATCGCGCTGTACTGGTTTTTGTCCAACCTAAACGCTTTCTAGCGCGATCGGCGACTGCCAATCCTTCCATCGATGCCTTCAGCGACTTTGACATACTTCAGACCTATCGAAGGATAACATTAATCCGTTAATTTTAAGGGACAATCAATGATAAAAATCTACGGAGGTAAAAACCCCCGTAGAATTCCTATCAAACGATATTGTATGAGCCAATCACTTATGCCAGTCCCACTAACTTAGCACTCAGCTCCCACATCCGCTTACCATTATCATTATCCCGCGCTTGGGGAGAAACCCGTTGGACAAAAGATTTTCTATCTTTTTTCTGACGATTTCCCCAACTCCAATAAGCGCCGGATTGTTTGTATTCCGGATCGGCAACCACGTCCGCCACTCGTTCTCCCGCTAAATCCTGAGATACATATCCTTTGGTAATGTATTTTTGGAAGAGGGGGAAGATTTTTTGAAATAGGGGATAATGGTTCCGGAATAATGGCGTTTCCGCAACACATCCGGGATAGAGAGAGGTGAAGGTAATTCCGGTTGATTCATGATAGCGTTCATGAAGTTCCCGCATGGTTAAAACGTTGCAGACTTTGCTATCTTTGTACGCCTTAACGGGTTCAAACTTCTTGCCGTCAATCATCGAGTGCGGCTCTTTGAATCCTTCGGCAAACCCTGTGAAATCCCCTAAATCTGGACGGGGTGGAATTTTGCCGCCGAGTTCATCCGGGTTGTGGGTGACGGTTCCTAGGATGACCATGCGCTTATCTGGCGCAGGCGATCGCTTCATATCCTCCAACATGATATTACACAGGAGGAAATGACCCAGGTGATTTGTCGCGACACTGAGTTCATACCCTTCAGGACTGCGCAAGGGTTCTTTGATTAACGGCATATAAATGGCCGCATTGCAGACCAAAGCATCCAGGGTCCTACCTGTAGCGCGGAAGTCATTGATAAACTGACGCACGCTTTGTAAGGAGCCTAAATCGATATGGAGTATCGTGTAGCTGTCCGGAGACATTCCCACAGACTGGGCCGCTTTTTCAGCTTTGGCTAAATCCCGACAGGCCATGATCACGTGCCATCCTCGTTTCGCCAGGGCTTTCGCGCCGTATAAACCGACCCCGGAGGATGCGCCCGTGATGACGACCGTTGACTTTCGATCTTGTTCCATCGGTAGAGAAATGAGTTGACCGTTGTTGACTAGATCTAGGATCTCATATTGCGATCGCGATGGTAAACTAAATTTTTTCTAGAGTCCTGGGGTCCCGTAGATGGGGTCCCTATTGAAAAGTCCCCAGGGGGTCATGACGAGTTTGCGGTTTGGTTCTCAGGTTCGGGAGATGCTGACTTCAACCTGGCGATCGCCACCCAAAAATCAACCCCCTCAACTCCAAACTCGGCGCAAATTCAACACAAACCCCGGTAATACCGTCTCCCCAGATAATTGACTCGGATTCATCACAATTTCCGCCTTTTGTCCGGCGCGATAAATCTCAACTTGTTGCTGTTGCGGGTCAATTAACCATCCTAATTGTGTCCCATTGTCGATATACTCCTGTAACTTGCCTTGCAGTTTTGCCAAACTGTCCGACTCGGACCGCAATTCAATCACAAAATCAGGAGATAAAGGAACAAACCCTTTGCGTTGCGCGGGGGTTAATGCCTGCCAACGTTCTATACTCACCCAAGCGGCATCCGGAGAACGGTTCGCACCATTGGGGAGGGTAAATCCAGTGGAGGAATCAAAGGCAATCCCATTTCCCCCTTCTTCCTCAATCCATTTGACCAAAAAATAGGCGATTCTGATATTGCGATATCCCGTTTCGCCGCCGGTGGGTGGATTCACAATTAATTCTCCGGTTGCAGTGCGTTCTAGTTTTAACTCAGGGTTGACAGCGGCGATCGCAGCAAATTGTCCTGGAGTCACCTGAAGGTTCAGGTCCCAGGGTAATTGCAAGGTAACAGTTTCCGTTTTTATGGGGGTTGCGATCATGGTGGCTCATCCTCATACCGCTCTGATTTGATTGTAATGGATTGGGAGTGGCTTGAGATCTATTATTTTTTCACAGGATTTGATGAATCGTTTCGATAATCTCCTCAATAAAATCAATTGCTTCTGCGACGGAGACTGCATCAATATTTCGGCGACTGCCAATCCCATAAGTCGGATCAATGTCAGCTTCATGGGCGATTTGGTTCCGGCGATCAACTATTGCCCTGAGTTCTTGTTTAATATTTTTCTGCGGTTTCCCCATTTGATTCGCCACCTCCTCCCACAGTTTTTTATCAGAAATTAATCGAATAGCATCTGCTATTTTATCCGGGTGTTGAAAACTCTGATATCCCAGGCGTTCACGAATTTCATCTTCTAGCCAATCTGTATTATTCAGTTGGTTTTGAATACTCGTGGCGATCGCAGCCAACAAGGATGAGACGGTATAAGACTGTTGTAAAAATCCTGGTCCTTGTGTTTGGGCAATGTCATTTTCTAGCCAGGAGGCAATATCTAATGCTTTCAATCGGTCCTGTCGGGCCCCCCCTAATGAAACTTGAAAGCGAGAAAATGAGGATTGAGCATTGTTTGGAGGAGGGGCGGGTTCCAAACGTTGACCTCGGTGAATCTCCAGCATTCCTAAAGTGACAATTTCATGGACATAGTAATCCAAGGCACTCACCCCTAGCACAAGTGCCGACCTCAACATATCCGATAAATCTAAAGCAGCCATCGATTGAGCCGTGAGCGAGTTATAAAGAGCAATCAAGTCTCTCACCCGACTTATGCTAATCCGAAATTGGTCAAGCGCTGACTGCATAAGCCATAGATGTTAATCCTATAATTTTATCGGCTAAATCTGAAAATGTTTGTCTAAAATCCTCCTGCTTTTTCTGATTGTGTTTTCTCACCTGCCCGGTTTGTCCTAATTGCTGAGGGGTTAACTCATAAATTGGTACTTGATGCTTTTGAGATTTGGCAATCAAGCTATTAAAATTAGAAATTTTAGTTAAGCAAAAATTGCTATTAATTTCTTGATTAACATACTCCTGCTGTGGTAACAGCATATTATGGTTTTGTAATATGGGAACTAATTTAGAGCTAACAGCCTGCTCTATTTGTTTTGTCCAGGTTTCAAATACTCCTGTTTCCCTCCCATTAATAATCCGAAAATCTTGAACAATAATCCCTAAAAATTTAAGGTTTACATCGGGAAATGGATAGATCGCATCTTTCAAGAGTGGAAGCGAATTCGCTCTAGTAGCCCAAGCGTACCATTTCGGTAAGACTTTTGCCAAAGAGTCAATTACCATGACTGAAAAGAAATCAACAGTAGTTGGCACAATGAAAAAATCGCTAGTCATCAGGATATTTTGATTGATTGCACCCAAGCTGGGACTCATGTCAATTAAAATATAATCAGCGTCCAACTTTTCCGCTGTTTTATCGAGCAAATCGGTGATAGAACCGGGTAAATTTCTGAGGGAATGAATCGAGCCACTTAGTTCCTGAGCAATCCATAGAGCCACTTCATATTCAGCCAATCCTACATGACCCTGTAGTAAAAACAACCTCTCTTGGCCCTTAATGGGAAGACAGTCTACAGCTTCAATGGCTTTAGGCTGGGATTCAAAAGCCGGGGCCAACCCTTTTTTGATATTAGAATAGGTCTGATAAATTCTTTCTATTCCCACTTCATCATCTTCTGTTTCTTCCCCTAATGCCATCCCCGTCAGATTACACTGTGGATCAGCATCCACCATAATGACTCTCTTACCCTTTGAGGCCAGCATCCAACCCAGGTTAAAGGTGGTGGTTGTCTTGCTGACTCCCCCTTTGTGATTAAATAAGGCAATTTTTTGAACCATTGAATCAACCTCGGATTATTTGTTTAAAAGTGTTTTTGGGAAAATGATTGTCTTTTCAAACAGTTGATGAATTCGGGCCATCAGAATTGTAATTCTGTAATCTGGTTTTGATTTTAAGGGTTATTATAGCATTTTCGCTCATTTCTCCATCACCCTGACTGACCAGTTTTGCCCTTAAAACTAAAACCTGGTAAAATTTAATACCTTTGAGTTTACCATCCTGTCTAGCCAACAGCAACCCACCCTCCACCCCTGAACCAGGGACTGAACACTGAACTGAACACAAAAGTGAGCACAAGACTGAGCAGATTTCTTCCGGGAACGGGATTACAGTGAAGATAGCACAGAAATGGAGGCCAATCTTATGTCTCAGATGCTCGATCGCCAACTGGCTGGTTTATATGTTCAAACTCCTGACTCCCAGCAAATTGCGTTTCCCCTCAAACATACGGAAGTCAGCGCTAAAGTTGCCGGAAATCTCTCCCGGGTGGAAGTGACCCAAACCTTTGAAAATCCCTTTACTACGACTTTAGAAGCGGTCTATATTTTCCCGTTGCCCGATGAGGCGGCAGTGGATGAAATGTTAATTAAAATTGGCGATCGCACCATAAAAGGTCACATCAAACAACGAGAAGAAGCGCAACAAATTTATCAGCAAGCTAAACAACAAGGACGCACCGCTGGACTTTTAGAACAAGAAAGAGATAATATCTTCACTCAATCCCTGGCTAACATCCAACCCGGTGAGCAAATTGATGTGATTATTCGCTATTCGGCGAGTCTGCAATTTGAGGGGGGAAATTATGAATTTGTATTTCCAATGGTGGTAGGTCCGCGCTATATCCCCGGTACTCCGATTGGGGAAAATGCAGGCGGTTCAGGGTCTGCACCCGGACCAATGTCTCAAAATCAAGATACAGATTTAGTTCCCGATGCCTCTGGGTTAAATGCGCCTATTTTACCGGCTGGAACTCGTTCGGGGCATGATATCAATATGACGGTGGAAATTGATGCGGAAGTGAACATTCACGGGGTGCGATCGCCCTCTCATCAACTGCATATTTCTCACGATGGACCACGGGTGCTTGTGGGTTTAGTCGGCAGTGATACTATCCCGAATAAAGACTTTATCCTCCGGTATCAAGTGGGGTCAAAAACCACTCAATCGACCTTATTAACTCAATCCGATGACAAAGGTGGACATTTTGCCCTGTATCTCATCCCGGCGCTGAAGTATGCTCCAGAACAAATTGTCTCCAAAGATGTAGTATTTTTGATTGATACTTCCGGTTCTCAAATGGGTCATCCCTTGCGCCAGTGTCAAGAACTCATGCGCCGGTTTATCCAAGGATTGAACCCGGATGATACCTTTAGCATTATCGATTTTTCTGATACGACTCAGCAGCTTTCTCCGGTTCCTCTACCCAATACTCCCCAAAATCAATCCCGCGCTATTACCTATATTAATCAGTTAACTGCTGGCGGTGGAACCGAAATGTTACGCGGGATTCAAGCCGTGTTAAATTTCCCGGTGACCGATCCAGGACGATTGCGGAGTATTGTGCTATTAACCGATGGATATATTGGGAATGAAAATCAAATTCTGGCGGAGGTACAGCGCCATTTAAAATCGGGAAACCGTCTCTATAGTTTTGGTGCCGGGAGTTCGGTAAATCGATTTTTACTGAATCGCATTGCTGAACTCGGACGGGGTATTTCTCAGGTGATTCGTCATGATGAAGCGCCGGATGAAACCGTGGAACGGTTCTTCCGACAAATTAATAATCCGGTGTTGGCTAATATTCAGGTGACATGGGAAGGTGAGGGCGAGTCTCCGGTGATTTATCCAGCGATCGCACCGGATTTGTTTGCAGAAAAACCCCTGGTTTTATTTGGACGCAAAGCGGATGCTATTGCGGGGACATTGCAGGTGTCGGGAATCGCTGCGGGGGGTACTCTCTATCAGCAACGGTTTGAGGTAAAGTTTGAGCGCGGAGGAAATCCGGCAGTGGCTCAATTATGGGGACGTTCCCGCATTAAGGCTTTGATGAATCAGATGGTGAGTGGGGAAACTAAGTCTGGCGTTGAAGCAGTCACCCAGACGGCGATCGCCTATCAACTCCTCTGTCAATATACAGCGTTTGTTGCCGTTAGCGATGAGGTGCGAGTGGATCATCCCGAGGCATCGGTTTCGGTACCAGTGCCGGTGGAAATGCCAGAAGGCGTCAACGCTGAGGGCGTTTTTGGCTCGATGGGTGCCGTTTATGCGCCATCCCCCCCGCAGTTGAACCGTGCGATGTCTCCTAAACGCCGGATGTCGGTGCGTCGGGCCTTATATGCCAATTTATCCAAGGAGGAAGCAGAGTACCAAGGTACTCAGATGCCAACTGATTTTGGCGGTATATCCTACGTTGAAAGTCCTGATGTAGCAGAAAATGAATCTTCATCGGCCCGCCCATTTGAGGCCCCTCCTCGATTGGAGTCCCCTTTGAACTCTATTGAAGTCACCTTTCAAGCGCCAAAACCGGCAATGCCGCCAAAGCGGTTAGAGATTGTGAGTGTGACGGGATTAGATGCTGAGGCGATCGCTCGCCTGACAGAATATCTAAAATCGTTGCCGCTTCCCCCTGGAGGGAGTGGGGAACTGGTTTGGGAGTTGCGGATTACTCAAGAAGGAGTGAAACAGGTGATTCTGGATGACAAGCAGTCTTCTGGGGATGATCCGCAACTGATTGCGGCTATACGGCGATCGCTGCTTACCTGGTTTATGTGGGGATCGAGACTCTCCCTCCCCACCACGGTACTGCTGCGGGTGCGGATTTCCGCCTAGGCTTCTGGAGCGATAACCCGTAACAGTTGCCGCTCCCTGGGGGGTAAACTGACGGAAACCCGGGCCGGATCCAGCTCTAAATATCTGGACCTCATGAGCCTACCGAACCGCTATCACTGCACCTGATGGTCCCCTCCCCTGTATCTTGGTCCGGGTTAGGTGGGGTCCTCCCCTGGCATCGGCCAAACCAGCCGGGAACCCCCCAGAGTTTTGTTTTGCTTCCTGCGATAAAAAACTTTACAATGTATTTAGATTTTTCTGTCCTCAGAGGCTAGTCAAAACCAAAGTACCATGCTATCTTTATTAAACCGCTTTTCCAATTAAGCCAAAAGCGGTGGAGAGACGAGCGCTGTTGCCAAAACTTCAACCTGTCCCCAGTGGAGTTCGGAGAAGTCAATCGATAGCTCGTCCTGAAGTCGGAGTGGGGAGTGAGAAAAATTCGCCTAAACCCAGGTGACAGCGGCGATCGCTGTTCTGGAAGCAGAGCGGTTGAGTCTTAAAGCAAACCATTGGCTGCTATCGCTGGTAAACATCCAGCGCCCTTATAGTCGGTGGAAATGGATACATCGATTGATTGATTGAACTCAGAGAAAGAAAACCCCGAGTCATCCTCAGCCTAACCCGTTGAGTTGAACCTCGCCGTTAACCGCATCAACGAGTATTTACCAATCCGGTTTCCGTCCATTCATACTGGGCTAATTGAAGCTTGGGTAAATTCTGGATCTTTCACCGGAAGCTCAATGGCAAAACCCAGATGCCCGAACAATCGCCACAGGTACGACTTGAGAAACGTGAGTCCTGGGCGACTCAAAATTCGGATTAAGAAATCTACCTTAGAACCTGCTATCTTCCCTGCCTGGGGGTAGAGGTAGTCGAGTGATTTACACCGAATAATTTGAATCAATAACAAAACAAAAGGTTGAAAAAAAAGTTGTGAAACTCTCTAACAATTACGGACATTTGGTGAAATTTTTACAAGAGGATTTGGCGCTGTCGCCTTCCTCCATCGATATGGCCCTACGTCATGGAGAACAAAATCTCGGTCCTTTACCGATGATCCTGTGGCAGTATGGGTTAGTTTCCCTAGAACAGCTTGAGCGAATCTTCGACTGGCTGGAGAACCGAACGGCGATCGACGGAAATCTTTAATCCATCAGGAGGACCAACCAGAATGAGACTTGATAGAACTGAGGATGCAGCCAATCGTGAGCATTAAGGTTTTAAAGGGAAAGAGCAATTGGGCGATCGCATTCGGGTCTGAATTCAATAGAAAAATTTAAGATTTCCGATTCTGAGCTAGAAACGGAAATCTTTTTGATTATTTAAGCAATCCGTTCTGTTCCAAGCGGGAATAGTCCCGTTGATAGAGAAAGGGCGATCGCCTTGCCACCGCACCCTCCCAGACAACAATCACAGCAGTCCCGCCCCCATTGTTAAAAAATTAGAAAAATTTAACCACAAATCCGTGACGAGCCTAGGATTGAAGCTACAGAGGTTGTCGCGAAACCTGCTTTTCAAAGTAAGCTTGAGTTTGATGTAACAACTGTTCTCGACTATCGCCAGCGGTTTGAGTCAGCGTCGGGACTAAATTCCGCGCTTGTAACGTCATGTGAAGCTGTAGGTGTGCCACATACTCACTGATATCTTCACGAACGATAGCAGAGTGGTGTTGATTCAGATTGTTAGCCAAAGTGTTCTCCTTACCTCAACTCGCGTCAAGTCCAATACCAATAAAAGTTACCATTACTTGCACAAAACGTCTAGTTTTGCAACAAAGCTTAACGTTAGGGACCCTTTCTGTAGCGTTGTGTAACGTTTTTATGACCACCCCGATCACCAGTCCGGTCCCTTGAGCATTCAAACCAGCATGAACCCCAGGGTGCAAGTGGGTCCTTCTCACCCATTGTTCCCGGAACCCGTAAAGACCCGAAAGATGTAAAAATCCCCAGAACTTGCTAAAACAAAAATAGGTGCAGCTTTCCTCAGACTCTGAATCTCAGAAAAACTGCCCTAATTTCCGGGTGCTGAAGAATGTAGCTAACAATCCAGCTATTGCCTGTACCTCATCGCTCCTTTAACCCTATAGCCGACTTGTTGGAGCTTTCCTCATGTTGTACTCCCCAGAGAATTTCGACCTGCTCAAGATATTTTTGGAACAGACTCCCCAGGCAATAGCGATGGTCGATCGCCAAATGCGATACTTGTTTGCCAGTCGCCAATGGTTGCGAGACTGCGGTTTCGACGATGGCGATGGCAACCCCCACTCCCCAGACTCCTCGGCAACCCAGACTCCGCCTCTCTCCGTTGAGTCGATTCTGGGTCGTTCTCATTATGAAATCCTGCCTCGGTTTACCGCAACCCAACCGACAACCGAGAACCCAGAGGAACCCGGAGATAGAGACTCCGCTATTTCCCTCGAATCCTGGAAAGAGGTCCAAGCGATTTGTTTGGCAGGGGGGGTACAATCCTGGGAGGAAGAGTTGAGCTCCGATGGCGATCGCCAATCCCGAGTCAAGTGGGAGGTGCATCCCTGGAAAACCGAGACGGGTGAAATCGGTGGATTGCTGCTGTTGAGAGCAGCGACAGGGAGGGCCCTAGGAAATGGAGACCCCTTAAATCAGTTCAGTCCCAAAGCATCCAGCAATTCCCATCGGCGATCGCGATCGGACGAAAGCGATTTGCGTCGCCAAAGTCAGATTCTCGTCGAACTCGCACGGAGTAAAACCCAGAATGAGGGGAATAAAGAGGCGGCGATCGCTGAAATTACCGAAGCTGCCGCCAATACCCTAGCTGTAGAACGAGTGGGAGTCTGGTTGTACGACAATAACCAGACTGAGATTACCTGTATCAATCTCTACGAACGCACCGAGCGCCTGCATTCCTCCGGAAGTCTGCTCCTGACTGCTCCCTATCCTCAATACTTCCAAGCTTTAGAAACCGAACGTGCCATTTCCGTCGATCATGCCATCACCGATCCCAGAACCCGAGATTTAGCCGATTCCTACCTCATCCCCCTAAGCATTACCTCCAAATTAGATGCACCCATTCGCATTGGCGGCAAAATCGTCGGGATTGTTTGCTGCGAACATCGCGGCATTCCCCGCCGGTGGAAATTGGGAGAACGGAACTTTGCGGCCTCCATCGCCGATTATACGGCCCTCGCCTTAGAAACCCACGATCGCATCAAAACTCAAACCGAACTTGAAACCGCCAACGACCAACTCCAAGCGGTTTTAGATGCCGTTCCCGGCAGCATTTCTTGGTTTAGTTCTGATTTAATTTATCTCGGAGTCAATGGCTATTTAGCGAAAACTTTTAATGCCAATCCCGAGACTTTTCTCGGGAAAAAAATCGGCTTTTTACAAGGGTCACCGAAGTTTAATCACCTGGTTCCGGAATTTTTTGAAAACCCAGCCAAAGAAGCACAGCATGAAATTGAGATGTCTGTTCGCGGGGTGAATCGGCACTTTTTGGTGGTGTCTCACAAATATCAACAGGGACAGGCGGCAGTCTTTATCGGATTTGATATTACCGATCGCAAAGCGGCGGAAGCGGCACTTCAAAAAGCCAACGAAGAACTCGAAACCCGTGTCGCCGAGCGCACGAAAGATTTAACGGAGGCGATCGACCAATTGCAATCGGAAATTCGCACTCGCAGCCTCCTAGAAGAAACCCGCGACGTTTTGGAATTTTCCATCAATAATGCAGCGGATTCGGTATTTTGGCTGACTCCTAATGGCCGCTTTTTCTACGTCAATGATGCCGCTTGCATCACGTTGAACTACTCCCGCAAAGAACTTTTATCCCTGAGTGTGCATGATATCAACCCCGATTTACCCGCCGAAGTCTGGCCCGAATACTGGGAGGAAATCAAAGAATTTGGATCGGTTCGTCTGGAATGCCATCATCGGACCAAGGATAATCAGAGTTTTCCGGTAGAAATTACCATTAATTATTTCCAAATTAAAGGGAAAGAATACAACTGTATTTTTGCTCGTGATATTACCGAAACCAAACGAGTTGAAACGGAATTGCAAAGAGCTAAAGCGACCGCAGAAGCCGCGAATTTGGCAAAAAGTGCATTTTTTGCCAATATGAGCCATGAATTGCGGACGCCCTTAACGACGATTATTAGCTATAGTGATTTATTGCAGGAAGACGCCAAGGAGTTAGGGGTAAGCAATCGAGCTTTCTTTGGAGATTTGCAGCAGATTAATAAGGCGGGGAAAGATTTGTTGGTGGCGATCGATGATATTTTGGATTATTCTAAGATTGAGTTGGGTCGGATGCAACTGGAAGTGGAGTGCTTCGAGGTGGGTGAGGCGATCGCCATGATTATGGCGGAAATTGAACATAAGCTGATTACGAATAATAATACCTTGACAATGGGAGGGGATGCCGAGTGGGGGATGATATGCACCGATCGCCATAAACTACAGCAGGTGTTATGGCACTTGCTCGATAATGCCACTAAGTTTACCGAAAACGGGGCGATCGCCTTAGAAATTACCCGAGAAGATACCCCAGATTTCCGGGTCTTAAATGCCGCATCCAAATTCAGTAAACCGGAACTAGAAGCCGCCGAAGAATGGATCGCCTTCCGAGTCCGAGACAACGGCATCGGCATCACACCGGAACAACTGCAAGAGCTATTTGAACCCTTTAGCCAAATCCATACCTCCGATATTCATCATACGGCGGGGACCGGATTAGGGTTAGCAGTGGCCCGGAGTTTATGCCAATTAATGGGAGGAGATTTATTCGTAGAAAGTAACCTCGGAGTGGGTTCTGCTTTCACCGTTTACCTCCCGGCAAATCTGCCCGGAAGTTCCTTGAATGCGGAGGAAATTAAACCAAAACTCACCCAAAATTTTCCCGAATCCCTTCCTCTGGAAGATGAAACCCAGTGGACCGAAGGAGACGGATGGGTATTTGATGATGAGTAATCTCAAATCCAGTTAATTGCTGTATCGGGTGCGTCAGATCATTAAATGAATGGAGTTAGGACAGAAGACTCTGACGCATCGGATTATTAACCCCTGAAACCATACAGATTAACCCTATACTGGGTGACTTTTTTATTTTAAGCCTTGAGACTTCAACCCATGGGCCCAACTCTTCAACAACCATGAATCTGAAACAGAAATTACAACAAAAACGCGCGGAAATATTAGCGATTGCAAACCGACATGGTGCATTTAATGTACGAATATTTGGGTCGGTTGCCCGAGGAGAAGAAACCGACGATAGCGATATAGATTTTTAAATTGACTACGATTTATCGAAGGTTTATCCTTGGTTTTTAGTGGAATTAATCGATGATTTAGAAAATTTATTAAATCGAAAAATTGATGTAGCAACAGTCAAGTGATTACATTATTTTATTAAAGAAAAGATTATCAACAAGGCCATAGAGTTATGAAGTAAAATCGAATTTATTTAATTCATATTCGAGATTGCTTGGCCCGAATTAAGTCTTATACTGATACTAAAAAAGATAGCTTTTATGAAGAAACAATGATTCAAGATGCAGTGGTGAGAAATCTTGAGGTGATGTGTGGATCCATCAAACAGTTACCGGATGAATGGAAAGCCTCAGAACCCGATACACCTTGGCATAGCATTGTTGGTTTTAGAAATAGACTAGCCCACGAGTATTTAAGCCTTGATTTAGAAATTATATGGGATATCATCGAAAATTACTTGCCTGGGTTAGAAATAGCTATGGAAAACCTCTCTAAAAGGTTTTGGGAAGGATGCACTAAGAGGGAACCGTTGTTGCTTGTCACCTAAAAAAATGGCAGTCTGGTCCTTGATATGGAAAACAGGTCATTAAAACACCCAGACAACCGGGTTATGAATTTATAAGTTTTTTAAATTATTAAAGTCCTGGCCTATTTTTTTAATCACTTTAATTTCATGAGGGATTCGTTCAACCAATCCTATCAAGTCCGGTTGATTAGCCCTAAAAAGCATCCTCGCTACAGGGAAGGGCGATACATTCCTTCAAGATAATGTGAGATAGTAAATAAGTGAGATTAATTTGGGAAACTGTTGAATTGAATGTCGGGGAAGTGAGTCGATCGCCCACCCTTGGTAACTCTTCTGTTGACGCCCGTTCCGATTACGCCCAGTCTGAGGAAAAGGCCCCCTCGGGACTCTAACCCACTGGGTTGAGGGTGATAGAGTTAGTAAACTGTATAAGATTTAACAGCGAAAAAGATGTTTTTGCGATCGCCGTCCTGCGGCTGAGACTGGAGTGCAAACATTGCCGCAGGATGCTCCACCCTGAACCTGAGCGCGGGGTCCATCTCAGTTGTCCAGAAAAAAGTTCCGATTGTCATCAAGCTGGGGCCCCTTGTCAGAAAGGCGATCGTTATTGCCCTGTCCCGATCACCTTGATTCTGATTCCCACCTCCTCGCCATCCCATCTCAGTTCATTGAGACTAGAGCGGAAAACCGATGGGGACTGACCCTCCGGTGTTGCTGACTTCTGAAGGGAAATCGCCCATTAGAAAGTTACCGGGTTAGGGCCTCAAACCTCTAGCTCCTTCTACATCTGCACCAAATAGATTTACCTCATAGAGATTCGCACCTTGGAAATTGGCCCGCCTCAAATCCGCACCATACAAATTGGCCTTACTCAGATCAGCAGCATTGAGGTTCGCATCTAAAAGGATGCTCCCGAGCAGATTGGCGGTACTTAAATTAGCTGCATTGAGATTCGCCGCAGACAGATTAGCCAGTTGAAAATTAGCACCTGTCATATCCGCACCTTTCAAGTCCGCTGTACTCAGGTTCGTACCACTGAGGTTGGCACCAATCAAGTTGGCATTGGTTAACACCGCACCCTGTAAGTCAATCCCACTCAAGTCTGCACCATTGAGATTACACCTCGGACAGACTTTAGTCATTCGCAACTGTTGGAGGTCAGTGGCATTGGGTTCTGCTCCCACTGGAATGGCTACAGATAGGGAAGTCAGTAGCATGACGGTCATGGCAATTACTTCTTTCATAGCACTCCCGCTATTAAGCAAGGTTTGGCAGTCGATAACCCGTTCGTTATTTAGCATACACAACCTGGTGAGTTTGGGTTGAAAAAGATCCATTCATAAATACAATGGCACTCAATTATCCACGATCCTTGATAGCTCAGATCATTATGTATCCTCTAACTCCATTTTTAAATCTTTGTTGTTGATGAAAAAAGGTGATTATCCTTCGAGAGTTTGACCGGGATCATCTGACCCTAGGAGGGACAGGGGATCGATACCATCCTCTTGAGGATCACGGTTTTCACAGGGCGATCGCTGCTGGGAGGACAGGCCCCAGGGAGGGCGATCGCACCCCAGTCCTAGCGAATGTTGCCGGGGAATTCCTTCCGAGAGGCAGATTGGGTGGGGTATGCCAGTCACGCACTTAAACGATTGAGTAGCCTGCCTTCAAGAGACTGATTCCCAGGGAATTATCTCGGGCGGTGATACTAGAGCGTTTTGTCTAGTTACCCAACTCGCCAGAGATACCCAACTGTCCGGAAATCATATCACTTACACCCTTCTGCATTCCCTGCATTTAGTCGTAAGTTTAATCGGATTGCCCTCTGCCTAGAGAGGGAACAAATAGAAAATTTTTACCTGAATTTGTGTCGGGGATTTGCCAATTCCGAAGCTAGGAGAGCCTGCCTGCAACGATCCGAACCCGGTTTATTTATGGCTCATCCTGATTATAAGTGATGGGAGAGAGAATCTCCGACAATTTATCCAACTTTGTTGAGCATTGAACATTGCCGATGAAGCGCTAACCGTTTGGGTGAATTCGTTGAGTCCACAAGCTGGGGTCATGAGTTTGGGGGTTAAATTTAGTTCAGGGTTGATCGAATTCCAGCCTTTAGCAATGGGGAAGTTTAGTGAGTCTAAAGGAAGGAGACAATTCCTCAACCGAGAGGGAGCATTTTGCTCCCTACTCCAATTAAGGGAGCAAAATGGTCCCTCTGCTGAATTCTATTGTGATCAGGATTGATACCGGGCTACTCTATACCGAACTCCCTGGATTGAATTCAGGATGCCGGGGGCCGACTGCAGGGAGAAGACGCTCAAGCGTGAATCCCCAGCAACTCAAAAAAGCCATCATCGAGTTCGTAACCGAGCATCTGAGAGAGAGAAATTAGCTTAGACTTACTGGGTACGCCATGTTCCTGCAAGAGGTTGGCGAGAGTAAAAATTTTGTTCATCAAGAAAATTTCCAACGCTTCAGGGTTGTATTGAATGCCCTCGGTGCGATGAAACTCGTGAGGGACTAACATGGCCACATAGCGGGCGAATTCCCCAGATTTGCGATCGAGTAGCAACGGCAACCAGGGATAGGTGGCATCTAAGCGGATAAACCACAGACGGATCTCAGGAATTTCCGAGAGTTCGCGGGGGTCCGAGGGATCCCGGGGATAATCGATTTCAAACTGCAAGGACAGATCCGGGTCAGTGAAGGGTTGATCTGGGGATAATTTAGCGATCGCCCCTTGGACGGGGGATAGGTCCAAATTGAGCAAACACTCGGAATTGAGGGCGATGGTAATTGTCATGAAACCAGGGGCAGCAGGTAGAACTAAAATCAGAAAACTTTAACGCAGGCGGTGAATCGGTAACCTATTTTACAGTATCAGCATCGGGTTGAGGGGTTGCAGATGGAGGATTCACCAATGGAACGATTCAACCCGGTGCACAACCGCCCCAAGGGAAGCCAGAGGGTGAGAGCCCGGGGTGATATCCTGAGCGATCGCCCACGGACAAACGAAGCCTACGATAGAATTATCTCAATCCTGTTAACGGGATGAGTCCGGTTCCCCCTCCTAAGTGACGACATCCTTGCCGACCTTCATCGCCCCAATCCCTAACTTCCTGGTTCGGTGAAACCCGCTATAACTATGAAAGGGGACAGGATACATCCTTAATTAATTGTGCCATTAAATGAATACCTCAACACAAAACTATGAAAAAACAGGTAGTATCCGTTAAACCCATTCGCTCCTTAGAAGATGCCCTCAATCGCTGCCAAAGTTTGGGAATGCGATTATCGCGACAGCGCCGCTTTATCCTAGAGTTGCTCTGGACTGAGCAAGAGCATCTTTCCGCTAGAGAAATTTACGATCGCCTCAATCGTGGGGGGAAGGAGATCGGACATACATCCGTTTACCAAAACCTCGAAGCTCTCTCCAACCAAGGAATTATCGAATGCATCGAACGCTCAGATGGTCGGTTGTATGGGAATATCAGCGATGCTCACAGTCACGTTAACTGCATCGACACCAATCAACTGCTGGACGTTCAGATCGAATTACCCGAGGAGTTAATCCGACAAGTCGAAGCCCAAACTGGGGTCCGGATTGTGGAATATCAAATTAATTTTTTCGGCTATCGGGATCAGCAATCCCATCCCCAACCCGAGAGTGTTCCAGACCCCGGGGCGATCGCCTAGAGCTTTCCGGGTCGGTATTCAATCAAGAGGGGCAGACATCGGCGTTCTTGTCCGAATCGATAGCGGTTTCTGGACTCATGAGGGACAGATAGGGCGAGCATTGAGCTTCCCTAGGATTGGGGATTTTTCAAGATGCTCCCCCGGACAAAACCTCCGCGAATCAGTGGGGGAACCGCTCTATCTAATTTTGCCCGAGATTTTTATTCAGGATACCGCTTGCCGAGATGGGTCAAAGTTTTCCGGGAAATGCCCCACTTTTATGAGTTTTTGATACCCGTTCCTAAAACTTCAAGCTAAACTGCTGATCTAAGTGGAACAAAATCGCTATAGACTTTAAACTTTTAGAACGACTTTGAGGTTGGGGTGGAATTTTGATAACAGTTCAGGGGTCTACATCATAGATTACCGGGGCGATCGCCCACTGGGTCAGAAGCGAAAAAAACTCTAGCCCCCCTACCCGGAAAATCACCATTGGGAAGTGATGCATGAACCAAGACGACAATCTATCCCCTAAATTGCTCCTTAATCTTATAAATTTCTAGGATGAGTGATCAGGGATATATCCCGCACGAGGCTTGTCACAGTGACCAACAGATGCTCCCGGTTTCAATCGGGAACGCTCAGAGCGGGTAAACGGTAAAAGCATTTGGTAAGGATGTATTTAAAAGACTCGGTTTTTAGCATGAATCTAAGCCATCAGGTAGAATCTAGGGTGATCCCCCAGGGAGCAAACGCGGTTTATATCCTAGGGGGTGGGTATCGCCTGCAAGTGTAACCCTCAAGGGTTGACTGACTCGAAAAGCAACGACACTGGAGAGACCCAATATTTTCCCGTCTCTACCCGGTAATCAAGAAGTAGAAAGATGTGCCAATACAAGTCGGCATTGTAGGGACAGGCTGAAGCAATGGTGAGAAAACAATTTGACCAATCCAGTACACAGCCAAACCACCGCATTCGGAGACGGCGGGATGGACGCATTAAAGGAGCGATCGCCCCTCGGTTATGGGGTGGGCGATCGCAACGCAATCACTCAGAAACCGGCGATACCGTAACCCAAGGAGCGGACTTGGCCCCACACAACCCGAAATCCGTCAAGGGGTGGGGCTGGAAATTCCGTCTTCCGCTCCCGAAAAAAATCACAAATCAGGATGAAAATCAGACAGGCGCGCTAGTCGCCACTGAACAGAGACCTCGAAGCGAAAAGGGTCGAAGTCTTTTATGGGGATGGCATTTACTCTGGCTGAGTCTGCTGGTCGCTTGTACCAGCATGGGAGCGGTATCCCTGCGGTGGTTACTCACCATGCCCCCACCGATTGATTGCGATGCTCTCGGGGTGGGTTCCACCGAGCGCGATCGCCTCTACTGTGCTCAAAATGCCGCCAAAACAGGGGACTTAGACCAGCTAGTCGCGGGAATCGAACTGGTGGAAAGCTGGCCCGCCGACCATCCCCTCCGAGGTCAAGGAGATAAATTAGTCGGGGAATGGTCGGCGCTAATTCTGGACTTGGCACGGCAAAAATTTATGGCCGGGGATTTAAACGGGGCCAATGCCATTGTGGACAAAATTCCCAAAACCAACCCAGTGTATGCCCAAGTTGAACAAGAATTACAAATTTGGGAGGCTGATTGGGACCAAGGAAAAGCAATTTACGATAAAGCTGAAGCCGCACTCAAAGCTCGCAACTGGAACGGAGTCGAGGATCAGATGCGAGAGTTGCTCAAATTGGATAACGTTTACTGGCGTTCCACCCGCTATGGAGAACTACAGCAGCGCATTGTCGCTGAAAAGGAAGCTTGGAAACAGTTAGAAGATGCCCGCTATTTGGTCTACAACCAGACCGCAGAGGAGTTAGTCCGGGCCATCGACCTAGCGCGACAAATTAACCCCCAACGATATGTTCGAGAGCAGGCGAATCAGGAGATTAACCGCTGGAGTGCCCAATTGCTGGCCATCGCCAAAACTCGCTTCCAAAGTGGCAATTTTGATGGAGCCATCTCCGCAGCCAAGTGGATTCCCTCCGATACAACGGTTTATGGGGAAAGTCAGGACTTAATTCACCTGAGCTCGGCCCGAGCCCTGGTCCAAAATGACAAACCCGCCGGACCTATCCCCGATCGCCTGTTGGCGTTCCTAGAAGCCTCGGCGATCGCCGGTCAGATTCAATCGGATAGCCCCCTGTACAGCCAAGCTCAAGAGAACTTGGTCCGATGGAATCAGCACAAACAGGACCTGTTGCAGGTGCAGATGGCCCAATCTGTGGCTAGTTTCCGTCACCCCATGCTGATGCAGTTGGCGATCGCCCAAGCCGAAATGGTGGGGATGGATCGCCCCGGACGTCTCGACGCTCAAACCCCGATCGCCCAATGGCGGAAGGAAATTGAACAAATTGAAGACCGAGGTTATGTCGTCGCAGCCAAGGCGATTGCGGACTCCAATAATATCGCCGCCTTGAGAAATGCGATCGCCTCGGCCCAACAGGTCGCCCAGGGACGCCCCCTGCGGATTGAAGCCCAAACCCTGATTGCCCAATGGAACAAACAGGTTGAAACCCTCGAAGATCAACCCATCCTCGCCAGCGCTCAGGCCCTCGCCCAAGCCGGTCAGCTCCAGGAAGCAATCAACGAAGCCAAAAAAATTGCGGAGGGTCGAGCCCTGCATCAAGAAGCCTCAGAAAATATCGGAAAATGGGTCAACGAGATTCAAATTGCTGAAGACCAACCGATTCTGGACCAAGCCGCAACCTTGGCGGCCCAGGGGAGTCTCACCAAGGCGATCAATACTGCCTCTAAAATTGGCTCGGGTCGTGCTTTGTATTCTGAAGCACGAACGGCGATCGCTCGTTGGAATGCCCAACTAGATGCCATCTATGCCGCCCGGGAATCTGAAGCGGCCCGCTCCTCCTCTCAAGCCCCGGCTCCGGTCTATCAGGCCCCGGCTCCCGTCTATCAAGAACCGGCTCCCGTCTATCAAGAACCGGCTCCCGTCTATCAAGAACCGGCTCCCGTCTATCAAGAACCCGTTTATCAGGAGCCACCGGCAGCAGCCTATCAAGCTCCGGAACCCTACTACGAGCCGGAACCCTACTATGAGCCGGAACCCTACTATGAGCCGGAACCCTACTATGAGCCGGAACCGGAACCCTACTATGAGCCACCGGCAGCCGCCTATCAAGAGCCAGAGCCCTACTATGAACAACCCAGTTCTTACTATGAGGAACCCGCACCGGCCTATCAAGACCCGGTTCCAGCCTCCAACCCTGAAGACTCCTATGCTCCCTTGCCCGTTGATGGGATTGAATAAAATCCTCTTAAAGGAGTCGCGTCAGATTGAAATGGAGGGTTTTTGCGTCACAATGGGATCGAGACACCAAAGACCGCACTGGGAGGGTCGGGAAAACGGCTGATGTTTTCGGGACTGTTCCCGATCGGCTCTGTTCTGCCTCCCCTGTCCAAGCCCTTTAACTCATTTCTGCCGTGAGTCACCCCCCTTTTAAACTGCTATTGATTGATCAAGACCCAATTTTCTTATTGGGTCTGTCTAGCTTGTGCCAGCAATCAACGGATCTGCAAGTGGCCGGTCAAACCACTGACGGGACTCGTGCTTTAGAGATTCTCTCTACTCTAGCCACTCCTACAGACCCGACTCAGAGCGACGCCCCTCCTGCCGATCACCCTGTGGATCTGGTGCTGTTGGACTTGGAGTTAGGCCGCACGGAACCCGATGGGGTCACCAGTTTCACCTTGATGGCAGAACTTTGGGAACGATACCCTCGGGTGTCTCTGTTGTTGTTGGGTCGATCGCCAGACCCTAACCAGACAGGGGCTGAGTATCTCGGGAATGTCAAGGGATACTGCCCCAAAGGAATAGCCGGAGCGGAACTGCTTCAGGCCGTCCGGACTGTGGCCTCGGGGGAAACCTATTGCTTAAGCGGGGGAAATCTTCGGGTCTCAACGAGGCAAAGTCCGGGCATTTCTAGGCGGGGTGGCGTGATTGGCGTTCTGCTCGAAGACTTGCGCCGCTCGGGTTTGCGTCAAATTGATGCCGAAATTCGTCAGGTTGATCAGTATCTGCAAGGCGATCGCTTATCGGATTTTGACCGCTTGTTTTGGCAGGGCCGCCACCGGGAACTCCTCACCGCTCGTTGGATGGTGAATAAGTTGTTGGCTCCCCCTGTGAGCGAACCCCCACCTCCTCTGTCTGCGAACCCGGGTCAGATCCGTCCTCCCCTCAATTCTCCCCGGCAACCTCAGCGCATTTCTGCACCCCCAGAACGCCCCCATCGCCCCCGAACTTCGAGCGATCGCACCAGCATGGTCCCTGCTTCTGCGGCAGAGTTGTTACCCCCCACGGGTTCAGAACTGAGCCCAATTCATAACCCTCGCCCATTATTGGAGGCGATCGCGGAGAAAATCGATACTCCCTTGGCAAACCTCACCGATACCGTTATAGAAATTGATATCTTGCACCTTGACAAAAAGCAGGAATTACTATACACGGTTCTGCACCAATTTGAGGAAATTTTGGCGCAACTGCGGTATGCTCAAGTCCAGCCCACAGAACTCCCCTCAAAACGCGATCGCATCATCCGCGATTTATGGGAAATGTCCGTTACGGCCTATTTTGGTAAATACTATTCCATCACCCTCGGATTAGGGAATTCCTCCCTTAATGCCCTCGGAGAATTTGACCTCGTACCCTTTTTACTGGAAGAAATCGAAATTGTCGAAGGTGCTTTATTAAATAAAATCCCCCTCGTTATCGATTTATTAGCCTATCTTCTCTATCAAATTCCCTTGGCGATCGAAAATGTCATCTACCCCCCGGAAGACCCGAAATCCATCGAGCGCGCCAGCGCTTTACTCGAAAACCTGATCATTCAGGTTGCCAATGCCGTCGTCCAACCCCTCTTAAATCGGGTCGCGGATGTAGAAGAAATTAAACTCAACTTTTTAGATAAGCACTGGCTATCCACCCGAGAAATTGAGCGATTTAGAAATGATTTGTCCTGGAAATATCGTCGGCAAAATCTCTGGGTAGAACCTAAAGCTATCTTTGAAAGCCGACATTGGCTTTATATCTTTGACGAGGGAGGGATTAAAAAAATCCAAATTTATTCCCCCCGACGGCAAGAATTAGTTGGACTCCGAGGACCCCGACTCTGGGTGACCTTGCTGTTAGAAACCCGCGATGCCATCTCCCCCCGAATCAAAGCGGTTTTGCTCTCCCTGGGGGATAGCGCGCGATATTTGCTGATTCAATTGGGGAAAGGCATTGGGTTAATTGGGCGAGGGATTCTTCAAGGGATTGGCAGTTCGTTCCAAGAGAGCCGATTCTCCCGAAATCGGGAAGAGCAAAATCGGTAAGGGCGATCGCCTGGGGGGTTTGGAGTTGATCCAGTCCCAGTGCCTGCCTGTGCACCCCAGGATTAGCCGAGGTTAAGGGAGTTTTGACGGTTCGGAGATCGCCCCTTGGCCCCATCCTCATCCCAAATCCGGTTATCAAAAACCTGTTTTCCTCTTCACTCAAGGGTTTGTCTTTGCCTGTGCAACCGCGTAAGCGTCCGTTCGTCTGCTTTCCTCCCCACCCTGCATGGGTGCGGGTTTTTATAGACCTTTGAAAACCGGATTCCGGATCACAAACAGTTTCTGAACCGATCTGATGCGTCCTGCAATCCCCTCTTGAATCCTTCCCAAAAAATTTCCGAGTTGATTGTGCTTATCTCATACTTCTGCCGTTAAAATCCCTAAATAGGATTCTACAACCCCCCCTTAAAAATGTGAGCCGTTGTTGTTAGAATCAGAATCCCTAGAGGTTACTTTGCTCCTGGCTCCTCCAATCGCTCTGGAAAAAGGGTCCGGGTCTGTTCGCCCCAGGGGTGGCAAGGGGTCTCCTGTGGGTTCTCTGTTCCCGGTAACAGAGAAGCATTCTTGTAATCTCTAGCAATTATCGTAAAAACAAGAGAAGTTAGGCCGTGCAAAAACTGAACCCTATATTCGTGAGTCTCCTGTTGTTAGGAGGAATCAGCATTATCACCCCATCGGTTACCCTGGGAGCAACCGAACCTCTATTGTTAGCGCAGTCGGCCCAAAATAATCAGAATCTCGACCGCGAGGTTAATGAACTGTTGCGACAAGGGCGAGAATTTGTGGATGCGGGGGATTATGCCAACGCTATCCAGATTTATTTACAAGCTGCCAACTTAGATGGTGACAACGCCCGGATTTTTTCTGGAATCGGCTTTTTGCAAGCTACACAGCAAAACTTTGAAGCTGCAGTGAATGCTTTTGAGCAGGCGACTTCTCTCGAACCGGAGAATGCAGATTTCCAATATGCTCTCGGTTATGCGTTGGCGAATTTGGGCAATAATGAGGCGGCATCTGTCGCCTACCGACGAGCGGCTCAACTGGACCCGGAGAACCTCAACGCTCAAATTGGGTTAGGGGTGGTTCTGTTACGCCAAGAAGACTATGACGGAGCATTACAGGCATTTCAACAGGTGACCAGTCGCGATACAAGATACTGGCAAGCCTACGAGTCGATTGGGACGGCGTTACTTCAGCAGGGACGGATTGATGAGGCGGTTGTCGCACTCCAACAAGCCGCAGCGTTGGCACCGCAACAAGGCAGTATTCAAATGATTTTAGGGGTGGCGTTTCTGACTCAAGGCAAGACGAATGAAGCCTTGGAAACGTTTAAACAAGCGGCACAACTTGAACCGCGAAATGCCCAACTTCAGTTAGCGATCGGTAAACTGCTCCAGGACCAGGGTCAGGTGATTGAAGCCCTCGTCAGTTATCAAAGAGCAGCGAGTTTAGCGCCGGATTTAATGGAACCCCAAGCTGCGATCGCCGCGATTCATCTCCAGCAGGAAGACTATTTACAGGCGATCGTCGCCTATCGTCGGTTAACGGAAATGACACCAGACAATGGTGATGCTTATTATAATCTCGCCCTGGCTTTAAGAGGACGCAATCGGATTTCGGAGGCGATCGAGCAACTGAAAAAAGCCCAAGAGCTTTATCAGCAGCAGGGTGAAAATGAAAGATTGGAAAAAGTTGAGGCGCTTCTGAGCGAGCTTAACCCTTAATTTTCATTACTCCCGAAAGGGGGAAGCGGGGGAGGATGGGGGAGATGGAAAAATTTCATCCTTCATCCTTCAACAGTCCCCCTTGAGAATTGCCCCTTTTATGGCTTGGTTTCAGAGTTGGGTTCGCTCGATCGGCTTTGTTGATCTTCCTGGACTTCCACGATGATCTCTTGAACCAGGGGGACCTCCGCTACATTTTGGAGATCAATCGACGTGATCAGTTCTTGCCACTCAGTTCTAATGTCGGCATTATTGGGATTGCTCCGGCGCAGTTTAGCCAGCATGGCGATCGCCTCATGCCAAATGCCGTTGCGAGCATAAACTTCCGCACGTTCTAGGTCCGAGGTGGTGGTGGCTAACTGCTCCGTTAAACTGGCGCTGGCTTCTACTCGGCGCACCCACCCTTGGACATAAACATCTGCTGCCCGATCTTCTGGGTTACAAATAATAGAAAAGTACCAGCGATAACTGCTATTAATTTCTAATGGGGGGAGACTCGCATTTTCCGGCAGGTTCAAGCTAACGATTCCCGCCTCACCTTTCGTGCGAAATGTAGTTTCATAAATGACTTTTTCACCCTTTTCATCCATCAGCACGAATTCTACTCCCGTGGCTGAAGTCGGTGGTAAATACCAAAAGAATGTGGGATAGGCTTCTACGGTTAATCCCATTGTGGTTTCAGGGATCAACGCTGTTAATGCCTGATCCGTTGGACCATCGACGGTGACGCTACAACCCCGACTACCCCCTCCAATCCGTCGTCCCGGCGCTCCAGGAGATACTTGATCAAAGGGATTTCCGCCCCGGGTGCCTCCGCCAACCCGCCCTCTAGGTGCGCCCACATTATCCGGTGGGACAAATTCAGCGGCGGATGTTGGGATGACTCCCCCGGTTAATAATTGCAGACCTAGTGCAATGCTAGCCAGTATTGATGGAGTCCAATATTTTGTATTAATCATATTCGGGTCTCCCTTCAGGTACAGATCGATTGATTGGATTGAGTGAATGACTAAATTAATTCTAGTATTTCTATGTAATCAGACTGTGACTTCTGTCATAAGCTCTGCCCTCATGATCGCTCAAAAGACCTTTCTATAAACATCTTTTGGGCAATCAAGGCATCAAAAAATTACTCATTGTATTATCTTCCCATTGAACCGAGGATCTCGCCACAACTGTGTTGGTCAAAATTTTTCGGTTCAAACCGCTCTAACCTGAGGATCATTTTACAGTTTTGTCCCGGTTGAGTCGGTTGCCTTCAGACTTCCCCTAACCCAAGCAACCATTCCCGGTCATCCGAGATTAAAGCCCGTTCAAATCAATTCCTAAGTCCAGACCATTGCGATGGGATGGGAATCTCCCGAAGGGATTCTAAAATACGAGCATTCCGTTACAACTATTAAAAAGTCTATCCATCGTAGACGCATTATTTTTGGAACTGTTCCCCCCGATTGCTCATGATTTTGGAGAGTTGGCAATCCTCCAGAATAGACTTCTTGCAAAATTCTAAAAAGCCGATTGGCGTTCTTAAGGGAGAGAAAGGGGGATCAATCCGGATTTTTGCAAGAAGTCTAATAGAGTTCGCCGGATTGGGGAGAGTTCCTCTGGGGCATGGGTTTTGAGAGCCAAAGGACAAGAACCCGGGTTTCTGCCCCAGCTAACCTTAGAACTAGGCCAAAATTATGGACAGAATCCCGGTTTGTCTTCCCCCGAGGTTACCGACGTTCTAGGGAGTCGGGGGGCGACGAGCAACCACCCGGTAGACATCAACCGTTTGTTGTTTCCCTTTGAGGGCCAAGGGTCCCCAGTGTTCCACAAAAAACTCGTCCTGGATATGAATCAGGGTTTCGTAGGCAATGAGTACGCGACAAATACTGGATTGTCGGTCTTTCTCACAGCTTTCTAAGCGAGAGGCGATATTAACGCTATCGCCGATAATGCCGTATTCTTGGCGTTCTTTTCCCCCTAGGCTACCGGCAACCACCGCCCCGGTAAAAATTCCGACGCGCATCTGAATCACGGGGAGGCCGCGTTTTTGCCAGTTGCGGTTGAGTTCTTGGAGGCGATCGCCCATTGCCAGACCCGAGGCGACAGCATTGCGAGCATCCCGGGCGATATCTGCACTGGACTGACGAGGCAGGGGAACCCCAAACGCCGCCATAATGCCATCCCCAGTAAATTTGTTAATAATTCCTTGATGGTCTTGGACCACTTGACTGAGAACATCCAAGTATTCGTTTAGCCACTCTAGGAGGGCTTCGGGGGGCATTTGCTCTGAGATGGTGCTGAAGTCCTTGAGGTCGGTAAATAACATGGTGGCGGTCAGTTTTTGACCGGGAAGTTTACCATCTTTGAGCAGGCGATCTCGGTTTTCCCAAAGGGCATCGGCCACTTCTGGAGAGGCATTTTGTCCTAAAAGTTTCATGACGATCTGCTGTTGCTGTCCCGACTGGTAAGCCCGAAAGGCAACCACCCCGGCTACGGCGATCGCCAAACCAACCAGAGGTGCCACCACCGGCACCCAACCCGCTTGGCTAAACAGAATCCAACTGGCTAAAAATAAACTCCCCGCGCTGACCCCAGTGACCCCGGGCAAAATTAAGGGATGCCGAATCAGCCAACCGATGGTCCCGCCCACAGCGATCCAGCCGATCACCCAAAGCACTTCGGCCCACTCCGACCACACCCAAAATAAAGGCCGCCCGTCTAAGACGGCAGTCAATAACTGACTGAGCATTTGGGCATGAATCAATACCCCGGGCATAAAGGGATTGTTCTCTACCGAACTATAGGGGGTCTGGTGTACATCTTTAATACTTGGGGCGGTGGTCCCGATGACAATAATTTTATCCCGGATCCATTCGGGTTCTAGGCGATCGGCTAGGACTTCCGACAAGGGAATGGACGGGGCTACCTCCTTTCGAGACCGATAATTGAGGAGAATCTGGAAGCCTTGAGCATCCAGGTGGGTATAACCTCCAGAGTTGGACTGCAATGGCGCTAGTACGGCTTTTCCCCAGACGATTTGACCGGGTTGGGTTTCACTGGGTTGGGGAGAAAATCCCTGGTCCCCTAGATAGAGCATCGCCAGTTGGAGGGAAAAAGAAAAGTTAGTTTCCCCATTGAGTACGAAGCTCATTAAATTCCGGCGAATCGGTCCATCGGGATCGCTTACCAAGTCATTAAAGCCGATGCGTTCTGCGGGGACAGTCGGCGGTGGGTTCACCCCGGGGGAATCGTTTCTAATGGCGATGATATTCGGGGCGTCTAATTCTTTGAGCAGTTCAGGATGTCCCGGGGGTTGGGGGAGGTCCCGATACAGGTCCAAGCCGATCGCCACGGGTTCATATCGTTGCAAATTCTCCAAGGCCTGGGCCAGGGTGCGATCGGATAGGGGCCATCCCTCGGCCTGAATGTCTTCTTCAGAGATCGTCACGATCGCAATCCGAGGATCCGGGGGCTCATCCACACGCCACTGCATCAGCCGATCATAAACCATCAGTTCCCCATGTTGGAAACCTCCGAGTTGCCGGACTCCCAGCACAACACCGGAGGTACAAAGGGTCGCCATCCCGACCACCGCTACCCCCGTCAAATCGGGCAGTTTTTTCTGAATCTGGCGCAAGAACTTGGCAAACACAGATCTCCTACTGTGATTTAATCTTTTAGATTCGTGGGTTTGATCAAGAAACTCTTGATTTTGGCGTACCATAGCAGCGATTATTCCCGAACGGTCAACCCAGGATACCCCTGTTTTTTTGACAGTATGACATGATTTTAACCCGGAGTGAGGGGTCAGACCCTTCAATTGCCCTAGAGGAGGCGATCGCCAAATTTTTAGGAATTCTCCCAGGATTTCCGAAGCCCTTTGCAGTGGATTTGCCTGATATAAACACCCGCTATTTTTCAGTTAAACAACTCCCCAAATTAAGCAAGGCTTAAATAATCGGGAATAGCTCGAAGAAATAGAATAAAAAATTCCTTGCATCTCTAAATTATTATTTTTTCGAGGAGTGATGAACACAACAGAAAGGGCGCTTTCGGTTTAGGTGGCTCCACAATTGGGGAGAGTTGAGGGGTCAGTGGTCAATTAAACTGCACTCAACTCCCCCATTCTCCCAATCGCTTACAAATACCGGGTAAGCTGAATCCGATAGCGTTCTTTTTTCGTAACTTGAACTTCTCCAACTTCCAGGCGTCCTTTCCCGCGAATGGCGATTAAATCGTTAGGTTTAACTTGGTAACTGGTTTGAGAGATGTCTTTCCAGTTAACGCGGACATCTCCGCTATTAATTAAATCGGCCATTTTGCTGCGAGACATCCCGAATCCAGCAGAGGCGATCGCATCTAAGCGCATGGATGCCTCGACGGTGGTTAACTCTTTCTTTTTGGGTTCGCGAATTTTCAATTCCCCCAACTCGATGCGCTGGGTTTTCACTGGGACCGATCGCACCTGGGTTAAACTCATCTCCAAAAATTCCACCAGATCCGGGGAGACGATCGCCTGTGCACCGCGTTCCCCCAGGACAATAATATCTCCGACTTTTTCGCGCACAATGCCGGTCCCCAAGATAGACCCTAAAAAGTCCCGGTGACTGGCGGAATCAAACAAAAAGTTACCGGCAATTTCTAACGTCGCTAAGGGGACACTGGTGGCATCTAAAGGTAAATCGACGCGGGCGATCGCCACCCGTTGTCGTTCCGCCTGGGGATATCCCCCGAATGCTACCAGATGAACCTCCGTCAGGCGATTGAACGCTGTCTGGGTTTCCATCAGTTCGATCGGGGAAAGAAAATCCGTCACCGCCACTTCCCAAGTTTTAATCGCGCGATCGGCCAGATCCAGGATGTGAGCCATTTGCTCACGATTTTCAACACCTTTTAATAGTTCTTCCCTTGGTAGCATTCGTTTACTAATTCTTGCTTTAACACTAGGGTTTATTTTATCCTTTGAACTCCCTGGTTGACCGGAAAGGGGTAGTATTGCGATCGGTCATCCGGGGTGAGGGGTTCGCGATCGTCCTCTCCTCCACTTAGGGTCATGCACCTCAACCTTGAACCCGTGGGGTGGAAAAAGATTCTCCCTCCAGTTCCCCCAATCTTGTCCCACCTAAGCTAAATATTAGAGAGGGCTCGTTTTCTCCCCCTAACTGGGATTGGAGTTTTTAAAATGTATGAACAGTGAAGTCATCCCACAGATAGTCGCGTTATACGATCGCATTGATACTGAAACGGCAGCATTTCAAACAGCAACTGGATTGCACTGTCCACCGGGATGTGGCAAATGCTGTGAAAATCCCGACGTAGAGGCAACGGTCCTAGAAATGATGCCTCTGGCCCTAGAGTTATGGCGCACTGGAGAAGCGGCAGATTATTTAGAACGCCTTTCTACTCTGAATGGGTCTGAATCTTGCCTATTTTATCGCCCGGATCCGTTTGTTCCAGAGAATGGGCGTTGTAGTGTTTATTCCTGGCGACCCACCCTCTGCCGCTTGTTCGCCTTCGCGACGGTGAAGAATAAGCAAGGGAATCCGGAATTAGCTGCCTGTATCCGCCAAAAGCAGACGATTCCGGAAGAAGTAGAAGGGGCAAAAGAGGCGATCGCCAAAGGGATGAGTGCACCGAATTTTGGAGAAGTTGCAACGGAGATGGCTAATATTGACCCCTCTCTAGGCAGCGATCGGTTTCCCATTAATCAAGCCTTAGAACGCGCCTTACAACGAGTCGGACTAATCGCTCACTTGACCGTTGGAGAACAGGATGGCGACTGGGTGGCTTAACAGTACGGAGTCTCAATAAGCAGCTCAAAAATGACTGAATTCGTAATCCCAAACCATAAAGAAACCACTAAAATTGTAGTTTCCCCGTTTGTAGTAACGACTTCAGTCGTTTCCGGATTTCCCAATTTCAGTATTCCTAAAAATTAACGCTATTTACGAAGATAAAAGAACGACTGAAGTCGTTACTACGAACAAAGAGAAATTATCCCCGTTCGTAGTAACGACTTCAGTCGTTTCCGGGCCTTAACTTTAGGGATAAACCCCAGACTGGGCCAACAATGCCCGAGGGAAGAAACGACTAAAGTCGTTACTACGAACGGGGAGAACGACTGAAGTCGTTTTCAAATTTAATAAATCCTGCAAGTTCCTACTATTTTTATTCTTCCAAATAGCTTTTCAAACCTTCTAAGTCAAGCTTTCGCAAAATCAAACTAGCTTGATTAATTGCCCGGGGGGAACCGTTAACCACAATCAAGTATTTGCCTTGATTGAGGCGATTGCGGTAGGGTAAGGCATCGCCACTGCCGAAGGCAACTCCGGCACCGCCTCCGACAAAAAAGCTTCCCATTGCACCGGCAACTGCCCCACAGAATCCGCCTACGACATGATTGCCAATTTCCCCGGCCCAACTAAAGGTTTGCAAACCTGAAATGACACTAAAGATAATTCCGGCAACAAAGCCAAAGGGAATTAACCAAGTTGCCATCAATTTACTTTGTTTAATTGCTTGTTCGTTGGGGTCGATTAAGCCATATTCATCCGCACTTTTATAACCCCTACCCAAAATAGAGACTTGGTTGAGGGGAAAGCCTTCTGTTTCGAGGACAGAGTAAGCGGTTTCTGCCTGAATCCGGTCTGATACAACAGCAACGAGATAATTCATGGAGGAAATCTATGAGGTTAATATACGGTTCTAAGGATGGATTGAGGGGTGCCGATCGCCTAGGCGTGGGAACCCTCTCTCGGTTCATTTTAGATCGAGTTGGGTCCGAAGGCCGGTGAGAGGGAAACGACTGAGGCCGGGATCCAGGAGGAAGGAGGGAAGAAACCCCTCGGCGTGCGGAAAGCAGAACAAAAATTCCAGTCCCTGAAACCTTAAAAATTTTAGGTCATTGAGCTATAGCAGACCCTTTCCAGTTAAAATGACCTACTGCAACAAGTCTGCCCAGTAGACCGAAGAGAGCGAGATTGCACTGCGATCGCCAAGCGTCTCGGAACGAGAATCGCCAAGCGTCTCGGAACGAGAATCGCCCCTCCCTCGGACTCACCCAGACCCGTTGCCGCCCGAAACTCCCCGGTAAGAGGAGACTGCTGTTGTTTGTTGCCACCTAAAAGCTGACCATGCCCAAGGTTCTTGTCTCCGATCCCATAGACCAAGCTGGACTGGATATCCTCTCCCAAGTTGCCCAAGTTGATGTGAAAACAGGGCTATCCAACGAAGAATTAGTTCAGATTATCCCCGAATACGATGCCCTGATGATTCGTTCGGGGACCCGAGTCACCCCAGAAATTATCGAAGCCGGTAACCAACTTAAAATTATTGGTCGTGCCGGAGTCGGTGTGGATAATGTCGATGTTCCTTCTGCCACCCGTAAAGGGATTGTGGTGGTGAACTCCCCGGAAGGAAACACCATTGCTGCTGCGGAACACGCCCTAGCGATGATGCTCTCCCTTTCTCGCTACATTCCCGATGCCAACCACTCGGTTAAAAATGGCAAATGGGACCGCAAAAGCTATGTCGGTGCAGAGGTCTACAAAAAGACCCTCGGCATTGTGGGATTAGGCAAAATTGGCTCCCATGTTGCGGCAGCGGCGAAAGCGATGGGGATGAAGTTGCTGGCTTATGATCCGTTTATTTCCATTGAACGGGCGGATCATCTCGGATGCCGGTTAGTCGATATGGATTTACTATTCCGGGAATCCGACTACATCACCCTGCATATTCCCAAAACCCCAGAAACGGCTAATCTGATTAATGCCGAAGCCCTCGCTAAGATGAAACCCACGGTGCGGATTATCAACTGCGCTAGAGGGGGCATTATTGATGAAGCGGCTTTAGCTGAGGCATTGAAAGAGGGACGAATTGGAGGGGCCGCCCTTGATGTTTATGAAAATGAACCCTTAGAAGCGGATTCTCCCTTGCGGAGTCTGGGGAAAGAAGCGATTCTGACGCCACACTTAGGGGCTTCTACGGCAGAAGCACAAATCAATGTGGCGATCGATGTTGCGGAACAAATTAGAGATGTCCTTCTGGGGTTACCGGCGCGATCGGCGGTGAATATCCCCGGTTTGTACCCCGATGCTTTGGAAAAACTCCGTCCCTATCTGCAACTGGCAGAAAACCTTGGGAATTTGGTGGGTCAGTTGGCTGGGGGTCGGGTCGAGTTGCTGAATGTGCGTCTCCAAGGCGAGTTGGCAGATAATAACAGTCAACCGATTGTGGTGGCAGCCCTGAAAGGGTTACTCTCCCAAGCATTACGCGAACGGGTGAATTATGTGAATGCCAGCATTGAAGCGAAAGAACGAGGCATTCGCATTATTGAAACTCGGGATGGTTCCATTCGTGATTACACGGGTTCTCTGCACCTAGAGGCTAAGGGTGCCCTTGGGGACCACTCGGTAACGGGTGCGCTGTTAGGGGATGGGGAAATTCGGATTACGGATATTGATGAGTTTCCGATTAATGTCCCCCCGACTCACCATATGTTGTTTACTCGCCACCGGGATATGCCGGGAATTATTGGCAAAATTGGCTCTTTGTTGGGCAGTTTTAATGTCAATATTGCCAGTATGCAGGTGGGGCGCAAAATCGTGCGTGGGGATGCGGTGATGGTATTGAGCCTGGATGACCCCCTGCCGGAAGGGATTTTAGCAGAAATTATGAAGGTTCCAGGTATTCGGGATGCCTATACGGTAATGTTATAGGAGGAAAAGTTTCCTGAAGGCAGAAGACGGGTTTTAGATCCCCGGTGTCAGGGTCGGCGCGATCGCAGACTGGATCAAAGATGTGGTTTGAATCCCGATCCGCGAAATTGAAGGGTGATTCGGTTGGGGATAGAACCGGGGAACCGTTGATTTCTGCAAGGGTTTGACCCTGACCTGGTGCGATCGCAGGCCAATCCTCTGCTCTGAATCACAATACAAGAACGCAACCGCAAATCAGGACTCTGAACTCACAGGCTATGGCTAACAACTGGTGGGAAATACAAGTGCTCTGCGATCCGGCGTTAGAAGATTTGGTCTTCTTACGAGTGGAAACTTTTGGCTGTCGCGGTACTGCCAGTGAGATGAAAGGCCATTCCTGTTTGATTTCTGCCTATCTCCCCCAGGAACGGGCGCATTTATTGGATTTGGCGGCGTTGTCTTTACTCTTTCGTCAAGATGCTCTATGTGTGAATCTGCCGATTCCCGCAGTCCAATGGAATCTGATTGAGGAGGAGGATTGGTCGAGTAGTTGGAAGCAACACTGGCATCCCGAAGAAATTGGCGATCGCTTTGTGGTTAACCCCGCATGGCTGCCCATTCCTGAAACCGATCGCCTAGTATTACAATTGGACCCCGGTGTTGCTTTCGGTACCGGCGCTCATCCTACCACCCAACTCTGTCTCGAAGCTCTGGAAATGCGCCTCGGATACGAAGAAACTCACGCCACGATCGCTGATATTGGCTGTGGTTCGGGCATTTTATCCATTGGCGCAATTTTACTCGGGGCTAAGCAGGTTTATGCGGTGGATACGGACCCTCTAGCGGTGAAATCGACTCGGCGCAATCGGGAATTAAATCAGATTGATGAGTCGCTTTTACAAGCTCAATTGGGCAGTATTGAGATGGTTAAACAACTTAGTGAGGAACCCGTTGATGGGATTGTTTGTAATATCCTCGCTGAAGTAATTATCGATTTAATTCCCCAAATGGATGCGATTTCTAAACCGAGCACTTGGGGCATTATTAGTGGGGTTTTATTAGACCAAGCCAAACCTGTGGCTGATACTCTAGAACAATATGGTTGGGTTGTGGCGACCCTCTGGCGACGCAAAGATTGGTGCTGTTTCACGATTCGCCGCAACTAATCTCCTGCGGTAATTCTGGACTCGGTTAAGTCTTGTCGGAGTTTTAGGGAGAGGATTTAAATAACCGAGGACGAGCGTAAATATAGAAATAGGCGATCGCAGATAATCCGGCGATCGCCACTATCAGTCCTTTCCCCATTAAAGAAGCGACCCCGGGAAAACTCACTGCCGTTGCCACCCACACCGCCACCACTTCTACTCCGGCAACAATTCCCCCATAATGCTGCGGATCCCAATAGGAAATCGGACTAATCAGGCGATAATCGCTGAAGGGAAAAAAGTGCCGATGGGCATCATCATGATGCACCGGCAAGTCTCCTAACGAATGGAACACCATACTCATAAAGATATATTTTCCCGTTTCCCAACCGCAATAATCAGCCAAAATTGCCGCAAAAATGGCGACAGGAATCGAATGAAATAAGGCCACCCAATTTTGCAACCCGGGTTGCCAATAACCCTCGCTCCAAATTTGACGTTCCGGCAGTTTTCTGATGAATTTAGCCCAACCATAAAACAAAAATATGGGGAGGTCCGGAAGAATTGCACCCACCGCGATCGCCAGATTCCCTTGGGGTTGGGAAAACGGACTGAACAGCGCAAGATTGACGATCGCGTGACTGGGTGTATTCATCAGGCATGGCTTATTGGATATCGGTACTCCCGGTTAGGATATCCCATCCCGGCCTCAATTTGCTACCCCTTCCCTACATCAGGGTTACCAACCGGAAGTACAATTGATTGAGAGTCGCGCTAACTTCACGTTATCTGGATTCCCTTATAGCAGGGATTCAAGTTTGGGAATAAGCTGTTCTGCGCTGACAAATCCCTCAAATCGCTGGACAGGTTTTCCATTTTTAAATAGAACTAAAGTCGGCAAGGCATAGATGCGATGTTCTGTTGCCAGATCGGGGTATTTCTCCGTATCAATTTTAACAACCTGAATCTGATTTTTTAAGCGAGCATTCACTTCATCCAATACGGGACCCATCATTTGACAGGGACCGCACCAAGCGGCGTAAAAATCCACGAGAACAGGTACTTCGGAATCGGTGAGCATTTCTTCAAAACTGGCAAACTGTTTTTTAACGGTCATACACTTAAACGGCTCTTTTGAACCGAGAATTACAATATCTCTATGATAGCTAGAGCATGAATATCCGGTGGGGGGAGATAAGAAACCGATGGATTGTAAGGTGGGAACTCCCCAGCGGATGAGGTATTTATACTGGGAATCAACGGTTAAAGAGTTGATTGGAAACGGTTAAAGGATAGCAAAATTAGGGAGAATATTGAGGCAACATTGAGAATGCGTCACAATGGGATTAAATATTGGAATTATTGGCTGTGGTTATGTGGGTACGGCGGTGGCACGGCGATGGCGGGAGGATGGACATAGTATAACCGCGACCACAACCCGGGGCGATCGCCTGGAGGAACTCGAACAGGTGGCGCAACAGGTGGTGGTGCTCCAGGGGAATGATTCCCAGGCCCTAGCATCGATGGTCCAAAATCAAGATGTGATCCTGTTAAGCGTCGCGCCTCCCAGGGGGGGGGATTATCAAGAAACCTATCTGGAGACGGCGAAGACCCTGGTGCGGGTGTTGCAGCAATCCCCCAGAGTTCAGCAGGTCATTTATACCAGTAGCTCGTCGGTATATGGGGACCACCAGGGGGAATGGGTGGATGAAACTACCCCCGTGGCACCGGGGAATCAAAATGCCTCGGTGTTAGCTCAGACGGAGGAGGTTTTGCTAACCGCCCAAAGCGATCGCCTGAATGTCTGTATTCTGCGGTTGGCGGGAATTTATGGACCTGAGCGTGAACTGTTGAAAATTTTT
Organism: Laspinema palackyanum D2c; assembly: GCF_025370875.1. NCBI lineage: Bacteria > Bacillati > Cyanobacteriota > Cyanophyceae > Oscillatoriales > Laspinemataceae > Laspinema > Laspinema palackyanum. The sequence continues at coordinate 161,558 of NZ_JAMXFD010000005.1, forward strand.
AGCCGCTTTGCAGGCACGACTCGTCCCGGGACTGGGGAATATTGGAGTAATTGGGTTCATTTAGAGGACATTGTAGAGGCGATCGCCTTGGTCTGTCGTCAGCGTTGCGCGGGTATTTACAATCTGGTGAATGATGCCCCCCAGCCGATGCGCCAACTGATGGATCGTCTCTGCGATCTCCACAATCTGGCTCCCATTTCCTGGGACCCCTCGGTTCCCTTGGAGCGTTCTTATCATCTCAGGCTCTCGAATCAGAAACTGAAACGGACCGGGTTTGAATTGCGCTATCCAGAAACCCTGCTATAGCGCCAGGGGGCGATCGACCCCCGCCCAGAAGATATCCAGAATGCAGGAGACACGCTCGCAATATCTGAAACGGCGTGTCTCTGAACAACATAAATTTTTTCTAACCCAGGTAAATCATTAATAGCCTATCTAATGCCTTATGCAATACTGCGAACCTCACGTTGGGATTGTCGAGCGGACCTAGAGGAAATCGTGGAAAGATCGATTAAACGTTCTAGCTGCTGTACGCGCTGACGAGGTTGCACGACCATTGCAGCCAGATCCGGCATTTCTTGCCAGCAATGGGGGCAGAACCAATAAACACCACTCTGACGAGCGTGGCGGAGTAAAGCACTAGAGCAGCAAGGGCAATTGTTCATGATTTTTAAACCTGTTTGAGAATAGAAGAAAAGTCAGTAGAAACTTGTAAGGAGAAATGTGCTGTTCTTAAAATCTTCCGTGATTTTACGGAGGAAACTCGGGGGCTGACTCGGGTTAATTTCCACCCAGACGGCCTGCTTTAGAAAGGTAAAATTTATCTAAACTGAGGACGAGTCCAATAATGAATAACTGCACTAGCCAAGGGGCCAAAGCGAATCCCCAAATAAAGCAAACCACCGCTGTTAAAGCTGCTAGTACAAATGGAACATCAGCCGAAGCTCTTAAGTAAATCCATACAGAGCCAATCGAGATGGTTAAGAGGGTTAGGTAGGCGGCGGGCATGGCTAGGGACTCCTGGCAGTTATCGTTAGGACAGTCCGAGCTGAATTAAGCTCTATGATTGAAGTTAAAGCAAGAATGTGAAGATACCGTGAAGATACAGGAAAAAAATGGAGATTTTTTTATTTTTTTTTGAGCCAACCATTTTTCGCCCGGGTTGAGGACTTTTTTCCCTCTTTTTCGCCGTCATAGCCCTAGACAACTCGGAAGATTTCCAGGAGGGATCGCAGAGGATCGGCTGAGAATCCAGGGTAACTCAGATGATAACGGGTCAATCCCCTCCCTTTTCTAATAACCGGCTTTCCCTTGCCTGGGTTAATAAAAATTGATAAATCATCGCGATTTAATCTATCTAAAGGATGATTTTAAGGTTTGCCAAATCAAGGATTAAAAATGGCCAGGGTTTAAGTGGCCGTAAAGCCTCGCTTCCGGGATCAATTGACCCTGATTTATCGGGCCGTAACCAGATTAGCGGGCTTTTGCCATCGGGTGGTTCAGGGAATTCACGGCGCTAATTGTTATAGAAAAACGGCGGGAGGCTATTTATAGAGGGCAGAAGGGGAAGAACGGTAAAAAGGGGAAAGCTCTAGGGGGATTTTCTTGTCAATGGTGTAACCCCGGGTACAGAAACCATGCGATCCCCGGACCGATGGAGTGATGAGGGTAAAGAAGGTCTTTCCCCCTCCTGACTAGATAGGGCATCTTGCCGCAGTTGGGTATTAAGAAAGCCCGGATCAATGCCCTATAAAAAGGCATGGGGAAAGCTCAGCGGCAGGACGAATCTGTTCCGGTTGAGAGCCCTTGTCAAATGCCAGCAAGGGTCACTATCGTAGTCCTAAATCGGTTGGAGAAACGCTCTCTAGTTGCAACTCTCCTCTCGGGTTTGGATTCCCCGAAAGGGGGCTTCACTCCTGGGGGACTGGGTTACAAATCATTGAAAATTGCGATAGAGGGCATCTAAGCGAATGGGAGAATTCGGCAAGGCGGAGTGGGAGGATCTTGCTCCCTAGTCATTTTTCCTGATCAGCAGTAGGGAAGAAGATGCTCCCACGGATGAATTTTATCGCCATCATGATTGAGACTCGCTACCTAGAGGGATGCCGCCACTCCCTAATAGGCTCCCGAGAGTTTACTCCAATGAATTCATCGGAATTTATTTAGGGTTTAGGATTGTTGTTGGGGTGAAAAAATGAGGGGTTCAGATTAGGACCCCCTAGAATAGTGGGTAAAAATTGATGAGTCCAGGGGGAGCGGCGGGGGATAAACCTTGAATTTTCCTTGGGTATCATGTAGAGCGCAAAAAATTCCCCCTTCCCTCATGAGCGGCCTGGGGTTGGGGGTAAAAATTGTTAGAGCTAAAGGGGATTAAAACTGCCAATTCCTCCTCTTACAGGTCATTGGCGATGGTGAGTTCAGTCGGTTGACAGCGGTGAATGTAGACAGCAAATCCTTGAGCACCTTCACTTTCGAGATCCTCAAGGTAGCCCCCTTTATAGCCCTCGGCTTCTTTGGCACTCATAAAGGGACCAAAGTAGTAAGTGCAAGTTGGTTCGGCGGTAACGATTTCAATCCACCAAGCAATTCCCAGCTTTTCCAAATAAGAAGTAAAAGCTTGTTCAATCGTTTCTGCTATTTTCATCAAGGTGCTCCGCGAGATGTGGTTCTATACTTATGAAGGTGATTGTACGCAAAAAAGAATTTACGAACCGCTCATCGGGACACATTTTAAAACATAATGATAAAGAAGTGGTGAATCAATCGGGGATAGGGGAGATTAGGGTTCCCAACCGAGAGCTGAGGCCACCTGAGCGGCTAGATTCATGGGTTCAAACGGCTTGGCAATCACCGAGTTGACCCCCAGTTCTGAAAAGCGGCGTTGATCGGCATAAAGCACTTTTGCGGTGAGCAAAATTACTGGAATTTGTTGGGTTGAGGGATTAGCCTGGAGTTTTTTAAACGTAGCAGGGCCATCCATATCTGGCATCATCACATCCAAGAGAATCGCATCCGGCTGTTTGGCTTCAGCGACCTGGAGTCCCTCATGACCGGAACTGGCGGTGAGCACTTCCCAGCCTCCAACCATTTCCAGGCTGAGTTGAGCCACTTCCCGGATATCGTCTTCATCATCAATCACTAAAATTCGTTTCAAACTCACGCAAACCTCCTGAAAAAAATGGACGCCCTAACAGGGACGAACCGGAACGAAACATTAAAAATGATACAGGGAAGAAATATCTTTGAGCTTGAGTTTTCCAGTTATCGGAGAAAACTCCGACAATATCGGGACATCATCACAGGATTGCTTCCTTTCGCCCGAAGATTTAAGAGACAATGTAGCCGATTGCGCCAGGACGAGAGTAAAAGATGATCAGGCATTCGCTGAGGGTTCCGTTGGGAATCCCTGAACTGGCGATCGCCGGAATGCCTTTATGGGGGAAACAGCTTCTCTATTTTAACGGGGAAGAGTTCACCCACCGGCCAACTTGCGGCTTTTCAGGGATCCCTCGAACTCGCCAAGCGATCGCCTCTCCCACCCAGACAGAGGGAGTGCCAAGATTCAGTAGAATCACGATCGCGGTTTCAATCGCGCAATCACCTCAACAATCGGCGCGGAGGTAGACGAGTTAGCCCTCGGGTTGGGGTGGGCGGGTCCCAGATGATCCTGAGGCAACCGTTCTTCCCGGCGATCGCCTGATTCTACCGCAATCCCTAAGTCCTGGGTAGCGGCCCCCGTCAAATCGCAATTTTCCTCCCCTGAGTCAGAATTTGGCCGTTCCACCGGCAGAGTGAAATAGAACGAACTGCCCTCACCGACGACACTTTCTACCCAAATCTGCCCACCGTGATGTTCCACAATACTGCGACAAATCGCTAAACCCAACCCAGTCCCCCCCTTCTTGCGAGAATCCGAGGCATCAACTTGTTGGAAGCGTTCAAAAATTGTCTCTAGTTTATCCCGAGGAATACCCCGTCCCTGATCTTTAATCTGAAACAGCACTTCCGGACTCTGTGAAGCGAGGAAATCCGGATCTCCGGCAGAAGTGAGAGAGGCGGACAACCAGACCTGACCCCCTTCGGAGGAGAACTTCAGCGCATTACTCAGCAAATTGGTCAAGACTTGAAAAATGCGATCGGGATCCGCCCACAGTTGCACCGGAATGGGGTTAACACAGATGGTGACCCCCGCCTTATCCGCCATTGTCCGCATGGCATCTGCGGCTAAGATGGTCAAATCAGCAGCATTGCACCACTGCTCAACCATCGTCACTTTACCCGACTGGATGCGCTCTAAATCCAAAATGTCATTAATCAAGCGTACTAGGCGATCGGTATTCGACACCGCAATCTGTAACATTCGCCCTGCCTTTTCCGGATAAGACTCCAGCAGTCCATTCGCCAGCAGACCCAAAGACCCGCGAATCGAAGTCAAAGGCGTTCGCAGTTCGTGACTCACCACCGAAATGAATTCATCCTTCATCCGTTCCACCCCCTGACGTTCCGTAATATCCTTGAAGGTGAGGACCGCCCCTTTGATTTCATTTTGTTCTTGAATTGGGGTCGTGATATATTCCACGGGAAAGCTCGTGCCATCCTTGCGCCAAAACACCGCTGTGCCGTGATGAACTGACCCATCGGAAATTGCCGCATAGAGTGGAGGAGCTAAAGAGTCTCCACCCCCATCGCGAGGATCACCCAAGTCCTGGGCCAGAAAGTTGGATCCCAAAATCATCGTCAACGGTGCGCCCAACAATTCCCCCATCGAATATCCCAACATTTTTGTAGCAGCGGGATTGATAAAAGTGGTATTGCCGCGAATATCCATGCCGCAGATGCCTTCTCCGGCGGAATTTAAAATCAACTCATTTTGATGGCGCAGACGTTCCAGGGAATCCTCAACGCGCTTGAGGTCCGTCACATCCCGGGCGATCGTCGAAACCCCGGTAATCCGACCTGCGGCATCTTTAATCGGAGAAATGGTCAGGGACACATAGATCGGCGAGCCCTCTTTCTTCAAATGCACCGTTTCATAATGGTCAATACTCGACCCTTGGCGAATTCCTTCCAACAGGCGTAACTCGCTTTCTTGGCGATCGGGCAAAATCAAAATTGAAATCGATCGCCCCTTCACTTCCTCGGCAGTATAGCCATAAATTCTCTGAGCACCGGCATTCCAGCTTAAAATCATCCCATCTAAGGTCTTGCCAATAATCGCATCATCGGACGACTCCACAATGGAAGCCAGACGCAGACGTTCCTCCTCCACCTGTTTGCGTTCCGTCACATCCCGCCCAATCACGACTAATCCTTTGCGACTGCCATCGCTGTGAAACAGTGGCACTTTTAGGGTATCTAAAACCACCTCAGAGCCATCAGGAACGGGAATCACTTCTTCTTTATGGGAGAGAATCCCATGTTTCCACGCCTCCTCATCGGACAGTTCGCACTCCAAAAACGCCTCGCGATAAAACGAGTTCAACTCTGCAATCTCGGCATCGGTTTTCCCTTGATAATCCAAATTTGCCATGTCAAAGATTTTCAGGATGGCTTGGTTGGCTTCTAACCAAGCCCCGCGACCATCTTTAAAACAGATGGCATCCGGCATGGCATTAATTAAGGTTCGCAATTGATCTTCACTTTCTCGCAAGGCGGCCTCAGTCTGTTTACGGTCGGTAATATCGGTTAAGACACAGATCGACCCGACTCGTTGATTGTTTTCGTCGGTCACTGCATCGGCGCGCAGCCAGATTGAAATCGTATTGAGGGTACTGCGATCGATTCCTAGGGGTAAGACAAAGGACCGATGAGTTTGCCCGCGCATCAGCACTTCTGAACTCCAACTATTTCCCTGGTGAATGAGATTAAACACTTCTTGACCCAAGGAGGAATCGGCAAATAAAGAGGGCAGTCCACCGGCGTGATTGAGTTCTTCAACGGTGCATTCAAATAAATCTAAAAAGGCGCGGTTATGATAGATGGCCTGCCCGGTAATATCGATGGTTAGGACTGCATCACTGGTACTTTCGACTGCTTGGGTGACGCGGATTAAGGCTTGCTGGGCTTGTTCTCGTCGGGAGATTTCGGTTCTTAACCGTTCGTTGATCCGCTGGAGTTCGGCAGTCCGTTCCGCCACCAGTTCTTCGAGGTGGTTGCGGTAGAGTCGGAGTTCTTCTTCCGCTTGTTTGCGCTCGGTGATATCCTCGACTAAGCCGATCGCAAATTGCCAGCAGTTTTGAGTATCTCGAATCGAAGAGACACTCAGGCGGACCCAGACGCAGTGACCTTGAGCATGGATGTAGCGTTTTTCCAGTTGGTAGCGATCGCGCTCACCGGCGAGCAGTTCCTGAAACAGTTGTCGGCTGGTGGGCAGGTCCTGGGGATAAGTAATCGAATCAAAGCTGAAGTCGCGCAACTGAGCGTGACTATACCCCAACATCCCCTGGAGTGCCGGGTTGGTTTGCAGAAATCGTCCTTCTAAATCGGTGATTTTCATCCCGATCGCCGCCCCCTCGAAGATGGTGCGGAATCGATGTTCACTCTCGCGCAGGGCTTCTTCTGCTTGTTTGCGTTCGGTGATATCCCGGCAGGTATAAAGCAGGGTTCCCCGTTCGATCTCCACGGGTTTGACGCTCACCAGTAAGGTCCTGGGGTTCCCTTGTTTATCCATGATGGTCCGTTCTAGGTTGTGAATTTCCCCTAGACGATCCAGTTCCTCTTCTCCTGCAAACAGGTGATCGCCGAGTAGGTGGCTAATATGGCCCCATTGTTGGGCTTCTTCTACGGAATAGTCACAGATGAAGCGCACTGCGGGACTGATATAGGTCAGCGCCCCATTGCGATCGGTGATAAATACGGCTTCGGAGATATTGCTCAGGGTGATCCGGTGGAGTTCCTCGCTGGCGCGTAAGGCAGCCTCCATCCGCTTGCGATCGCTCAAATCCCGGGCCACGGTGAGCAGGTTTAAGATGCCGTTGTTTTCCCATAAGGGGGTGGCGGCTAATTCCACGGGCACGATGGTCCCATCGACGCGCAAAAACTGTTGTTCGATAAAGGGAACGGCTTGATGTTCAGTTAAAATTTGCTCAATTCGTTCCTCCACCAGGGCGCGTTTGTCTGGATGCACGAAATCCAGCAGGGGTAACCCCACCAAGGCGGACGGGGTGCTGGCCCCGAGGAGTTTAGCTCCGGCGGTGTTAATAAAGTCGATTTTGCCGCAACTGTGGACGATTATGGCTTCTGGGGAGAGTTCAACTAACCGACGGTAACGCTCCTCGCTTTTGGCGAGGGCGGATTCGGCTTTTTGGCGTTCGGCGCGATCGCGCAGGGCGACGATGCCGTAGGCGAGGTCATTGGCGAGTTCTCCTAAGAGTTCCACTTCGGCAATATCAAAGGCATTGGCAGTTCCTGAATAAATCCGCAGGGAACCAAAGGTTTTGTCTTTGCCAATCAGGGGTAGGGCAATGGTGGAGTGCAACCCTTGGTTGAGGGCCAATTCTCGCCAGGGGGCAAAACTAGGGTCGGTTTGGATATTCTGCACCAAGCAATATTTACCCGTCTGAATGCAGGTGCGGGTCATGCCTCCACCTTCGGGGTGCGGTTTCCAGGATGCCTGGATTTGTTGTAAATACTCCTGGGCATCTCCGGCGAAGGCAGCGGGTTGCAGGGGTCGTTGTTGTCCTGATTGCGCCGGTTCTTCCGCTTCAGATAAGGCGACCCAAGCGAGTCGATAGCCCCCGGTTTCGACGATGATCCGGCAGATCTCGTGGAGGAGTTCGGATTCTGACGGGGCCCGGACCATGACTTGATTGCATTCCCATATCGTGGTGAGGGCACGGTTGAGGGAACAGAGTTCCATTTCTACGGCTTTGCGATCGCTCAGATCATGGGCAATCACGGAAAATCCCACTAATTGTCCCTGAGCGTCTTGCAATGCCGAGAGGGTGATATTGGCCCAAAACCGCGTTCCATTCCGTCGCCTGCGCCATCCTTCATCTTCACATTGTCCCGCTGTAGCGACGAGTTGGAGTTCTTGCTGGGGTTTGCCTGTGGCAATATCTTCCTGGGGATAAAAACAGGAGAAGTGATGGCCGATAATTTCAGTGGAGGAATAGCCTAGCAGTCTCTGTGCACCGCGATTCCAACTGGCAATCCTTCCGCTTGAATCTAGCAGAAAAATGGCGTAGTCACGGATTTCTTCTACAAAGGAGCGGAAGAGTTGATCGTTTTGTTGTTGGTGGCGTTGTAAATGGGGGATGCAGGCGATCGGGGATTCCCGTTGCTCGGGGAGATGGGCCGCCCAAATGGCAGGGGACTCTCGATGGCGATCCCAAAGGCTGGCGCTCAAGAGTTTTTCGACTCTCCAGAAGAGTTCTTCGGGCTGGATCGGTGCGGCGATCGCATCGTCATATCTCCTGATTCCAAGGGTTTGCTCCCCAGTTGCACCTTCTTCCCCTGGATGGGATGGCAACATTCCCCACTCTCCCGGGTGAATCACCAGCAACAGGGGAAATTCCTGAGCTTGGCAGGGGTTTCCCCTTTCCCAAAACCCCTGGTAAGCTTCCAACCCGAGGCGATCGCCAATGCACAAGTCTAGGCGATTCCAGCTTCGGTGGACTTCACCCGCCACCCTCTCCACCAGGTTTGGCTCTCCCGTTATGACTTGGTAATGTTGTCCTAACTGCTGGATGAGCAGGTGACGGGTTTGTGGTTCCTCAATTAGGAGCAAAATGCAGTTCATAATTCACCCTTGTGGTTGCAGCTCCGTCTATCATTATGGTTCATCACAGCGTCGGAGAATGGAGCGTTCTTCGGCAGATGGCCTCCCTGGTTTCCTCTCTACCCCAGTTGATCTTGGGTCTATAGAAGTTCTTTCACCCCTGGATCCGGTGCGATTTCCCTCCTGCTGTTTCCTGGCCCAAATTGCTCAGTATTCACCCCTGGGCGATCGCATTTTGGGGTGTTGGGGTTTGGGTTGACCCCGGCTCTATTTTTCCGACTCTTTCCTTAATTAAATAGATATCTCTATATATTTAGCTTAAATCATTCTTCTAAGGATGAAACGCACCTGGCCCCCCATGTTTTCAAAAAGAGCGGGGCGCAGAATTTTCCAAGGAATTTACAAGGGCGCTCACTCCCTCTAAAGGATGAGATTCGCCACTTTCAGCCCAGGGTCGGGGTTATGTATTTTTACGGGTGGGTGCGATTTAGAAGGTTAAGTTTTGATAAGTTTTGATAAGTTTTGATAAGTTCAAAAGGGAGTATGTAAATTGTTGGTTATTTGGTCTTTATTAGACTAATTTCTAATCCAGGCTTTGTCAAGTCATCCCCCCTGTAGGGATTGGCCCCGGTCATTTTTTTCCACAACCGCTCAAAGAGGCGCTGTCCCTGTCGCCTCCCGGTTGAGGCGATCGCCTTGTTCTGGAAATTGTTAATTTTTCTAAAAATATGTAGAGTTTTTTTCCGTTTCCCTGGCCTGATGGGAGGGTTCGACCCCCTACTATTGGGGCAGGGGGCAAGTCCCAAAAAGTAGAAAGCACCTCTAAAATTAGCAGCGTTCCAATCGCGTCAACAACACCACAATTTCATCGATCGCCGTCCTTAACATTGCCGAGGATTGGTCCGATTGATTGACGAGAATGCTAAACAATAACGTATCATATTCCGAATTGGGAACATACCCGGATAAACCCGATACCCCCGTTAACGTCCCCGTTTTGGCCCGCACCGTTTGCGCTGCCGGGGTATTCCGAAACCGGGTCCGCAACGTACCACTCACCCCCGCTAAGGGTAATGCCTCCCGGTAAATCTCAAAATAAGGAGAACCCGCCATCCCCCGCAGGGTTTGCACCAGGGATTCGGGACTGACGAGGTTCCGGCGAGAGAGTCCAGAAGCATCGACTAAATCGTAACTGGTCGGATCGACTCCCAACTCGGTTAAAGCAGCTTTCAACACTTGTAAACCCGCCTCCCGAGTCTCTTCGGGCAGGGGATTGTTGCCTTTGCCTTGGGGATTTGCGCCGAGCGATCGCAGCAAGACCTCTGTATAAAGATTGTTGCTCTTTTGCAAAACTTCCACCGTCATTTCAGACAAGGGAGGTGAGACGATCGCCGCTAATTCTTGTTGATTCGGCATATCTTTAAACTCGTCACTCACCCTTTGCCTCCCCGTGGTAATTCCCACCCCATTCAACACTTGGCGGAAATACCCTAAAAAATTCTCCGCCGGTTCCGCAACAGAAATCGAGACCTCTTCTGCCGGTGAACCGACGTGCAACTGACCCGAAACTCGCACAATGGGTCTTGTAAACTCTCTCCCCACTTCCAAAAATTCCGGGGAATCCGTGGAAACCGTCCGGGATTGATTCTCAACTTGCCATCGGGTTTGTTCCGCAGGATTCGCCCAAGTCACCGATAAAGGTTGTCCTAATCCCTGGGGAGTTAAGGTAAAATCAACGCTATTTTGATTGAAAATCAGACTGTTTACAGGTGCACCATATCCCGCCTGGACATCTTCCCATTCCCAGTTAGGATGCACGGGAGACCCGATGAAATAACTATCTTCACCGATGAGTTCGCCAATTTGACGGATGCCTTGTTGCTGCAATTGTTGGGCGATCGCCTCTAACTGAGTTTTCCCAATCGTCGGGTCACCTCGTCCCACAATCCGCAGAGACTCAATCCGGTCCCCAGTCGGATTAGAACCATAAACTGAGGTGCGAATCCGAAAGTCAGGACCGAAATGATGTAATGCAGCAGCACTTGTGAGCAATTTAGCAGTCGAGGCGGGAATGAAAAACTGCTCAGAATCGCGCCGATAAAGGGTGCGATCGCCTTGGATATCCAAGGTTTCCACCAGAATACCCCATCGGGCACGCCGCAATTCGGGACGATTAATAATCCCGGCGATCGTCGGTTCCAACTGCGACTGACAAAAGCGCTGGGGTGGAGAGGATGGCGGCGTTTGTCCCTTCACCGGAGACGGCACACTAACCAACATCAGCATCAATCCCAGCAGATTCAGCGATTTCAGGGATTTGTAAAGGCGATCGCGAGTCAATCTCAACATAAGCAGAAACCACAGTCCAAATAAACAACAGTGAATCATCAGCAAAGCGCTCACTTCCAGGAAAAAGCGCCCCTTCCCAAGAATCCAAACGCCCGGGTATTCACCCCCTTTCAACCCCAATCCGGGAGACCCCCACAACAGCAAACCCCCACCCCATCAACAACCTCCGTCAAAACCCAACCCAAAATCCCCACCCCCCAAGGATTCTACCAGTTCATCACGTTCGTAGTAACGACTTCAGTCGTTTCCGGATTGTTCGTAGTAACGACTTCAGTCGTTTCTTAAGTTCGTAGTAACGACTTCAGTCGTTTCCGGATTGTTCGTAGTAACGACTTCAGTCGTTCCCCCTCGTTCTACCTCAAGACTTGCTGTCGTTCCCTCCCTAAACCTCTCTCCAGGTGCGGTAATTAACACTTACCCCATACCCAAAACCGAACTCAACCCTACGCCCAGCTTAGATATATTAATTCCATAAAGAGGTAAGCGATTCACACCTCAACCTAACATCAATTCTTGAGGAGGCAACCTATTATGGCACTCATTCGTTACTCCCCCTTCCGGGAAATTGACACCCTACAACGGGAAATGAACCGCTTATTCGATACCATTTCTTCCTCCCCCGAAACAGAAAATAGCGGACTGACCTTCATTCCTCCTGCCGAAATCTCCGAAACCAGCGATGCCATTCACTTAAAACTAGAAATTCCCGGCATGGACCCCGAACACTTCGATGTTCAAGTCACCGCCGAATCCGTGTCAATTAGTGGAGAACGTCGCTCCCAAACCATCACCGAACAACAAGGAATGACCCGCAGCGAATTTCGCTATGGTCAATTCCGCCGGGTAATTCCCCTCCCCGCCCGCGTGAAAAATACCGAAGTTCAAGCGGAATACAAAAATGGGATTCTCCAGCTCAATTTGCCCAAAGCGGAAGAGGAGAAAAATAAGGTCGTTAAAGTCAACATTGGCTAGAATCGGTTCTGACTTTCCGGCTAGAGGAAACTGGCATCTACTGATTCTAAACCCGGGGGATGAGCAAGCTAATTTAAAGCAAGAGAACCTCCATCCTTCGTAGTGACTGCGGGATTGAGTCAACACAATGCTAACCGATGAAGGGGTTACTACAAACGTTGGTAGTGACTCCTTCACCCCCGTCATCTTGATCCAAAATCAGGCGACTTTTCTATCTTCAGAGGATGGTGAGTGCAGCCGAGTTCGATTACAGTGGAATCAGAGGAGGGTGATGGGGTAACCCGTCGTCTCCTCGATTTTCGCTTTTACTCTACGGACGGATATAAATAATAACGATGTCGTTTTCTAAATTTTGTGCGAATGGGCGAACCCTTATCACTTATTTATTAATGGGGATTTGGAGTGCGATCGCCTGGTTGAACCCCCTGGGGTCTGTCTCTGCGGCAGCCACTCCCTTATCTGCGGTGGATTCGCTCCCCGCCAACCCGGTAACGGTGGCCCTCCAACCGAAGCAAAACCTGGCAAGTGCAGGCAATTTTGTCACCGCAGCGGTTGATCTCGTCGGACCTTCTGTGGTCCGCCTGGATACCGAACGGACGATCGCCCGTCGGGATGACCCATTTTTTAATGATTCCTTGTTCCGAGAGTTTTTCGGACCGGATGTGCCAGTCCCCCAGCAAGAAGAACTCCTGCGGGGTCAGGGTTCGGGTTTCATTATTGAGGGTAACGGGTTAATTCTCACCAATGCTCATGTGGTCAGTGATGCCGATCGCGTCACCGTCACCTTAAAAGATGGCCGCACATTCGAGGGGGAAGTGCGCGGGACTGATGCGGTTACGGATTTAGCGGTGGTCAAGATTGACGACCCCGGCGAACAATTACCCGTTGCACCGTTGGGGGATTCCTCACAAGTTCGTGTAGGGGATTGGGCGATCGCCGTCGGTAATCCGTTCGGATTAGATAATACAGTCACATTAGGAATTATTAGCACTTTAGAGCGATCGTCCTCCCAAGTTGGCATCCCCGATAAACGAGTGGACTTTTTACAAACTGACGCCGCTATCAATCCCGGCAACTCCGGCGGTCCCCTGTTGAACGATCTCGGTCAAGTCATCGGCATTAACACCGCCATTCGTCCCAATGCCAGAGGGATTGGATTTGCCATTCCCATCAACAAAGCAAAAGCGCTCACCGATACATTAGCCCGAGGTGAGACCGTTACTCATCCCTTTATCGGGATTCAGATGGTCACCTTAACGCCGGACTTAGCGCGCCAAAACAATCAGGACCGCAATTCCAACTTAATTGTCCCGGAAATCAATGGCGTCTTAGTGATGCGAGTCTTGCGAGATTCCCCCGCAGAAGCGGCCAGATTGCGCCTTGGAGATGCGATCGTGGCCGTGGATGGCACCCCCATCACCAGCGCCGATCAATTGCAGCGCATCGTCGAAAATAGCGGCGTCAATCGTGACCTCCGTCTCACGGTTCAACGAGGCCCTCAAACCCTAGAACTCACCGTGAGAACTGCTCAATTGAGTAATACTCGGTGAGAATTGGAGTCGATGGAAGGCAACCCCCGGCGGGTAAGGCAACACCTTATAGGGGTTAAAACCTAGCCCGGTCAAGGTGTCATCCACCGAGCAATAATTGTAGGGTGGGAAAAAGCCCATTTCCTTACGGTCGGCTTTTTCCCACCCTACTCGTTTATAAAAACGCCTTTTGATACATACCCGGATTTGGGATTAGGCTTCAATCACCACCCGGAGGTTGCCGCGTTTTTTGGTGACTCGGCAGGCGGTGGTGGTTCCGGACCGCTCAAATTCTAAATCCAGGAGGGTGGAACCGACGCGCAGATTCTGCATAGATAGACTTTCGATCGCCTCGGGGAGGGCGGGGTCAATGATTCGCAGATAATTTCCCGGCGCATCAGGGACGAGATTCGCCATTGTATGAATGAACTGAAAGATACTGCCACTCGCCCAAGCTTGGGGAGAACAGGCGACGGGATACTGGACGGGTTCATTCCTCTCACTGCGATCGTGCCCGCAGAACAGTTCTGGCGGGCGTTGATAAGGCTGCATGATCGTCATATCCAGGATACTTTCAGTCACTTCCAGGGATTGTTCAATGTACCCTTGCGATCGCAATCCCAAAGCAATCAAAGCGTTATCGTGAGGCCACACCGACCCAGTATGATATCCCATTGGATTATAAGCCGGAGATAAGCTGCTGAGGGTGCGAATTCCCCACCCACTAAACAAGTCCGGTGCGAGAAGTCGTTCCGCCACACTTTGAGCTTTTTCTGGGGTAAAAATGCCCAAGTTCAAACAATGACCGGGATTGGAGGAAATGCCATCGATGGGGTTGCCTTCCCCATCTAAGGCTAAGGCGCAGAAATCCAGGTCTGAGACCCAAAAATCCCGGTTGAAGCGGGTTTTCAAATTGCGGGCTTCTTCTTCCCAGCGTTCGGCCAAATCCAGGCGTTTTTTCAAGCGGGCGAGTTCGCTGACACGCTGTTTAGCGGCATAGACATATCCTTGCACTTCACATAAGGCGATCGGGGGGTTAGCTAATTTGCCCTCGCGATCAACGATGCAATCACTGGAGTCTTTCCAGCCTTGGTTCGCCAATCCGCGATTGGATTTACAGGCATAAGTGAGATAGCCGGTTGCTTCCATCTCCCGGTCAATCCATTCCATCGCCGCGAGCGCATTGGACCATAGGCGATCGAGGGTGTCGCGATCGTGAGTCCAAGCATAATATTCCGCATACAGCATCAACCATAGCGGGGTGGCATCGACGGTTCCATAATAGGGGGTATGGGGAACTTCATTGCATCGCGCCATTTCCCCTAAGCGGATTTCATGCAAAATCTTACCCGGTTGTTCATCCCGCCATTCATCCCAGGTTTTGCCTTGATATTCCGCCAAAATTTCCAGGGTCGATCGCGCGATCGCTGGGTCTAAAATCAGGGTTTGAGACGCAGCAATAATCGAGTCTCGTCCAAACAAGGTAGAAAACCAGGGAATTCCTGCCGATAGCGCTTTCCCTTTTCCCCAACTTTGCCGCAGCAAATAAATATCCTGTTCCGCTTGCTCGATCGCTTCATTGATCGCTTTATTATTCGTGCGAATCCGCGTCGCGGAATTACGCCATTCTTCCTCTTCCATCAAAATCGATGCTTTCGCCTGCATTAGGCTTCCCGGCGTATTTCCAGCAGTTGTAGGCCGGGTGTCGGTGATCAGTTGCAGGCGATAGCCAAAGACTTGAGTTTCGTGAGAATCGAGTTCTAAGTTCCAAACGGCTGTATATCCATCCATATAATCCGGTTGACGATGGACAAAATTGATGCGTGATTCCATCACCGAACCGTCAAGTCCTTTGTAGGCTAACATCAGTTCCTGGGGAGGGTTCATCCCCCAAGAAGTCAGCGATCGCCCGGGAGTGTCCTCTTCTGTCACCAGTTCAGGATTCTCCCCGAATTCCCCTGCACCATTGCCATTGTGTGACCCATTGTTGGGTTGGTCTTGACGCAAAAGTTGGCCGCGTCCTTCCCGATTAAATCCCCGAATTTCAAACAAGTCTACAAAATCAGCCCCAAAGCTGAGGGTGAGTTGAAATTTAACCGGGTGAGTGTTATAGTTTGTTGCCTTGAGTTCTTCAAACAATCCGCCATTCAAGATAATATCTCGTTGAATGCCGATCGTTTCTGCCCGAATGCGATCGCCAATTCGCGGATTCGCGCACAATACAGACATGGCGAATCCCTTGCGAGCATTGCTACTCAGCAGAATGGGGGCACGACCCTCAATTTGCAGTTCTAATCGACTTAAAAAGCGGGTATCGTGACAGAACAAACCCATGCTGCCTTGACGTTCATCGGTCAGCAAACCCGCGATATTGCCAACGGTATCGGTAATTAAAAATAGATCGTCATCTTTGAGAGTGAGGGTCGGTTGGGGATGTTCACTCACCACACTCGGCCATTGGGCGATCGCTGTTGCTTCAGCGGGAACGAATAATTTCCCTTCTATTTCTACAGTATCTGACATAATCCTCAGACTTGCTCGTACACATTAAAAAGCAGTCGCAGAAATTTAGACTGAGCCAAATATTTTACGACCGCCTGTTTTATTATAGCTTTCTATTTTAGGATGACTGGGATTGGGTTAGAAACCGGGTTTATTGAGCAACAACCGGCGGGGGTTAAAACGATTGGCGGCCTAATAGCTAAAGTCGTCTAAAGACGACTGCAACTCTTGTCCCGTGGTGTTTTTAGTCGGTTTTTAACCGACTAGAGCTGTTAGGCCGCCAATCGTTTTAACCCCCGCCGGTTGTTGCTTTTGTCCTATATCTCTGGGTAGATATTATGCGACTTCCAACTTAGGCCACACTCAGACGACTACTGAAGACCTTACCATTTTTGGTGAAGCGTTCTGCCATGATTTGCTGATACACGGCTTCATACCCTTCTGTCATGCGGGCTACGCTGAAATGGGACAGGACGCGATCGCGACAGTCGTAACGGTTCAATGCTGCTGCTTGATCAATTGACGCGATGCACTCTTCCACTGTTTGGCACAAAAAGCCGGTTTTCCCATGAGCAATCACTTCCGGCGTTGACCCCATTTCCATCGCAATCACGGGGGTTCCCGTCGCCATTGATTCAATCATCACTAACCCAAAGGGTTCGCGCCAGGTAATCGGGAATAACGTTGCTACCGCACCCCCGAGTAACTCACATTTCTGAGCGTGGTTGGCTTCCCCTAAATATTGGATCTGCTCGCCGTCAATCTGGGGTGCAATTTCCCGCTCAAAAAACTCGCGATCGACCTGATCCACTTTCCCCGCCATCTTTAAGCGCCAACCGGAACGCTTGGCAATCTCGATCGCCAAATGAGGACCTTTTTCTGGGGAGAGTCTGCCTAAAAACGCCAGGTAGGGGGGAGTTTCCGGTTGCGATCGAAACTCATAAATTGTGGGGTCAATGCCATTATAAACCGTGTCCACACAGTTGAGCCCTAATCGTGGCTCTCGTTGTGCGTTAGAAATGCTCACATAATGTTGATTCCGAGCATAAGTAAATAGCTTTTCATTATCCCGAGTGAAAATCCCATGCAGGGTATGCACCGTCGGGGTTTTCACCAGATTAGCGTAAGAGAGCGCACTCGCCCCCGTATGTGAGTGAATAATATCAAATTCATCGGCTCGTTCGTACACCTGACTCAGTTGGAGCATTTCATAAATGCCATACTCCTTCACCGTCGGGTCTGTACGAATTGCTCTGGGGTGAACGGATTCTAGGTTTGCTAAGGTGATAGAATCTCCGGTGGCAAATAAAGTGACTTCATGTCCTCGGCGAACCAATTCGTCGGTGAGTAAACCCACGACCAATTCTATACCACCATAAGCCGGAGGGGGGACTCGTTCCCACAATGGCGCGACTTGGGCGATCCGCATATAAATCTCTCCTGATTTTAGGGAAAAAAATTAATGTTCAAAAGGCTGGTTAAGGAATTAAAGCCAGCGTGGTTTATTCTTTAACAGCACTTTAAATAAAGTGCGATGAATTCGTCAATTGCCCATTAGTACGGAAAACCGCCCGATGTCAAGTTCGGTAAGCTCGACTTATCGGAGACATCCGGTTTAGCTTATCTATGCTCAAAGCTCCCTGGACTTAAGCAATCTATAACATCACTCCCTAAATAATGTAGAGGCGAGAAAGCGAATCGCCTCTACATTATTTAGGGGGATTCTCAAAATCTGCGTAAGTCCTGTCCGATTCGCAGAATCCGTCACTGTAGTTCGGTTTTGCTCACTATAACTCTGGGTTTAAGCTTGCTATCTTAGAACTATAGAAACCGTAAAGATGGACTAACCAAGGGAAATAAAACCATGAGCAATTTATCGAATCGCGGGCATTCCTTCTTTAGCAACGACTCGGAAGACGAAAATAGCCTCTGGGAATATATGCAAGAACTGCACCCGGAGACGATCGCCAAACTGTCGCAACCCTCCAGTGCAGCAGCGGAAATCATGGAACGGAACCTCAGAGGAATGTTAGGCGCTTTGCCTCCGGAACATTTCGGCGTCACCATCACCACGAGTCGGGAAAATTTAGGTCGGATGTTAGCTTCGGCGATGATGAGTGGTTACTTTTTACATAATGCCGAACAGCGACAAGTGTTAGAACAGTCCCTCAAAGCTGGGGCGATCGACTCCTCCGAATCCTAAAGGCGGTAGGGTAGGCGGCGAATATGATCCCGATGATTATTCCTTTCGTTTTGCCATCGGGTGTTCACGTCCCACAATATTTTCAATCGCTGCAACCGCCGCCGCCGAACCTGCTAAAATGTCCCGTTCTTCTCCGCCGAGATAGAGACGACCGAAACTGCCTACGGCTTGAACTTGTAAGATATTAATCAAAGCGGCTTTTTCCGCTTCATTTGCTGCTAAAGCAGCATAGGCAGCGGGTTCCACTTCCAAAACATATAAGGTTTGACCCGCTAGGAGCATTTGCCCCCGGCGGTTACGATTGATCAATTGAGTTTGATGGGGATCGACATTGCGGATAATTTGACTCGACACAATGCGCGGTTTGAGGCGATCGCGTTCCTTCACCCCCAGGGCCTCCAAAATCGCTCCACCTGCCGCCCTCGTTTCCCCTTGTGAACTGGAATGAATTTCCAGTAATCCATACAATCTTTCTACAAACTGCACCCCCGGACGCACCGATGTCGATTTCAACGCGATATCGGTGATTCGGTTGATTTCAATGCCAGGAGAGATTTCAATCCACAGGGAGGCATCTCCGGGTAGGGGTAAGAACCCCAGGGCCACAGTCCCGATATAGGCGGCGTGTTGGGACTGCAAGTTGTCTAAAAATACATAACTTCGTAGTTCTATCCCCAAGGTTCAAGTCTCCTGTGTTCGGGCAAAAAGCCCACTGTGCTGCAACCTTTGAGTGTATCGTATTTTCGGGAACCGTTGGCATCCGCAGCAGAGGAAAACTGACCCGAGGGGTCCCTAACTCTGACAACGGCAAGGCAAGGGAGTACCTTGTCCCTCCCGGGATGGGTGAATCGGAACTCATTCTGGATGGTTTAATACTGTAATGGCGATCGCTCAAAGGGAAAATTCCGGGGAAGTATTTTCCTGGACCACCGATCGCACTTCACTCGGAGAGAGTCCCACGAGTTTTTCCGTTGCTTTAACTTGGGTGGGTTGATTTTCCAATTGTTGACGTTCTAGCAGTCCCCACTCCATCGCCATCTTCGTATAGCGCCGAGACGCCGCGCGATCGATTCCTAGGGACTCTGCCACCTCGTTTAAACTTAACCATTCCGGTTGATTGCGGAGTCGATGTAAATAGCGCGTGAGAATATCCTGATTGACTTTCATGTTGGGGTCACGATAAATACTGCCTCGGGGATTTGCACCCTTCATAATAAAGCATCCGCAATCCTCAACTCAACCGGATCCATATAAATAACCCAGGGCCTAGGGTGATGAGAGTCCCTACCCCGGCGATCGGGGAGGGAATCATATTAAATCCCCTAATCAATATTGGCCACTGTGAATCCCATCTGGCACTGATAGCGTTCTGGTTGAGCCTCCGAGCATTTTGTCATGACGTAGCCACAACTGAGCTGTCCACCCCGCCATCGGGGTTGACCACTGGAATCCGCAAGTAAACAGCTTTGACAGACTTGCCGGGGAGCCAGCACTTGATTTTCCATTACAATAACCAGCATTCGACACCTCCTGGCGATCGCCGATGCCACTGCATCTATCTTAAGTCAAGACTTTGGAAATCTCGGCAAATTTGGCCTAAAGCTTAACGTTTTGTGATATTGCCAACCGTATCTTCCGTTGCATTTTTCCCAAATTTTGGCCCTTGGTCGGCAAAAAAGTCCACAAAGGTCAGCAGTTCAATAGAGTTCTTGCAAAATTCTTAAAAGCCCCCCTTATTAAGGGGGGTTGGGGGGATCTATCCATTATGCAAGCGGTCTAATGATTAGCGAGGTACCTCCCGAAAGCCACTAGGACACTGAGGTGTTTGGTCGATTAACTGAGGTGGACTCGGCGGATTTGTCGAAGGCTGTTCACTTTCACACACAATTGTCACGGTTTGGTTGATGGGGGACTCCTGATTGTCAAGCACAAAGACTCCTCCGGTATAACTATTTAAGTCTTCTTGTTTCGGGATAGCGATAATATGAACGGCTCTATCACCGAGGGAGTTGATGCGGTAAGAGAAATTTTCATTTTCTGATGGGATACCCACCCCTAATTCTGATATATCTAGGGTCAATCGGTTGTTTTCAATAAAATAGGCTTGTTGCGCTCGATTTAACCCATGCATATTATTGCGAGTCATCTCTTCAATACTTGGCTCCGATAATTGCAGAACATCATTATTAGAGGGCATTCGCAAGAATAATAAGGTTAGATTTTCTTCGGTTATTCCTCCCATAAAGTTTCGACTAAACTCCTCGGGAAGTAAATTTTCCTCAACCCGACTCATAAGCATTAATAATTTCAAATTTTGATTATTTTCTGTCATTTCCACCGTAACAGGCACCTGAATTACATTTTCTGGAACTCCCCAGATATAGAGACTTCCTTCGAGCTTGTTTGCATTTTCTTGGCTAGGGATGACTTCTAAAAGCCCTAAAACGTTTAAATATAAAGGCAATATAACTATGCCAAGAAGTCGTTCATTATCGCGAGCGAGCCGAATAACCCCATAAGGAATCTCTGTTTGATCGCCGCCAGGATATGCAATCCAAGTTCCTGCATAGTTCTGGAAAACAGAGTCTGGGTTACCTCGGGCATGATTGCTCCCCAATGTGAGCGTCAATCCTGCAAAAACAAAGCTAATTATTAGACCTGAAAAGACTTTACCAAGATTTAAAAATTTCATGAATCTATACCCACTTATAAAAAAATAGCCCTTGATTTCTCTGAACAAAAATAGCCAGCTTAAATCATTCTGACCGTTCAATTTAGGATTGGCCTATCAAGTTTGGAAAAACAATCATCAATACTGTACTATAATCAATAGTCTCAAATCCTGGAATTTTCCCGATCGCCCCCTAGTGGCCCCCTGTGATTCTGGCTTCTGGACGCGCGCATCGAACAGCCCAGTTGATCTAGCCAGTTCCCCAAGATTTGTGATAGTTTTGTTTTCTTCGATAGAGGTTCAGCCGTGACTCAGACCAACTTAGACTTCCTAGCGACCACCGATCCAGAGCTTACAGGTTACATCCAGCAAGAATTACAACGCCAACGGGATGGCATCGAACTGATTGCCAGCGAAAACTTTACCTCCGCAGCCGTTTTAGCCGCCCAAGGTTCAGTTTTGACCAACAAATATGCCGAAGGGTTGCCCGGTAAGCGGTATTATGGCGGGTGCGAATTTGTCGATAAGATTGAACAACTCGCCATCGATCGCGCCAAGCAGCTATTCGGTGCCGCCCATGCCAATGTCCAACCCCATTCCGGCGCGCAGGCCAATTTTGCCGTATTCCTGGCCCTGTTGCAACCGGGGGATACCATCATGGGGATGGACCTCTCTCATGGGGGACATTTAACCCACGGGTCTCCGGTGAATGTCTCCGGCAAATGGTTTAAAGTCGAACATTACGGCGTCAGTCGCGAAACCGAACGCCTCGATTATGACCAAATTCGCGACTTGGCGAAGAAACATCAGCCGAAAATGATGATTTGCGGCTATTCTGCCTATCCCAGAATCATTGATTTTGAGAAATTCCGGGCGATCGCCGATGAAGTTGGGGCCTATCTCATGGCCGATATCGCCCACATTGCTGGGTTAGTCGCCACGGGACATCATCCCAATCCCCTCTCCCACTGCCATGTTGTCACCACCACCACCCATAAAACCCTCCGGGGTCCTCGGGGTGGATTAATCCTTACCAATGACGAGGAATTAGGCAAAAAATTCGATAAAGCTGTGTTCCCTGGGACCCAAGGCGGACCCTTAGAGCACGTTATCGCTGGAAAAGCCGTCGCCTTCGGAGAAGCCCTCAAACCTGAGTTTAAAGCCTATTCCGGCCAAGTGATTGCCAATGCTCAGGCAATGGCCGCCCAATTGCAAAGCCGAGGACTGAAACTGGTGAGCGATGGGACGGATAATCATTTGATGCTGGTGGACCTGCGATCGGTTGATATGACGGGTAAACAAGCGGATAAACTGGTGAGCGAAGTGCATATCACCGCGAACAAAAACACCGTCCCCTTCGATCCGCAATCGCCTTTCGTCACCAGTGGATTGCGCTTGGGGTCTCCTGCCATGACGACACGCGGCATGGGAACGACGGAATTTACCGAGATTGCCAACATCATCAGCGATCGCCTGTTAAATCCCGAGGATGACTCTGTAGCAGCCGACTGTCGCCAACGGGTCGCCAGTCTATGCGATCGCTTCCCCCTCTATCCCCATTTGACCATTCCCGTTCCTGCCTTAGCCTAGCCCATAGCTCAGTTCGTAGTAACGACTTCAGTCGTTCCTCCCCGTTCGTAGTAACGACTTCAGTCGTTCCTCGTGACGAAAGCGATCGCCACCTCAAGAGGGAACCCCACCCTAACCCTCCCCTTGCCAAGGGGAGGGGACCGGAGGTGTAGTTATATCGTAAAAAAATACTCTTGTAAGCACCTCCCCATCCTCCAATCTTTAATAAAACCTACAAATTCCCACACCTTGCCGACGATTCGCTCTAAGATAAAAGATTGCACCCATCAACGAAGACCGATGAAGTTATGAGTAAGGGGACACTTTTCGATAAAGTTTGGAATTTACATACCGTCGGTACTCTAACCTCCGGACAAACCCAGTTGTTTATTGGACTGCACCTCATCCACGAAGTCACCAGTCCCCAAGCATTCGCCATGTTGCGCGAACGGGAACTGAAGGTGTTGTTTCCAGAACGGACTGTGGCAACGGTAGATCATATTGTACCGACTGAAAATCAAGCGCGTCCCTTTGCCGATGTCCTGGCAGAAGAGATGATTGTGGCGTTAGAGGACAATTGTAAGGCGCATAATATTCGCTTTTATAATGTCGGGTCAGGACGGCAGGGAATTGTCCATGTGATTGCACCGGAACAGGGACTCACCCAACCGGGAATGACGATCGCCTGTGGGGATTCGCACACCTCAACTCATGGCGCATTTGGGGCGATCGCCTTTGGGATTGGTACCAGTCAAGTGCGCGATGTCCTAGCTTCCCAAACTTTAGCGCTTTCTAAGCTAAAAGTTCGCAAAATTGAAGTCAATGGCACTCTGAATCCGGGAGTTTATGCTAAAGATGTCGTCCTGCACCTGATTCGTAAATTAGGGGTGAATGGCGGCGTGGGATATGCGTATGAATATGCGGGAACCACCTTTGAGCAAATGTCGATGGAAGAACGGATGACCGTTTGTAATATGGCCATTGAAGGTGGTGCACGATGTGGATATATTAATCCCGATCAGGTCACGTTTGACTATCTCAAAGGTAGAGAATTTGCACCGAAAGGGGAAGATTGGAGTCAGGCGGTAGAGTGGTGGACGAGTATCCGCAGTGATGCAGATGCAGAATATGATGATGTGGTAGTTTTTGATGCGGCAGACATTCAGCCAACGGTGACTTGGGGAATTACACCGGGGCAAGGAATAGGCATCAATGAAACGATTCCCACACCGGAGGAATTATCCGACAGCGATCGGGCGATCGCGCAAGAAGCGTATCGGTATATGAAACTGAATCCGGGCGATCGCATTGCTGGAACCAAAGTGGATGTTTGCTTTGTAGGAAGCTGCACCAATGGGCGAATTAGTGATTTGCGAGAAGCAGCAAAATTTGCCAAAGGTCGTCAAGTTGCGCCTGGAATTAAAGCGTTTATTGTCCCCGGTTCTGAGGATGTGAAAAAGCAAGCGGAAGCGGAAGGATTAGACAAAGTTTTCCTAGAAGCGGGCTTTGAATGGCGTGAATCGGGCTGTTCTATGTGTTTGGCGATGAATCCCGATAAGTTGCAAGGGAGTCAAATTAGCGCCTCTTCTTCTAATCGGAATTTTAAAGGTCGTCAAGGGTCTTCGGAAGGTCGCACGTTATTAATGAGTCCGGCGATGGTGGTTGCTGCTGCTATTAATGGGGTGGTTTCTGATGTTCGGGAGTTGTTGTAGGGGATAACAACCGGCGGGGGATAACAACCGGCGGGGATTAACAACCGGCGGGGATTAACAACCGGCGGGGGTTTAAACCCCCGCCTAATAGCTAAAGTCGGTTAAAAACCGACTAAAAACATGAACTTATAAGATGAGCAAGCGGGGTTTTTAACCCCCTGCGGTCCATCGGAGAACCGGCCAAATTATCGCAGTCGGTTTTAACCGACTTTAGCTATTAGCAGGGGGTTTAAACCCCCTGCGGATGTCGGCGGATGTCAGCGGATATCGCGATCAACAGCAAGTCAAATCAAGGAGAAAAATCATCAATGAGTAGTCAAGTAAAAATCATTCAGGGCCAGGGAATTCCCCTGGTGGGAAATGATATTGATACCGATCGCATTATTCCGGCCAGGTTTTTGCGCTGTGTGACCTTTGATGGATTGGGGGAAGAAGTTTTTAAGGACGATCGCGCCCAATCTAATGGGACTCATCCTTTTGACCAACCTCAATATCAAGGCGCAAAATTGTTGGTGGTGAATGCTAATTTTGGCTGTGGTTCCAGTCGGGAACACGCACCTCAAGCAATTGCCCGATGGGGAATTAGTGGCATTATTGGCGAAAGTTTTGCCGAGATTTTCTTTGGCAATTGTGTGGCGATGGGGGTTCCCTGTGTCACCGCTGACCCTGCCACGGTGAAAACTTTGCAAGAGGCGATCGCCGAGAATCCTAATCTGGAAATCACCTTAGATTTAGAGGCGAAACAGGTGCAGTTCCCAGGATTTAGTGCATCGGTTAATATGGCAGCAGGTCCCCACCAAATGCTCACCACCGGCACTTGGGATACCTGCGGACAATTGGTCGGAAATCGCGATTCCATCCGTACCACCGCTGGTCAATTGCCTTATCTCGCCTGGAAATAGCGATCGCAACGATGACTTGTAACCGGGGGTAACTTACCCCCTCAATCCTTTAAATTTTTTACCGAGTTTAGCAATTTGGTAGGGATTGAAACCCTTACTCGATAAAAAAAAGCCATGCTCAACATTCCCAATATTATCAGTCAAGAACTCTCCGTTAACCTGTGGCAAGTTGAAAATGCCTTAGAATTGTTACAGGAAGGAGCAACAGTTCCGTTTATTGCCCGATATCGGAAAGAACGCACGGGGTCTTTAGACGAGGTTCAGTTACGCGATATTGCCGAACGGTTTGCTTATATTACGGAAATAGAAGACCGTAAAAAAGTAATTTTAGAGGCCATTTCCCAAGCGGGAAAACTCACCGATGAACTGCGGCAAAAAATCGAATCCTGTCAGCAAAAAACTGAACTCGAAGACCTCTATCTCCCCTATCGCGCCAAGCGTCGGACTCGCGCCACGGTTGCCCGTGAAAAAGGGTTGGAACCCTTAGCGGACTGGATTGCGGTTCTCAATTTCAGTAAAGCGACGGCCAGTTTAGCAGCAGAAGCGGCGAAATATCTTTCCCCAGAAAATGGCATTAACACGGTAGAAGATGCCCTCCAAGGTGCTTCGGATATTTTAGCAGAAGCGGTCTCGGAACGGGCGGAATCTCGGGCCTATTTGCGGGATTATTTCTTACAGGAAGGACGATTTGCTTCCAAGATTAAGGATGAGCATCCCGAAGGGAGTACCAAGTATGAAATGTACCGGGATTATCAGGCCAAAGTCAAGGATATTGCGCCGCATAACCTATTAGCTTTGTTTCGGGGAGAAAAGGAAGAGATTCTTACCTTGGATTTGGATTTTGATGAGTCTCAGGTGTTGGGATATTTGGAGTCGCAGGAAATTAAAACCAAGGTTCCAGAGATTAAAAACTTTTATCGGGAGATGATAAAAGATGCGTTTAATCGGTTGATGAAGAATTCGCTGACGACTGAGGTGCGATCGCTGAAAAAACTAGAGGCGGATCTCGCTTCAATTAGCACCTTTGAATCTAATTTACGCGAGTTATTACTCTCGGCACCTGCGGGGATGAAACCGACGATCGCCATTGACCCCGGATTTAGAACCGGATGCAAAGTCACGGTTCTCGATGGCACGGGACAGTTTTTAGAATATCACACCATTTTCCCCCATACGGGTGACAGGCAGCGCCTAGAAGCAGCAAAAACGATTAAAACCCTAATTGGGAAATATCAAATCGAATTGATTGCCATTGGCAATGGAACTGCGGGACGAGAAACTGATGCTTTTATTGGCGAGGTAATTAAAACCTGTACTCCTCCACCCATTAAAGTGATGGTGAATGAATCCGGTGCCTCAATCTATTCTGCCAGTGATGTGGCGCGGGAGGAGTTTCCCGATTTAGATTTAACGGTCCGAGGTGCGATTAGTATTGGCAGACGGTTGCAAGATCCATTAGCGGAATTGGTAAAAATTGACCCCAAATCCATTGGGGTAGGTCAATATCAACATGATGTGGACCAAAAGTTACTGCGGAAAAAATTAGAGGAGACGGTGGAAAGTTGCGTGAACTATGTTGGCGTAGACTTAAATACTGCTTCTAAGGAATTGCTGACTTTTGTTTCAGGATTGACGCCAACCATTGCTAAAAATATTGTGACCTATCGCAATGAAAATGGGGCGTTTAAAAATCGTCGGCAATTGCTGAAAGTGGCAAAATTAGGACCGAAAACCTATGAACAGGCGGCGGGATTTTTGCGAATTCGCGGCGGAGAGAATCCGTTAGATAATACAGCAGTGCATCCGGAGAGTTATCCGGTAGTGAAGGCGATCGCAGCGGATTTAAACGTCCCCTTAACCGACATTGGCAAAGCATCGGACCAACTCAAATCGGTGAAGTTGGATAAATATGTCACCGAACTGGTGGGAATTCCCACCTTACGGGATATTATTGCGGAGTTAGAAAAACCGGGACGAGACCCTCGTGCTCAGTTTAAATCTGCCACCTTTAAAGAAGGGGTGAATGAACTGAAGGATTTGCAACCGGGGATGGAATTAGAAGGCGTGGTGACTAATGTTGCCAACTTTGGCGCATTTGTGGATATTGGAGTGCATCAGGATGGATTGGTGCATATTTCCCAACTCGCCGATCGCTTTGTGGATAATCCGAATCAAGTGGTGAAGGTGGGACAGGTGGTGAAAGTGCGGGTTCTCTCGGTGGATGAAAAGTTAAAGCGAATTAGTCTCACCATGCGATCGCAGCAGGAACGACCGAATCCCAGCATGGGAGTTAACCGCAGAACTCGTTAAATAGCGGGGAAAGAAACGACTGAAGTCGTTACTACGAACGCAGAAACCCAGAAATTTCCCCGTTTGTAGTAACGACTTCAGTCGTTATCCGGGTTCATTCCGACCCTGGGGAAGAAACGACTGAAGTCGTTACTACGAACAAGGAGAAGAGGAAATTTCCCCGTTTGTAGTAACGACTTCAGTCGTTATCCGACTTGATGCACGGAGAGATAGAACCGAGGGCGCGATATAATAAATTACAGGGTAATCATTGTCTAAGCTTTCAAAAATACATTTGTAAAATTATGATTCAACAAAATTTTAAGGGGAAAACTGAACCGCAGGAGTTAAAAAAATGTCCCTCGGGTATTCGAGGTTTGGATGAAATAACCGGGGGTGGATTACCCCAGGGACGACCCACTTTAGTCTGTGGAACTGCCGGTTGTGGGAAAACTTTGATGGCGATGCAGTTCTTAATCAAGGGGGTTGAGGACTATGATGAACCGGGTGTGTTTATGTCCTTTGAAGAAACTGCCGAAGAATTAAGACAAAATGTCATCTCTCTGGGGTGGGATGTTAAGGCATTACAAGACCAAAAAAAATTAGGGATTGATTATGTGCATATCGATCGCAGTGAGTTTCAAGAAACTGGAGAATATAATTTAGAAGGATTGTTTCTGCGACTGGCGATCGCCATTGATCGAGTCCAAGCCAAGCGCGTTGCCTTGGATACCCTAGAAGTATTATTTGGCGGATTGGACAACGAGGCGATCGTGCGTAGCGAACTGCGTCGGTTGTTTCGCTGGCTGAAAGATAAAGGGGTGACGGCGATTATTACCGCCGAAAGTGGGGAAAATTCCCTAACTCGCCAAGGATTAGAGGAATATGTTTCCGATTGTGTCATCCGTCTGCAACAGCAAGTTAGCGATCGCATTGCCACCCGGACTTTACATATTGTCAAATATCGCGGGTCCAAACATGGCAGCAATGAATACCCCTTTTTAATTGAAAAAGACGGAATTTCGGTTGTCCCGATTACCTCAATTGGGTTGGATCATCAAGTTTCTACAGAACGAATTTCTACCGGAATTGACCGCCTTGATACCATGTTAGGAGGTCAGGGATTTTATCGCGGCAGTAGTGTTTTAATTAGTGGCACCGCAGGCACTGGAAAAAGTACGGTAGCGGCACATTTTGCCCAGGCAACTTGTAGGCGGGGAGAACGATGTTTGTACATTGCTTTTGAGGAATCTCCCAACCAAATTATTAGAAATATGCGCTCGATTGGCTTAGACTTAGAAAGTTGCGTTCAAGATGGGCTACTCGTTTTTGAATCCGTTCGCCCGACCCTGTATGGGTTAGAAATGCACCTAGTCAAATTCTATCATGCGATCGAGACCTTAAAACCCCAGGTTGTG
The DNA here is from genome assembly GCF_025370875.1 of Laspinema palackyanum D2c. Classification (NCBI taxonomy): domain Bacteria; kingdom Bacillati; phylum Cyanobacteriota; class Cyanophyceae; order Oscillatoriales; family Laspinemataceae; genus Laspinema; species Laspinema palackyanum. Next base: position 190,393 of record NZ_JAMXFD010000005.1, read on the forward strand.
ATTGTCGATCCGATTTCTAACCTGCATTATGTCGGCAATGATATCGAGGTCAAATCTTTTCTAATGCGCCTGATTGACTTTCTGAAAACCCACATTATCACCAGTTTGATGACAAGCCTCACCATCAGCAGCAGTACAACCTTAGAACGCACAGATATCGGGGTTTCTTCATTAATGGATACCTGGCTGATGCTGCGGGATATGGAAACCAACGGCGAACGCAATCGATTACTTTACCTACTCAAATCTCGCGGCATGGAACACTCGAATCAAGTCCGGGAATTTCGCCTGAGTTCATCCGGGGTAGAATTAATCAAAGCGTATCTTGGACCCGGAGGTGTACTCACGGGTTCAGCGCGTGCAGTCCAGGAATCTCGCGAACAAGCAGATGCATTAGTGCGGCAAAAAGAAATTGAAACCAAACAACGAAACATCGAACGGAAGCGGGCGGTGATTGAAGCCAAAATTCAGGCACTGCAAGCGGATTTTGAATTAGAAAAAGCTGAGATAGAACGGATGATCCATAAAGAAGAGTTGGAGGAAAAAATTCACCGAGAAACTGAAATAAAAATGGGGGAAATGCGACGGGTTGAGGGGAATACTGACTTATAGCGTATCTAATGTATTCAGTGACGGGTGAAAGAGCGAGTCAGCCTTCTGTTTCTGTAGCGGATCACAAGAGATTATCCCTCGTAGAAACTGGGCTACAGCCTCCAATTCGAGTATTCCCCTGCAAAGTCGGGAAGGGCTAACGAACCCTCTTCCCCGGACTCACAAGAATTCGTATCAATGTTGAAACCTCTGCTATTTCTCGTTTAGGAGTAGCCCATGATATCAGTGACTCATTCAAGGAAAAGAACATGGAAAACAAACCGGAAAAAACCCCCAAACCCGAGGTCGATGTATTTGAAGAGTTTTTGTCGCGACCTCCGCAGGAAAAATACTTACTCCGCTTATTTATTGCCGGAAATACGCCTAACTCTAATCGCGCTTTCAACAAAATTAAAAATATTTGTGAAGAATATTTACCGGGACGATATGAATTAGAAGTTATTGATATTTATGAACAGCCAGAACTGATGGAACAAGAACAAATTATTGCTATTCCAACCTTGGTTAAGAAACTGCCGCCCCCGCTCCAGAAGTTTATTGGGGATTTGGCAAATACGGAAAAGGTCCTCTTGGGGTTAGATATTAACTATTATCGCTCCAATTAACCCGGGCAAAGGATAGGGAGTTAAAGGCGCTTTGAGGTTTCGCCGGACTCCTGTTATCCAGCCGATGCAAGAGAAGGAGCGCACGATGGTGTGCGCCCCAATTCTGGGGACTCCTCCCTCATCTGTGCTTAGAGCGGTGTACCATTTCCGCGAGGGAGTCGCATCCCTTCGGTCGCTTGCCGGTATTCTTCCACACTATCGGAATAGTCGATCGGCAGCACCGATGCGACGTTTTCGTGGGGACGCGGAATAATCACCCAGGTTTCTAAGGTTGCCCCAAAGGTATGCTCTACGGCATCAATTCCTGCCGCCATTGCTGTTTTGACTTCCGAGACATCCCCCCGAATCATCACGGTGAACCGCGCACTTCCGGCTCTAATATATCCGACTAAGGTGACGCGACCTGCTTTCACCATCGCGTCTGCTGCTGCTAAAATTCCGGGAAACCCCTTGGTTTCAAGTGCTCCAACTGCTTGCTGTGATGGCATCCTCTATTTCCTCAATCAAAACGGTAAAACTCCCAAACCCAATTTTACGCAGCTTGTTGACACATTTAGTCTTCAGATGCGGATTATTTTAGAATTGTTGGGTCCAAGGTAGGGACAGGAATCATCGCCACTGTTCCACTGCATCGGTGTAGGCGATCGACATGACATCGACGACATTTTCCGTGGGGTTGGCAATAATATAATGGGTGACGACCACACCCCCAGGGGTGCTCTCTCCGGCTGCAATTCCTGCCGCCATTGCCGTTTCCACCTCAGAAACGGGTCCGCGAATTACCACCATAAACTCGGCTCTTTCCGCTAAATCATAATGCACGAGGGTGACTCGGGCGGCTTTAACCATCGCATCAGCAGCGGCAAGCACAGCCGGAAACCCTAATGTTTGAATTACTCCAACAGCAGCAGGCATTCTCGCTCTGTCTCCTCGAACGATAAAAGGTATCCCTTAATTGTAGGGGGTTTTGAGCCTATTTTTACCGCTCAGTGCCGATCGCGCGATGGGAGAATTAAGCCGAGGGTTGGGGGGACTCCCTCGCCTACTCTCCCGTGGGTTTTAGCTGGCTTTGGGATTTTCAGAAAAAGTCAGCAAAAAGGCTAAATTTTCTTCCGCTTTTAAAGCATGAGGGGCGCTACCGGGCATGAACACAAATACACCGGGTTCTAGGATGATTTCTTTTCCCTCTAAGGTAAGGATGCCTCGCCCTTCAATGACATTAACGGTGGCATTGCGTGGGGCGGTATGTTCAGAAATATCCGTATCGGCAGCTAGGCAAAATAAGGTATATTGACAAGCTTTATCTTGTAAAACAACTTTGCTCAGAACTCCAGAGGCGGGATATTCAATCAGGGTTTTTAATTGGGTGGTAAAAGTTGCATTATTAGGGGCGATCGCAGTCATGGTTTTCTTTACTCCTATTATTGTTCCAGACCCTTGAATTCAAGGGACTGTTTCTAAATTCTACCAAGAAATACTTGAAATTGGGCTGTTACCTTGAGATGGGGATGGATTAACGATAGGGGTGTTGATTCAAGGTAATTGATTCAGGAGGCAGAACCTCTGATTTGGCATTCCCCGGCAAAGCCAGGGAACGAGGGTTAAACAGTTCGTAGTGACTCAGTAAAGGAGTCATCTTAAAGAAACCCCTGAAGGGGTTACTACAAACTGTTCGTAGTGACTCATGAACTGAGTCATCTTAAAGAAACCCCTGAAGGGGTTACTACAAACAGTTGGATGATTTATGTTTTGCAATCCGCTTATTGAGCGATCGCACAAAAGGTGACGTAACCTAACTCATTTTGATAATTGAGATAAGTCCGGCGCATTTCTAACACCCGTTCTCTTAACGGCGGATTGGTTAAGATATTTTTGGCAATGCGGATGGTTCCCCCTAATCCTTCATCGCGAATGAGTTGGGGAAGACTCAATAATTCCATGCCTCCGCTGTGGGTTTGCTGCACTTGTAACCCCGCCTGGGCATAAAGTTCTGTCCAATGGTTGAGGGAAAGGGGCGATGAATTGACCCGGATGACTTTAGCTAAGACTTTATGAATTTCTTCTTCTTTGTCTCGAATCAGCATTTCTTGGGAGAGAAATTTGCCTCCCGGTTTGAGTTTCTGGCGAATGGATTTAACCAATTTGGTTTTTCCCGGGAGGGATTGCAGGGTTAAAATGGCTTCGGCTAAAACATAATCAAATTCTCCAGGAATCTCCTCTAAATGGAAAATATCCCCTTCGATGATTTCGATTTGAGATTCCAATCCAGCATCGCGAATATTTTGGCGCGATCGCTCAACACTTTGGGGATTTTTTTCAACCCCAACCACCCGCACTCCAAACCGTTGAGCAATGGCGATCGCACTCTCCCCAAAACTGGAGGCTAACTCCAGTACCGTTTCTCCCCCTTGAAAATTAGCCCATTCCAATAACTGCTCAGTTGCCGCCCGTCCTCCGGGTCTGAGAACTGTTTTCCCCGCAGCAGCTAAAATTTGATGTCCTGGGGCTGTTTTAAAATTTAAAGGGACTGTTGTCATGATATTAACTTCCTAATTTTTGATGCCAAAAAGGGGTTTAAATCCTTTAACTTTTCGTTAAAAATTCCACCCGGGGCAGCAGGGGGTCTTGAACGAGACCGACTCCTGTAAACCCCCACCGATTCAGGATAGCACCCAGCTGAGAACCGGGTATGGATTCGATCGCCACTCGGTCCTTGAGGTCCGGGGCGTATTTATTCATATAGGTTAAGGCATCAAAGTTTTCGCGAAACAGCAGCAAATACCCAGAATCTGCTGGTTTATCTGGGTTATTTCCGCGATCGGGATGGGCTGCAATATAGCTACCGTCAATTTTGGACCGAATTAAATAATGAATTTGGGAGTACATACTTATCTAAACTGTTTGGATTAAAAGGGATAAAACCGTCGTCGTCAGTTAGGAGATAATCAGGATGATTTCCCTCCTGATTATCCCAAATTGTAGTTTATTTGAGATTAGCCAATTTAATACGCGGATCAATGGATTTCAGGAGTAAATCCGCTAATAAATTACCGATAATTAACATAACTGCACCCATCATCAAACTGACCATGACTAGATAAATATCTTGACTTCTGACCGCATCTAAAATTAATCGTCCCAACCCGGGCCAGTTAAAGAAGAATTCTGCAATAAATGCACCACTGAGTAAACCGGCAAATTCAAAGCCTAAAATGGTGATTAAGGGATTGATAGCATTTCTGAGTGCGTGAACGTAAATCACGCGATCTTCTGGCAATCCTTTAGCGCGGGCGGTTTGAATGTAATCTTGCCGCAGGACATCTAATAATTCCCCCCGGGTAATCCGTTGCAACCCGGCAAAACTGGTAATCGAGAGAGCCAAAGTGGGTAAAATCATGTGCCAAGCAATATCCACAACTTTGCCGAAGGGGGTGAGTTCATTGTAATAAATACTCGTCATGCCGCCCACGGGAAAGAGGGGTGAGAGTCGCTGGGCTAAAAACAGGAATAACAAGGCAGTAATGAAACTGGGAAACCCTTGTCCCATATAACTGAGAGTTCGCAAGAACTTGTCAAGGATGGTATTTTGTTGAACGGCACTGATAATTCCCAAAGGAATGGCGATCGCCCAAGTCAGGATTAAGGAAGAAAAGGACAACAGCAGGGTATTGGGAATCCGTTCCCATAATAATTCGGTTACTGGGCGAAGATATTTGAAACTATACCCAAAATCTCCTTGGGTGATAATTTGGGTTAGCCAGCGGAAATACTGCTCAACCGGAGGGCGATCAAGACCAAATCGGATGGTCAAAGCATCTAAGGTTTCGGGGGCAATTTGGGGATTTTGCCGCCAGGTATCTAAATAATCTCCCGGGGCCAATTGAATAATTGAAAAACTCAGGGCAGAGGCTAGTAATAGGGTTAATAATGCCTGTAATAAGCGCTTCACAACATAAAGAAAGGTCTCGCTGGTGAAGGCGTTAGTCAGGCTGTCTTTTGCCGAGTCTAGGCGTTGGCGACCCGAGGGAGATTTAGTAGTAGCCATAGGTTTTATTTTTATTGTCTATGATTGTTCGGTGGCTCATTTCCTAAAGGTTGGATTTTTCAGGCCAAGAGGGAGAGCGCCAGAGACTTTTGGGGAATCAAGCCCGGGAAATTTCTAATTGTCTATTTAATACTCTATCAAACTCAAAATGGGGACATTGGGGAGTCTTTGTCGTCCGTTCAAATTCTGCAATTCAATTAAAAAGCAAAAGCCCACGAGTTCAGCTTGGGCGAGTTCTAAAAGTTGGACAGTGGCAACGGCAGTTCCCCCAGTGGCAATCAAGTCATCTACAATTAAGACGCGAGAACCCGGTGGGATGGCGTCCTGGTGCATAGAGAGGCGATCGCTGCCATATTCCAACTCATATTCAACTTCGTGACAAGGGGCGGGTAATTTACCCGGTTTGCGAACCGGGATAAACCCGATGCCGAGTTGATAAGCGAGGGGGACCCCAAACAGAAACCCCCGAGACTCCATACCGACGATGCAATCCGGTTGGAGAGGGGCACATTTTTCCGTCATGGTATCCACCACATACCGTAAACCCTGGGGGTCTCGCAGGAGGGTGGTAATATCCCGAAACAGAATGCCCGGTTTGGGAAAGTCGGAAATGTCACGAACCAGAGATTTTATATCCATAAACGTAAAGTTTAGAAGATGAAAGAGTGCTTAGGATGGGGGTTCAGTCTTCAATCCAGGGACAAGAAACCGGGGGTCTGGACTCGATTAGTTCCGAATCGGCAAAGAATTTGCACCGAAACCTGGGGTCTGCCCTCTAAGGTAGCGATGCCCGAGAGAGGCGATCGCGCTTAATAAAACCGGCAAGGGTGCGATCGCGCTTTAAATCCTACCATTAGCGAGGAAGAGTCAGCCCGGGGGTTCCTTCCTCATCTGCGTCGCCCTATTCAAGCGACATCCCTCCCTAAATCCGGTAAAACTGGGGATCTTTTTTTGGGTAAGGCACGGGATTGGTAGAATAAAACATTTGGGCGTTCCCTGGTGGCGGTTGCTCCTCCTAGAAAGGTGAGGCAACAGGATCGTTTGGATCGCTAGATCAAAGCTCAACTCTTTAGGTCAATACTAAAATCAAAGTTAGAGAAAGAAACCTTGCGGTCAATTGCACTCAAGTCAGTCATCGATCAAGGCGAATTACAATGAATGCTCCGGTAAGCGTAATGCAAACAACCCATCCACCCGAAACGACCACTCCCATAATTTTAGAGCATCTGCCCGAACCACCGGGGTTTTCCGGGCGGGGATGCCCCAGACGTGCGCGGTTGCAAATTGACTTGCTGCTGTTGGCGATCGAAGCCTTGGATCTGAATGCATCTCAATCGATTTTAGCCGTCGCCAAAGAAGAACAACTGCAAGATATCATTAAAAATCGCGTCTTCCTCTGGATGCTGCGAAGCACCAATCCCCTGCGGCGCTATAGTCAACGTCGCCCCCTGAGTTTAGCGGAAGCCAAGGCGTTGGTGGCGATCGCCTGTAAATTAGCTAGAAGAATGACCGTCACGATTCGGCAGTTGCTCACGGACTATCAGCAATTGCAACAGAAACAAATTCCTCTGGAGCATCATTTGCGATTATCTCATTACCTAGAGCGTTTCCGGGCGCATTTCCGGAGTCGGATGAATCCGCGCCGTGCGGGGGTGGCGATTTATAATACCAATGACAAGTTAAATGACCTGGCAATGGAACTGCTGGGGGAATTACTGTTTTGTACTGGGACAGCAGGGATGCAACGGTTGTGGTTCAGTTTGTTTGATGGGGAGGTTGAATGAGTATTCAACGTCAATATAGTTTACCGACTTGCAAGCTGGTGTTAGAGGGGTTAACCGACGAGCATCCCTCGGGCGATCGCCAGGATGGAGCCAGACCTCTGATGTCGATTTTGGTCAGTGCTGAGTGCTATTTACCCCCCCGTAAGGAGCCCATTGCTGGGGGGCAAGAGTTCTTTCAAAGTTTAGTGAATACCGTCAGTCACTATGGCCAAGAATTTTTGAGTGGGGTCAAACGGTTCTCCTTCTATACCCTCCCGGTGGAACCCCGAGATGGGGTGTCAACGCCGGTACAGTTGCAAAAAATTAATCCCAATTTGCACCGCTTGATTGTCCAACCCCAGGAGTCTTATAACAGTGCTCCAATTGAGATTGATTTGAGCGCGGTGCAATTGTTTGACTTGGTGGAGGCGGTGGATCAATTTTGCGCTGATAGCCAGACTCTCCCCCAGATCCACGGCAATTTACGCTCTTTGAGCAGACAAGAAGCTAAGGTTCATGAACCTGTCACCAAACGAGCGTTACCGGCAACGGTAGGACTGTCGAGTTTAGCGATCGCGGCCCTGGCCTTTTTCTTGATGCCGATTCCGGAATATCAACGTCCCCTCGAACCCGTCCCAGAAGAGAGTTCCGAGGAGTCGCGCCAGGGAACCGCAGGGATCGCCAGTGGTAATGGTCCCGGTAGTTCTCCATCGGGTTCCCCCCCAGACCCCTCCTCATTCGACACAACCCCGGGACCCACTCAACAGATTACCGATGTCAGTGAATTGCAGCGTCTGGAACGGGAGGTTTATAACCAGATTGATCGCGCCTGGAGCACCAATCCCACCTTTACTGAGCCGTTAGTCTATCAAGTCGCGGCTGGAAGTGACGGGGCGATTCTGGGATATAAACCTGAAAACCAAGCGGCACAGGATTATGAAGATGAAACCCCCTTGTTAGACTTGGTGTACATCCCCGTTGATGGGGGGACGGCACCCACAGAAGAACTGGCTGTCTTTAGAGTGGTGTTTGAACCCCCAAATACACTCCAGGTGAGTCCTTGGGAAAGCGATCGCTCTGAAGGTGACGAGCGCTCGCAAGTGGGCGATCGCTCTGAGGTTCCGGAAGTCACTCCAGTGGCGGATATTCAAGATCCCCTTGTTCTGGAATCCTTACAACAGCAGGTTTACGAGACGATCGACCGAGCCTGGACCCAAAATCCCGACTTTGAACGGGACCTGATCTATCGGATTTGGGTGAATGCATCCGGGGCGATCGTGGACTACGAAGCCACGGATTCCCTGGCAAAGACGGCTCTGAATCAAACCCCCCTGACGGAGTTACATCAGCCCTCAGCCGATTATGTCCGCAATACCACCGGGACCGATTCCTCATTGGCTGAATTCCGAGTGGTTTTTACCTCCCGTGGCATTTTGCAGGTTAGCCCCTGGAAGGGTTTTCGCTAGGCTGGGTCCGGGGCAACTCCCGCCCCACCGCCTTGCCCTTCCTGGATTCTCGCTCACTGATAGGGCGCTTCAGTCCGGTCCTAACACCCTTACCTGAACGGGTTCGAGCCTTCCCTAGAATCGGGAAATTTACCCCAAGGTTGCCTTGAGTAATCCAGCCACGGAGTCAGTCCTATCGCCCCCAGAAGCCGACAGGGATAGGACTTGGAGACCCTCCAGGGTTGCAGGTGAGTGGGGTCAGTCCTGACTCCGGTAAGGGGCAACTCCCAATTGCCAAGGGAGGGCGATCGCTGCTAAATGTAATCTGTTAACTGGCAATAGTCAGTTGCTATCAACTTCGGAGCCTTCAATTCTGAGGAGTCCCCCCTTAACCACCTATCACTGAGCGCTGACGCAACATGAAAGTCGTATTCTTCGGTACTCCCCATTTTGCTGTTCCCACATTGCAAATTCTGTTAGCCACTCCCGAGGTTGACGTATTAGCTGTGGTCACTCAGCCAGATAGACGTCGCAGTCGCGGCAGCCACTTGGACCCTTCCCCGGTCAAAAGTTTAGCCTTAGCTCATAATCTCCCCGTCTGGCAGCCCCAACGAGTCAAAAAAGACGCTGATACTCTGGCGTTTCTAAGACAGTCTCAGGCGGATTTATTCGTTGTGGTGGCTTATGGACAGATTTTATCTCAAGAAATTCTGGATATGCCCACCCTGGGCTGTGTGAATGTCCATGCCTCTCTCTTACCTCAATACCGAGGGGCGGCTCCCATTCAATGGTCTCTGTACAATGGGGACGCGGAAACTGGAGTCACGACCATGCAAATGGAGGCGGGTTTGGACACCGGACCGATGTTGCTTAAGGCTTCTGTGCCAATTGAACTGTTAGATAATGCCGAACACTTGGCTCATACGCTTTCTACGGTAGGGGCTGAGTTGTTGCTGAAAACGGTGGTGAAGTTAGGTCGTCAGCAAATTCAACCTGTCCCCCAAAATGATGCGGACTCGACTTATGCGCCGTTAATTCAGAAAGAGGATTATGTGCTGGATTGGTCCCGCAGTGCGATCGCCCTCCATAACCAAATTCGCGGCTTTTTTCCGAACTGCATGGCTCAGTTTCGCGGCCAAGACCTCAAAATTATCGCCACTGCACCTGTGGGCGATCGCTACTGGGAACATCTTCCCCCATCGTTTACCGTTCTCGAACATAATTGGCCGGCCCTAATTCCTGGAGAGGGCAAACCCGGTGAAATTGTCAGTATTGCCAAACATATCGGGCCGATTGTTCAAACCGGCGACGGTTTTTTACTCTTACAACAAGTCCAGGTTTCGGGTAAACGCGCTCAATCAGGTTGGGATTTTGCAAATGGGATGCATCTACTCAAGGGCGAAATGTTGGGCAATGGGAATGTTTAAGTGCCGATAGAGACGCGATCGAGACCTAGGTTGGCAGCGATCGCGTCTCGGGAGATTCGCATTCCGATAGGGGTTCAAAAAAGCGACATCCTGCACAGGGTCCTTCTGGATTGACGGCACAGCGAATCAGTTCGGATTTAGCGTTGAAGCGGCAACTGGCCTCTCCAATCACCCAGCGCCCCTCTACAAGACTTTTTTCAATCGGTCGCTGGGCTGACTGAACGTACAGGGCAATATTTTGCAACCGATAACGACCGGATTTCAGTTGATACCGATGGCGGCGTTCCAGAACGGCGTAAGTTTTTCCTTCGAGATCCAGATAGTGACCTGGTTGCGGATTCCAATCTAAATGCACTTTCCCCAAGGACTGCGAGGGTTTGGTTAAGATCACCTCGGTGGGTAAAGAATCTGGTTCCATGATTCCTCTGTGATGTTCTTTACTTTTTTACGTTACCTTACACCGCCTCTGGATGCCGAGACTCCTCCAGATTCCTTCAGCTTTGACTCTCTTGGAGACTCACCGGGCGATCGCCGGTTATCCCCCCGGTTGGGAACCCCCTCTTTTCAGGTTAACCCCTCTCAGGTGGGCTTGATCCGGCGCACTTTCACCCCGAACCGCCTAGGGGTTTTTCTCAATTGCCCCTTTTTCTGGATTTTCTCGAACCTGTTTAACCCCCCTCAAATTCGATATAATTTAAAAAAGAAAAGTTGTCAATTTTTTTTAGTTCTCAATCTATAACATCCAATCGGCAGCCAAAAACAAAGCCGCCCAATCCCAACGCCTTGCACAAACAATTGACATCAAAGCATAAAAAATCAGAATTCGCCAGACCTAAACCGGAGAAATTGATATGTTTTTAGAACAAAAATCCACGGGCAACTTGATTGAAATTGTCAAAACAGAGGATTTGTCTGACCCTAGTTGCAGTGAAGTTGAGGGACGCTCTCATGCAGGAGAAGAAATGCAAGAGGTGGAGGCTTTTCCAAAAGAAGATTTGAAATTCCCCTCCGGGGAAACCCTACCCATCTGCTGGGTCGATGCGAACTATCGCGCTTCTGCGCCACCCGTGTCATCGTCAGCCGGATAAAGCCGACAACCGGCGGGGGATTAATCCCCCGCCTAACAGCTCAAGTCGGTTGAAACCGACTGAAAATACCACAGCATAAGACTTGCAGTCGGTTTTTAACTGACATCTTGCACCAGTGGCAACACCCGGCGGGTGGCAACAACCGGCGGGGGATTAATCCCCCGCCGGTTGTTGCAACTGCGAGGGGGTATTTGCGTATCCCCTCGCAGGAACGGCGCTACTCATTCGCGAACACGATCGCTCGGTTTTTTGCCCTCGATTTCACCCGGCGATCGCGGCGTGATCGGTAACCTGATGATAAACTCTGTCCCCTCTCCAGGAGTAGAAATACAGCGCAGTTTCCCCCCATGTTTTTCCACCACAATGGAATAAGCAATTGATAATCCTAAACCCGTCCCTTTGCCGACGGGTTTCGTTGTAAAAAAGGGGTCGAAAATTTTTAACCGCACCTGTTCAATGATCCCCGGACCATTATCCGCAATCCGAACCTCAATCCAATCGCGATCGCTCACTTCGGTGCGAAGGATAATTCTCGGTAAGCGGGTTTTCCCCCGGTGTAAATCCGATGGGATGACATCCGCAGAAGTTACCGAGGAGCTAGAATACACCTCACCTTCCTCGGGGCTTTCCTCAGAGAATCCCTCACACCCATCCATTGCATCGATCGCATTATTTAAAATATTCATCACCACCTGATTCACTTGAGACGCATAACAGGTAATTTTCGGCAGGTTTCCATACTCCTTGATCACCTCAATTCCCGGATGCCCATTTTTACGGGTAAGACGAGACTGCAAAATTAACAGCGTCGAATCAATCCCCTCATGAAGATCCACCTCTTTCATCGCTGATTCATCCAGACGAGAGAAATTTCGCAATCCTAGAACTATCTGGCGAATGCGATCGGCCCCGGTTTTCATGGAAGAGAGCAATCTCGGTAAATCTTCCAATAAAAACTCCAGATCCATGTCCTTGATGGCGGCTTGAATTTCCGGGTTTGAATCGGGATAATGCTGCTGATAAAGAAAGACTAAGTTAAACAAATCACCCAGATACTCTTCGGCATGATTGAGATTGCCATAGATAAAACTCACTGGGTTATTAATTTCATGAGCAATTCCCGCCACCATTTGGCCGAGACTGGACATTTTTTCAGTTTGAATCAATTGGGTTTGGGTCTGTTTGAGGGTTTCTAGGGTTTGGGATAAGCGGAGATTTTTTTCATTTAAGGCATCATTGGCCTGATTTAAAGCCTGAGTGCGCTCTTGGACTTTGGCTTCCAGGTTGGCATAAAGCAGGGCATTTTCTAAGGCGATCGCCGCTTGGGAGGAGAGAATTTTCAAAATCTCCAGGCGGTCCCGAGTAAAGGCTGCCCGGGTTAAATTATTTTCTAAATAGAGGATGCCTAAAGTTTTTCCCCCATTCACAATCGGGGTACATAACAAGGATTTTAACTGATGAGCCACCACATAAGGATCTTTGGTAAATGCCCCTTCACAAGCGGCTTCACTTAAGACTAAATTGGAGCCGGTTCGATCGACATATTTGACGATCGCCACGGGTAAATCGGAGCAAGTTTCGATATCAATGGATTGCTCGACGGTGACTGCATCCGCAGCGGTAGAAGCGGAGGCGGATATCAAGAGTTTGCCTTCAACTTTTAAAATTAAAAAGGCTTTTTCGGCTCCGGCATTTTCGATCGCCGTTTTCATCAGGATCGCCAGCAATTTATCCAGGACGATTTCACTGGCGATCGCTTGTGAGGCTTTCAGGACGGTGGTCAAATCGAGGTGATCGCTACTCTCCCGAGAGACTGAAACTCGCCGCGAGGTTGGTTTATGTCCGTTGGTGGGATGAAATTGCTCTGGGGCGTTCGGCAACAAGGAGGAATAGGTAGACTCCAACTGCTGCACTTTTGCAGTTGCTCCCCATTTTTTATACCCCTCCCGCGCTTCCTGCATATAGGCTTTAGCCTGGGTGAGTTTTCCTAATCCTAAATAAAATTTAGCAGCCAGTTCGTTTGCAAGGGCCGATTCTTGCACATACTCCTGTTCTGTGGCGAGTTGAATGGCGCGATCGTACCCCTCCATCGCCTGAAATTTATGTCCCAGAACCCGGTCCCTTTCAGCCTGAACCAGATAAAATTTATGGGAATAATTCATCGGGGCATGAGCGGCCCATTTTTTCAGGATCTTTTGATTCTTCGCGACTTTTTTGAGGAGAATTTTGCGCTCTTGCTCATCGGTGCGATCGCACAGGGCCATGTCGGTGAGGGAATCATACCAATAAAACATCGCCACCACCGGCAAGGCGATCGCTCCATCTAAATACTTCTGAGCTTCTTGAGCATTAACCCGGGCTTCACTGTAATTTTCAAACCAATAACACAGCATTAATTGATTCACAAAGTAATCGTGTAACCCGTTGCGGTCATTGGCTGTGATCATCCCAGCAAGCCCTTCCTGGCGATTATAGGCTTCTCCCACTAACTCACAGGGATTTTCACTGCGTCCCAACAAATTCAGCACCGCTTGCCGATATATTTCATTCCATTGCACCACGTTCATCTGTTGCCATTGGGTGAGGGAATGGCTCAAGGAGGCCATTTCCCGTTCTACCCCATTGAGTTCTGTTCCGATAAAGTATAAGTTTTGACAGCGGTTTTTGGCTGCATAAGAGGCCCATTCTAAATCTCCATTTTCAATTCCGCTCCGTTCGGCTTCCTTTAACGGAATCAAGGTTTCCTTGAGATGCACACTCCAAGGGTTGATTAGCCCTTCTACCATCGTTAAAATTTTGGCATTGGCTTGACCGGCATCAAACTGAGATAACAGATTTAATGCTAATTGTCCAAATTTATATCCGAGTTCAATTTCCCAAAATATGCCGGATAAAATCACGCCATAGCTCGCATAAGCAAAGGCCGACCACGGTGAATTTCCAAATTGAATGGATAAGTTCACCTGCTCAAATACAATCAGAGGCAGTAAGGAAGGGGCGGCTTGATAGGCGGCGGATACTAAGCTAGAGAGAATCCTCATGGCGGCGAGTTTCTCAGGTTCCCTCATGACAGGCCATGTTACTAAGTCTGTCGGGTCTTTGTCCACCATTGCAGCTTGGGTTTTTTCCAGTTCTCGTTGGATATTGGCCCGGGTGGGATGCTCGCTTAAATGAATCCCTAGTTGTTTGGCAATGTTGACGCCAATTTGTACGGCTTCAAGTTGTTGGGCCTGGGCCATACAAGCTTGAATTTTGAACTCATAAATTTTGACGATATCCACTAAGGTTTTACTGGATTCAATGACCGGATTAGCTAAGGCGGTCATTTGCTGGAAATTTCCAAATAAATAAGCGGCTTCTGTGGCTTCTTGATAAAGGGTTAAGGTTAAGTTGTAGTGCGTTTGCCAACGCTCATTGCCTAAGATTTGAATGCCTTGATTCAGATAGTTGAAGGCTATTTCGTAGGCTGCTGATCGCTTGGCTTTTTGTCCGGCATTGAGGTTTAATTGAGCAATTTTTTCTCGCTCTCTTGGACAATCACTTGATGAGATGCCTTTATTGAGTTGATTGACGATATCAAAGAGGAACTCATCCCGGCGATCGCGCTTAGTTTGGTTCAGCCAGTATTGTCCGATGCTCAAATGCACCGCAGACTTGGCAGAATCCGAAATCAACGAGTAGGCAGCCGCATGAATGCGATCGTGGACAAATTTATAGTGCGCGATCAGGCAATCGAGATTGGCGTCTTCAGGACTACCTGCTTTCCATTCGGCGATCGCCACGGACCAATCCGCACTCTCCGTTGCCGGTAACACAAACCCTTGGGTGACCCCTGCTCGCAGATTCGCTGCCGTTTCTTTCACGGACTGCTGGGAAATAGCCGCCAAAGTTTGCAGATCGAAGCGTTTCCCAATACAAGCTGCCAGCTTGAGCACGGATTGCTCTGGTTCCCCCAGTTTCCGAATTTTTCCCCCCAGCAGTTGCACGACATTATCCGTAATGGCGCGGCGTTTAATTTTCTCAATTGACCAGTGCCATGCCAAACTTTTACTGTCAAATTCAATTAATCCATCATCATAAAGCCCGGTCAAAAACTCTTGAATAAAAAAGGGATTTCCTCCAGTTTTATCGACTACTAAGCCCGCCAAAGGTCCGGCTTGTCGTAAGGAACATTGAAAGCTATCGGCCAATAGCTGATTGATACTGGCTAATTTTAACGGCTCTAATTCAATGCGGTTGACAATTCCCCCGGTTTTTTCGATTTGGGCCAGCAGTTCTAGGACCGAGGAAGCGGCATCCCTGGAGAGAACTGGAGATTCTATCTCGCGATAGGATAAAATGAAAAAAACTCCCGGATCGGCCACCGTCATCAGGCGTTCAATCAGCCGCAAAGACCCGGCATCGGCCCACTGAATATCATCTAAAAATAGGGTCAGGGGATGGTTCGGATGGGCGAAAACTTTGATGAAATTTTGAAAGGTCAGATGAAAGCGATTTTCGGCTTCTGCTGGGGGTAAACTGTTGATGGGCGGTTGCTTGCCTAAAATCAGTTCCATTTCGGGAATCACATCAACAATGACCTGTCCATTGTTTCCGAGGGCTATCCTCAGTTGCTCTTGCCAGTGATCGAGGCGATCGTCCGGTTCCATGAGCAGGTGAGCTACTAATTCCTCAAACGCTTTAATCCATCCCAAATAGGGAATATCCTGCTGATTTTTGTCAAATTTTCCCGAAATAAAGTAGCCATTTCTTTTGGCAATTGGGGATTCGAGTTGCTGCACCAGTGCAGTTTTTCCGATGCCGCTTTCCCCCATGACTAGCATCACTTCTCGTTGGACATTCAGGGTGCGTTCAAAGGCAGACCATAAGGTTTTAATTTGGGCTTGACGTCCATAAAATTTAGAAGAAATATTAAGTTTTCGGCAAATATCATTTTCCCCTAAGATAAAATTTTCGATTTCTCCAGTTGCGTCTAATTGCATCAAGCAGATGACTAAATCGGCTTGTAGTCCCCAGGCACTTTGATAGCGGTCTTCTGCTGTTTTGGAGAGCAATTTCATCACGAGGTCGGAAATGACTTGGGGAATGGAAGGGTCGATTTGATGGGGGGGAATCGGCTGTTTTGCTAGATGGGAATGGACCAGTTCCATCGGGTCCGGACTGGTAAAGGGGAGTTGGTTGAGTAGGAGTTCGTAGAGGGTGACCCCGAGGGAATAAAAGTCGGTCCGATAATCCAGGGTGCGATTCATCCTGCCGGTTTGTTCTGGGGACATATAGGCGAGAGTCCCTTCTAAGAGGTTGGGATTTTTTAAGGAGGGATTTTCTTGGGAAACAATGGTGGCAATGCTAAATCCAATCAGTTTGACTTCCTCGGTTTCGGGGTTGAAGAGGATATGCTCGGGGTTGAGATCTTTGTGGATGATGTTGGCACTATGTATGGAACCCAGGGCTTCGGCAATTTGAATGGCGAGGGTTAAAAATTCCGCCTGAGTCAAGGGGCGATTTTTGGTGAATTGTTTTAAGGATTGTCCGCCAAAGTCTTCTAAGATTAAGGCGATCGCTTGGTTATACTTTTGCAGGCCATAGGTCTGGACTACGCCATCTAAATTGAGCCGATAAATTTCATACTCTTGCTTGTATCGGCTGAAATCTCCTGCACTGGCACCCTCTGACTGTAATATTTTGACGATCGCCGGTAAGTGATCCCGCGATCGGATGGTGCGATAGACGATGGACCGAGGGTTTTCGCTCAGTTGGTCAATGATTCTAAAACCGTTGAGGGCTTGGGTTGGTATTTGGCTTTCTATCATAGGTCCCGTGGGTGGATTGGTCCAGTCAGAATAGGGAAAATTTTAAATACCCCCCGAACGGTTCAAACAAGTCTTCTCGGGGTGGGTTCAAACGGGTTTTAGGGTGGCGATCGCCCAGTCCGCACGGTTAGTTACGAACCCTGCTTGCCTTGGTGTTCTCAGTTTAACTTAAGCCTTTGTACTTGTCTGTAAAAAAGATCAGGAAATCTCCACTTTACCTATGGCAACCGATAAGGCAATCTGTTCCCCCACCCGGTCCTTTCCTGATTTATGCTTATTCTCTCACTAGATCAGCCCAAGTCACTCTTGGATTGGCCTCTATTTCTTTTAAAATTAAGAGATAATTTAGTGGCCTTTTTCTCCATGAGTAATCCCTTAGAACGCTTAAAATATTTACCCTGGACTTCCCTGCTCCCGGTTGCGGGCCTCACTACTCAACTTGTGGCTGCAGTGGAGGTCTGGTTAGCTTATGGTGCCACCCAATCCACCGCCCTTCGGAATGCCTTGACTTTAATCTATGCACCTCCCCTGGGAACCTTGGTTTTATTTGCATTGGGGATGGGAATGGGGGCGATCGCCGTCTATGGATGCGAACTCTGGAATCGGTCTATGCTCAACACCGGGAGTCTGTGGGCCTTAGCCTTTTGCTTACTCCTCGGTCTCTTCATTAAGTCCCTCCTCCCCATCCCTGGGTTACTCGTTGAGCTTTCCCAACTGTCTTTTATCGCCCTAGTGGTGGGCATTTTCTGGAAGGGCCGACCTTACATCCGTTAACTCACCTGGGAGGCACTCGGTTGAGCGTGATCACCACCCCAGGATTGAGAATTGAGCCTTGAGGATTGTAGATGGATTGTCCCTGCTCAATTGTCAATCCTTGCGCCTTTATTTTTGCCTAGGCAAAAAAAAATCCCGCTCAAATTGAACGGGAAGCCATCAGGGTGCATCTACTAATGCACCTTATATTAACCCATGAGGGGTGTAACCCCACAGTTCTTTAACAAAAATTTATAAACTTGCCGAAAAGGTCGCAATCTCGTTAACTGGCTCGGGAGCATTCAACCCAAATCCGGTTAAAATCACCGATTAATGAGCCCTTATTGAACGAGTTGGCGATGGATTGAGTCCGGGGGTAGAGTATGCCCAGGCAGTGAATGCATGGCCTCTTTTCTGGTTAAAAAGACCCACTAGAGGGGTTCTGAGGAAGAAAACAGGTCAGAAAACTCCAAGGCAGCTAATTGAGCGCGACGCTGAGAGAGTTGAAACTCCAAGGATTCGATTTCCGAAAGCAGTTGCTGCCGTCGTTGTTCTACCCCATCGGTTTGGAACGCTAGAAAGGCTTCAATATCCGGCCATAATTCCACCGCCCAATCTTTACTAGAACTCCGGTATTCTTTGATAATTTGCACCGTGCCATTAGGTTCGAGTATAAATAAACTGTACAACCGCTTCTGAGTCGCTTTTTTGCTGCCTTTTTTCTCGCAATGGAGATAGAGTCCCGGTTGTTGAAAGGTTTGGACGCTGAGGTTGCTGACAAAATCACCCAGAATCGAATACCCATCGGTCACTGTGGTATCGACTCCCTCAATTCGCTTGCACCAGTTACCTGATTTTTCGGAAAGACTGCCTTCCCAAAACCCCGGTGCATTCAGGAAGGCTTCTTTAAGATTAACCAGAAAGGATTCACTCATGGATTTAAGGTTGAATTTGGGGACGGGGCGATCGCCCGGGGTGGATAGGGCCAAGTCCCAGGAGTTACTTAGTGGAGACTGAACCCCATTGAGCTTCACCGGACATCGGCTGAGTGATCACCTGTTTGCTCTGATTTCGCACGGATTTCTTTTCCAAACGAGGTGCGCTGGGGGTTAGCGACTCGGAACCCGTGGATTCTGGAAGGGGAGTGAGTGATGCTTCGGGCGATCGCCACTCGGAGACTTTCGGCATCAGTTCTGCGGTCATTTCTTTGGGTTCAGCATAGGCAGTCCCAGGAGAAACCGCTGGGGTCCGTTGAACAGAGCGAACTTTTTTCGGACGACGCATCACAGGTTTGGGCTTGTTCGGATCCGCAATGAACCAGAGAACGCCAAGACTAACGAAGATATCTAATAGCAGCATTTCCAACATAATCAAACCTTAAATCGTGCGGCAGAACAACCCTAGAGTGGGGTCGGGTCGCGATCGCCTACCGGAAAGCAACAGTCAGCAACTGTCCCCTTAGCTGCGATCGCGATTCCCTTCTTGATTGTAGAGTTTAAGAGGACCGAGAGCCAACTGTTTTGATCCACAGGAACTCCACTTTTCACCGGGTGTCCCACGGCAAGCTCGGGATTCAAGCGCCACAAAACCGAGTCAGAAACCCCCTTTCTGGCGATCGCTGAGTCAGTCCTGAACTTTCACCCACCCAGTAACCCCACCCTGAATCCAGAGGCAATGCTACAGTCTGGGGTTTTGTGCTTTTGGTTCTAGCTGGGATTCCGGGATATCCGGCGCGGGGATAGTTTGTTTGAGGTGATAACCCTGATGGTCCATTTCTCGCACAAAATTAGTCGGTTCCTCGGGTTGCACCGGGGGTGCTGCGCCTGGGGGTGGCGCTTCCCGTCTAAGTTTTTTTAATTTAGCTTTTCGTCCCATTGTATCAGTCTCCACGGAGGTTTTTAACTGAATTTTAGCGGAATTTCGTCAGGATAAATACAGGGTTGCACGGTTTTTACGTTTGTTGTCTAAAAGACTCAGGGGACTGGCTAATTGCCGATTAAAAATTGAGTCACGATTTGGCTCCGGCGACCCTCCGGATTGGTGACATTGACAAAATAGCCGACGGGATGATTCTCTGTCGTCACGAGGGTCTGGTTGCGGACAGGACCAATCACTTCTCCACGTTGGGACTATTCCTAGCTTTTAGAGGAATTGAATATTCGAGTTGATGATGGGGAGTTTCCCAACTCAATTGGGACATGGCATAGCCATGTCCCAATCAGGCTAATTTTAAATTAACCCAACATATCGTATGCACCATCCTCAATAATGCCATTCGGATTGGCTGTTCCGGTAATGATTTGCTCCACTTGTTGGGGAGTCAAATTGGGATTAGCACTGAGCATCAGTGCAGCTACACCGCTGACAACGGGAGCCGCCATTGAAGTGCCCTTCCAGAAATCGTAGGTATTAATGGGCACCGAGGAATAGATATCTTCTCCCGGTGCAACAACATAATTCAGGATGTCGGTCCCTGCACGGTTGGTAAAGTCAGCAATCTGGCGATCGCGAGTGACTGCACCGACTGCAATGCCAAATTCTGAGGCATAAGCGGCTGGATATCTGACTGCACTAGACCGTTCATCTCCTCCCCGGGAATGTAATCCATCATTGCCCGATGCGGAAACAATCACAGCGCCTCTTTCTCGGGCATAAATGAGGGCTTCTTTCACGGTATTATTCACACTAACGCTGCCCAAACTCAAGTTAATCACCCTTGCCCCATTATCCACAGCATAGCGAATTCCGCTGGCAATCCGTTCTTCTGTTCCGGTAAATGCACCAATCACAGCAACGGGCATAATCCTGGCATTAGGAGCAATTCCGCTATTACCAATGCCATTATTATTTCCGGCAATAATTCCGGCGACATGGCTGGCATGACCCTCTAAAGGATCGATGCGATTAATCTGATTATTGCCATCCAAGAAATTCCAGCCCATGATATCATCCACAAATCCATTGCCATCATCATCAATGTTATTGCCGTTGATTTCATCCGAGTTGGTCCAAATGCTTCCAGCTAACTGAGGGTGAGTATAGTCTACATAACCATCAATGACGGCGACAATTACTCCTTCACCCGTATAGCCTTGATTCCAGACGGCGGGTGCATTCACCATATCTGGAACCCAATTTGACCCAACCTGGGGCGGTGTTTCAAGGAAGGGTTCAGTCCCGATCGCCGCTGCCACTGCCCCTGCTGCATTCACCATTCCATAGCCCGATGAGCGATTAAAAAGCTGAGGAGAAATACTCAAGTCATAGGCCGTTGGACCGCCCACTTGGGAGACCATAATTTGATAATTTCCGGGATCTAGGGTGAGATGAATTTGTTCTAATGTCGAACCTTTTTGGGTGGAAAGGGCAACCATTTCCTCGGGTTCGATCGCCTGATTTGAATTGCGGTCCTGAACTAAATACAAATCTGCATTGGCACTTAACCCATCTAAAAATAGGCTAATGGTTCGAGGGCGATCAATTTGGAATTGGTAAAAATCATTGGGATTTTCGGGCCCAATTATTCCGGATGTTCGCTGCACGCGATCGAGCAATCCAAAGTTAAACGCATCGGCGACCCCATTCCCCGCGCCATTCGCCGGAAATTCTGGAGCATTCGCTTCTAACCAGAGATTATAGGTACTATCTCCTTGGATGGTATTGACTCGGAGAAAATAGGTTCCCGGACTCAAAACTCGCTCCATTCTCTCCTGCTGTGCACCTTTAGATTCCGAGGTAACAATCACTTCCTCCGGTTCACTAATTCCATTTCCATTGATATCTTTAATTAAAGAAAGTTGAGCATTGCCACTGAGGTCATAAAGAAACAAGTCCACATCTTTAAAAGAATCCAGAGTAAACTTATAATAGTCTTCTGGATTACTGTTTTCCAAAAAATCACTTTTGACTTGCACCTCGGATAAAACTCCCACATCGGCAGCAGTTGCCAGGGTATTTCCGGCACCTGAAGAAGGCAGGGTGGGAGTAGTGTTATCGATGGTGAGTAGATAGGGCGTATTTCCGCCCACCTTAACCACCCCCAAAAAATAAGTTCCTTGTCCGAGTACCCGATTAATTTGCGGCGTCAGAGTAGGGTTTTCTCCGGGATAGGTAATAAATTCCTGGAAGGTAAAGACCCCATCATTGTTGATATCCTGCATCAAGAAAAAATCCGCAGGCTGTTCTAAACTTTGAAGTTTGATTTCAACATTTCGAGTCTGATTTACCTCGAATTGATAAAAGTCGTAAGGATTGGCTTCGCCAATAAAATCTGCAACTTCAAAGCGAGCGCTTATGACCCCAATCTGTCCGAAACTAATGGGTTCGTTATTTCTGGCCCCGGATGAGGGTACTCCCGATGGAATAGACTCGACTATCAAATCATAAGCCGTCTGATCATCGGCCTGAAGAATTCTGGCAAAGTAGGTTCCCGGTTGCAACCCGGATAAGTAAACGCTAGAAGGAAAAGGCTCCGGTTCTTCTACGGGTCGGAAGGAATTGAGATACTCCATGAAGTCAATTTTTCCATCCCCGTTTAAATCAATCAGGTTGCGAGTATTATTAGTTTCGGTCGAGACAATTTCTCCACTATCGAGGATGCCGTTTTCATTGCGATCCTGAATCACTTGAATTTGGAGATTAGCGCTTAAATTATCCAAGGACAGACGTAAATCGCTCGGAAAATTGACGTTAAAGCGATAGAAATCTTGGAAATTGTTATTGCCAATAAATCCTTGACGGGCTTGAGGACGGGTTACATCTCCAATCCATAATGCCTCATTTAAACTATTACCGGGATGAGCTTGCAAGACACGGTTCGATGGAACGGCAGAGACGTTAATCTGGTAAGCGGTATCTCCCTGATCTTCCGACACTTTGACAAAATAGGTTCCCGGTGCTGTGGCAAAGCGGTCGAGTTGTGAGACGGGAGCTTTCTCGGCAGCGATCGCCTCTTGCACTTCAGCGTCATCGGGAATGCCATTCTTATTGAGGTCCCGAATTAACTGAATGTTCGCCGACGCATTACTGCCGTCCAATTTGACACTGATATCACTAAAGGTATCTAGGCGAAACTTATAATAGTCTTCCGTATCGAGGGAAGAAACGACGGGACGAGTGTTGGGATCGGACCCCACTGTGTGAGAGGAATTGATGACCCCGAGATCTCCGGGCAAATAGCGACGTCCTTCGGTGATTCCCGTATTCAGCAAATGGTAGAAAGCGGCACGGCGATCGCTTCCGAACACTTGCTCTAAATCCGGATTAACTGCTAAGTAGTAGTCCAAATCGATAAATTGGGAAAATCGCCGATTTTCAGCAAATCCTCTCGTTAAAAAGTGTTGAAATGCCCCTCCCAGGTTGCCCCCAAATGCCGGGGCTAGGTCGGGATTGGCCTTAACATAATAATTGAGGTCGAACAAGGGGGAGAAACTCCGCCCCTCGGCAATCCCCCACCCTTGAAGATGCCTTAACAGTTGGCTGTTAGAGGTGAATCCACCAAAGGCTAAATCAGCATTTTGTTCTCGATAATAATTTAGATTGACAAACGGGGAAAAAGCCCGTCCTTCCTCTAAACCGGAGCTTTGAAAATGTCGGTACAGTCGGTCTGGCGTGGCAATTCCCACGGCGGCCAAATCCGGATTGGCAGCGAGGTAATAACTAGCATCAAATAATTCTAAAGACATCGGCGATTGGTCCAGAAGTGTTTTATATTCGCTCTCGATGACTTCTATTAAAGCACTGAGTTCCACCCACCCGGTGAATTTAGCAACAATAGTTCATGCTTGTGACCACGGTAGGGGCATTCGGGTCCATGTATCTCTCATGGGGGCATCCTGAATCAGTGCGCGATCGCCTACTCCCCAGTGAGAGTTCCACCGGATCCCATCAAACGACCCGATGCAATGCTACCTTCAATCCATCGCCTCCGGTTCAAGGGTTTGCCCCAGTTAAATTTAGCGTCATTGCCCCGGATTTCTGATACCATAAGAACCAATTAGTCGGCTTGCGGAGTGACCATAACGGGAGTGAATGACGTTCTGTTACCACCCAATTCTAGGAACGAAATGCCAACCGGGTTCGGGATGATCCAAACCTTGCCCCCAGATGTCGTCCATCTAATCGCTGCCGGAGAGGTCATCGACTCGCTGGCGGCAGTTTTGCGGGAATTGGTAGAAAATGCCCTAGATGCGGGTGCAACGCGGATCTCGGTGTCGGTGTGGCCCCAACTCTGGCGGGTGCGGGTGGCAGACAATGGATCGGGGATGGATTTGCCGAATTTGCAACAGGCGGCCACTGCCCATAGTACCAGCAAAATCCACAATGTTTACGATTTGTGGAACATTACCAGTCTGGGATTTAGAGGTGAGGCCCTGCATAGTTTAGCGCAGTTGTCCCAGTTAGAAATTAAAAGTCGAGTAGCAGAAGGTGAGGGATGGTGTGCGAAATACAATTCCCAAGGTGAGGCAGTGCAAGTCCAACCCGCTGCAGTCGCCCCGGGGACCATCGTAACCGTCTGCGATTTGTTTGAACGCTGGAAACCCAGGCGTCAGGGGTTGCCCGCTGTTCCCCAACAATTGCGCGCAATCCAGCAGATGATTCAGCACATCGCCTTATGCCATCCTCATGTAATCTGGCAGGTGGAACAAGACGATCGCCCGTGGTTTAAAATCACCCCGGGACAAAGCGCCCAGCAAATTTTGCCTCAAATTCTGCGCGGGGTCAAGAGTGGGGATTTAGAAGCATTAACCCTGGCGGTGAGTGACGCCGAATCCCTCTTTTTGGTGTTGGGATTACCCGATCGCTGCCATCGCCAACGTCCCGATTGGGTCAAGGTTGCAGTCAACGGACGCTGTGTGCGATCGCCGGAATTGGAACAAACCCTGATTGCTGGATTTGCCCGAACCTTACCCCGCGATCGCTACCCCGTTTGCTTGCTGCATCTGCGAATTTCCCCAGAACAAATCGACTGGAACCGTCATCCCGCCAAAGCAGAGATTTATCTCAAGAATATCCAGCAATGGCAGGAACGAATTAGTGAGGCGATCGCCCAAGGGTTGCAGTTAAATCCAGAAACCACCCCCGACGCCGCCCAACACCGCGTTACCCAACTGCTGAAAGCGTCCGAAGAAAAAGGCGCATATCATGTCAATCGCACCCCCGAGGAGAATTCCCCATCCGGCAGGCGATCGCAACCCCTGCACCTGCGCGCCGTCGCCCAAGTCAGCCAAATGTATATCGTCGCCGAACATTCCAACGGATTATGGTTGGTGGAACAACATATCGCCCATGAGCGCATTTTATACGAACAACTCTGCGATCGCTGGCAACTCGTTCCCATCGAACCGGCGATCGTCCTCAATCAACTCACCCCCGCCCAACTCGAACAACTCAACCGCCTCGGACTCGATGTCCAACCCTTTGGCAGCGAATTATGGGCCGTTCGCACCCTCCCCGAACTCTTAGCACAACGAGACGATTGTGCCGACGCCCTGATCGAACTCAGCTTAGGGGGAGACTTACAACAAGCCCAAGTTGCCACCGCCTGCCGCAGCGCCATCCGCAACGGCACCCCCCTCACCTTACCCCAAATGCAAGATATTTTAGACCGCTGGCAACGCACCCGCAACCCCCGCACCTGTCCCCACGGCAGACCCATCTATTTATCCTTAGAAGAGTCATCCCTCGCCCGTTTTTTCCGCCGTCACTGGGTCATCGGCAAAAGTCACGGCATTTAAAAAATAATTCCCCATATTCGTAGTAACGACTTCAGTCGTTATCCCCCAAACCTGTACTGATACCCTCGCATGAGACTACAACAAGAATGATGGATTTCCCGGTTATCCTGCTCAATGATAGGAGGATTCTTTATAAACCCACAGATTTTGCCATATAAATATCCGGTTTCCCTCTCCCATTAGCATCAGGCATGACCCCGACAATTTGAAACCCACACTTTTGATAAAATTGATAGGGATGATTTCGCAAATTTTGAATATCCCGAATTTTTTCCCAGAGATTGGGGTAAAGATTAACGCCGGAAAGACTGGTCATGTTCGTTTCATCATCGGTTCCTAACCAGAGGGTTAATCCCCCCAGTTTTCTGACTTGTTCTTCTAAGTCATTGAGTAGGGTCCGGCCAATTCCTTGGCGGCGATAATCCGCAGCAACGACTAGGGGATGAACTTCCCAAACATGACCGTGATATTGAGAAATTCCGCCAATCCATCCTACTACTTTTCCTGCCTCATTGAGGGCAACTCGGCTAATTTTATCCTCTGATAACGAGTCAAGCACTTCTTCTGTTGCGGCGTCGATTGTCGGCCATGCTTTCGGCCAGTTTTCCCGAAATCCTTCCAGGAGTAACTCACTCACGGGTTGGAGGAGGGTATCCAGGCGATCGCCTAAATCAATGATGTTAATCATAAGTTCCTTGGCGTTGATGAGTAATTAATTGAGACAAAATTTTAGCAATATTCCAAGCATCATCATCACCTCGGTGGTGGGTTCCCTCTAAGGGCAAGTTCAGGTGTTCTAATGCCCCAGCCATCCCCACTTCTTTTTCTAAGGCATACATGACTGAAAATAGGGTTTTTACATTTAGATGGCGATTGCTAAAAGGATAACGAACCCCTTTTTTTTCGCACTCTACTTGAAATTGCCGTTTATCAAATTCGCCATAACTCGCCCAAATTCTTTGATGGGAAATATATTTATTTCTGAGAATTGAACAAGCTTGTCCCAAGGATACTCCTTGGTTTACCTGTGCTGGAGTTAAGGTGGTGAGTTGGGTGCAAAATTCACTCACCTGGGACTGTTTGGGTTTGACTAAGATACTCTCTTTTTCGAGTAATTCCCCTGAACTAATATTAAGGGGACAGATTCCAATTTCAATAATTTCTCGTTCTTGATTGGGGGGTGGGTCTTTTTCCCAGCAGGTTGCTTCAATGTCAATGACTATAATCTGATCTAGTCTGATTGCCATATTAAAATAGTTTTCAGTAAGTGATAGGATGTCGGTACAGGAGGGGGAAAAAAACCGGGTTTCTTGATAAGATTTTTGGCAATCTGTAGCCACTTTGGGATAGAAACCCGGTTTTTGGGGTGGGAATTTTAAAGGTGTAGTGGGGGTATGATGACTGAAGTCGGGACGTTGAACTAAGAAAGAAACGACTGAAGTCGGGACGTTGAACTAAGGAGAAGGACTGGCGGAGTTTTAGCTTACCTTGAATTTAACCGGCCCGAAATTTTTCGACTACGCGATCGAGTTGGACTGAATGAGAGGCTTTAAAGAGAATGCGATCGCCACTTTTCACCCAATCTTTCACACGCTGGCAGAGGTAATCATGGGCGTTCGGCTGTTCGATATCGATAATTTCTACAAGGGGTAACCCTGTGGCACCTTTTGCCATTGCTGCGGCTTCTTCTGAGTCTGCAAAGATGAACAATCCATCCAGATTTAAGGATTTGGCAACGCTGCCGATGCGCTGATGAAATTCTAGCGATCGCTCTCCTAATTCTTTCATAGTTCCTAGCACTGCAATCTGCCGTTTTCCTTGGGTTTGTGCCAGCATTTGCAGTGCAGCAGTCATGGATTCTAACCCTGCATTATAGGTTTCATCTAAAATGACAATATCATTGGCTAATTCATACCGTCTGGCCCTGCCATCGGGTAATTCTACGGCTAAACCGGATTTAAGCGGTTCCCAACTCACATTGAGCAGTTTTGCCACGGCTAATGCGGCTAGATAGTTGAGGGCATTATGTTCCCCAGGAAGCGGGACCGGAAAAGTTATACCTTCGACTTCTAGGAAATCTCCCTCTTTTAAGGTTCCCTGTAAGTCTCCTCCGGTTAACCCATAGGTGAGAGTTTTTCCGGACCAGACTTTTGCGGCTGTTTCCATTAACCGGGAATTGTCGTAATTGAGGACGGCGATTCCATCCGGGGACATTTTTTCTAATAATTCACATTTGGCTTTGGCGATCGCCTCTTCGGAACCCAAGCGTTCAATATGGGCTGTGCCGACATTGGTAATGACGCCAATTGTAGGGGCGGCAATTTCTGCGAGGAGGGCAATTTCTCCTTTGCCGCGCATGGCCATTTCAATCACCGCATAATCATGGTCTGGGGTCAAATTTAAGAGGGTTTTGGGAACGCCGATTTCGTTATTATAATTCTTCTCTGTTTTGAGGACAGGACCCTGGGTGTTCAAAACTGCGGAGATTAATTCTTTGGTGGTGGTTTTGCCGACGGATCCTGTCACGCCAATCAGGGGGATGTCAAACTGGGTGCGCCACCACTGGGCGATCGCCTGATAAGCAGCCAAGGTATCCGGAACGACCAACAGGGGCCAGTCTGAGTTGGGGCTCACATAGTCGCGATCGACTATCGCGGCGATCGCCCCTTTCTCAAATGCGGACCCAATAAACTGATGCCCATCAAACTGGGTCCCTCTTAGGGCCACAAAGACTTCTCCAGCCCGTAAACTGCGCGTATCCGTAATAATACTGAGGACCTGTTTTGCGCCCAGTTCCTCGGATAAGGGGTTAATCGCTTGGGCATTCAAGAGGGAAAGCAGTTGAGCAAGGGTCACAAAACAAGACATGATGGCAGGACTTGAATTTAATAAAAAATAATGATACCATCCCCGAAAGCTGGGACGAAGCCAGCGATCGCCTCAATCTAGGCCGGGGAATACCATAAAGGTGTTTCCCCAGTCAACCGTGATAAATCTTCATTAAAATTCCGTGAATCCCCCCTGGCATCTTTATCAACTTTTTACGATACTGGATGGTTGAGGAGATCTGCCTAGGCTATTCTAATAGATAGAGGTCCTATGCGTCCGGGAAAGCTCAGACCCATTCCCTATTCGGCAGAAATCACCCACTCTTTTATAAAGTTTCATGTAACATGGGTGAATCCGAGCGGCCCGAGACGGATCTGAATCTGCTTGATAGCCATTATCCAAGCGGATTAAATATAAATTATCCATCAAGGTCTGACAATATTCCACGGGGAAAAATTGTGTCCTATTGAAAACGCTCGCTCTAGGAAATTGAATCAAGCCAAACATCTGGGCAGGGGGAAAGTCAAGTGAATCATCGAACGGATCCTTACAACCGAAAAACAAGCCAGGAGGAGCAGTTACTATACGATCACCTCCTCGATCTGGTTAAAGCGGAGCCACCGTCCGAAATGATCTCGCGCTTTCAAAGCCTCTTTATTGAAGCCAGGGACTACCCCGAAGCCGAGATCTCAGGGGCGTTAGGTCGAATGCTCACCTATAAGGGCATGGACCAAGATTTTAAGTTTATTCTAAATAGATGTTGCCACATTTTAGTGAATCGCTGGCAAATGCACAGCCAAACCCAAGAGGCGATTCCGGAGTTGGTGGCCCTGTTTGAGAGACCAGGGGGCTATAATCCTTACGGGCGCTCTCGAACGGGGCGACAGTTGCAAGAATTAGTCAAAGACTTCACCTCAACCGATCAGTATCTGACCCTGCGACGGCTATCGAAGGTGGTGCAACATAGTTCAGAAATCAGCCAGCCTAAAGAGCAGCATAGGCCCCTAGGTACGTTTATTGATCGCTATCCCTACTTGTACTCTCATTGCCTGCTGAGTGAAGATAGCAGCTATGAGCATCAGCAAACCGTGCGAAAAATTCAAGCGCAACGGCAACGGCAATTTGAAATTAACTTATCCCAGTATGTAACTTATCAAGTCCGGCGATCGCAGGTCCGGCGGACGGGGAATGTTAATGCAGTCCGAAACCTGTCGCCCATTGCCAATCCCACCTTACTCAGCGATCGCGAACTGTATTATTCCCTGAAAGATTATGTCGGCAAAGCCGAAGGAGGCCGCACTTACCGCGACTTAGCCCAGAGCTTTATCACCCACACCAGTCAGTCTCCCAACTACGGAGAATTTAAAGCCGATTTATACGACTACCTCCTCGGCTCCATCGACCCGGAATATGGCAAACGCCAATTTAACGATAAATTATGTAAGCATTTAAAAGCTACCCTGCCCCAGAGTGATTCCCAGAAACTCAGCGATTTTCTGGTGGTTAGAACTTGCAGCCAACTCCTGAATTTTTTAGTAGTAGAAAGTTCTCAAAAGCCCAGCCACTTTATCTTTTTGGATGTGGTTTCTAATATTGGCCCCACCCGGACAACCGGGATGCTTCTGAAAATTGTTCTGCTCTGTCGGAAAGTCAAACCCTATTTAGAAAAACGGCTCTCCATCTTATTTAACCACTATGAAAATTCTAACAATGATAGCATTATTTGGCTCATCAAAATGTTAGAAAATATCAACGTAGCCTTAAGTACAAATTTTGGAGCGCTTGACCTATCTTTCATGAGCCAAATTGCTTGAAATCCCGCAATTAAATAGTTTTAATCCTTGAGGTTGAAGCATTCACCCTCAATTTCCTCTCCCCGTCTTGGGCTAGTCTGGACTACGATTGGTACTGTAGAGCGCTGAAGGATAGCCCACCTCTTATGACTCACGGAGGTTCCCACGAGAACGAGGAACAAATTCCTAACACCCCTCATTCCCCCTTACCCTCACCCGGTTCCTCCAATTTAGATGGAGAAATGGACGAGGCGATTTTGTCGTTTGCAGATATTCAGGCGGACCTTAACTACAAACAAGCCAAAGATGCCCTGCGAGAGTTAGTCGCGAACCTGGACCTGACCCCGGAAGAACGAGCGGGCTTGGATCCAGAGATTGAAGGACTCAGCACCATGCTGGATAAACTAGAACGGACGGTGGTGCAAATTGCCGTGTTTGGCATGGTGGGACGGGGAAAATCGTCGATTTTGAATGCCTTATTGGGGCAGAATGTTTTTGAAACCGGCCCGATTCATGGGGTAACTCGGACCTCTCAGGGGGTGAATTGGCGAGTCGAGCGATCGCCCCTGGATGGCGGAGAGGGCAACATTACCCAACTCACCCTTTCTGGAGTCGGACAGTCTCAAATCGAACTGATTGACACCCCGGGAATTGATGAAGTTGATGGTCAAACTCGGGAAGTTTTGGCCCAGCAAGTCGCCTCTCGTGCAGACTTAATTTTATTTGCCGTCGCTGGGGATATGACCCAGGTGGAATATGAAGCCCTTTCCCAGTTGCGGGATGCGGGGAAACCCATGCTGCTGATTTTTAACAAAATTGACCAATATCCCGAAGCCGATCGCGAGGCAGTCTATCGCAAAATCCGTGATGATCGGGTCAAAGAACTGCTGTCGGAGGATGAAATCGTCATGGCAGCAGCGGCCCCCTTAGTGGCCCAAGCGACCCCTCGAAGCGATGGCACAATGGCGGTGCAGATGAAGCGGGGTTTACCCCAAGTCGATGACTTAAAATTAAAAATTCTCGAAATTTTAGACCGGGAGGGGAAATCCCTGGTGGCGTTGAATACCCTGCTTTATGCCGGGGATGTGAATGAACAATTGGTTGAGCGCAAAATGCAGATTCGGGACAAGAGTGCGAACCGATTGATTTGGAATGCGGTGATGACGAAAGCGGTGGCGATCGCCCTGAATCCGATTACGGCGATCGATATCCTCAGTGGCGCGGTAATTGATGTCGCCACGATTTTAACCTTATCAAAGCTCTATGGCATTCCCATGACCCAAGCCGGGGCCATCAATCTGCTCAAAAAAATCGCCCTGAGTATGGGCGGAATTAGTGCCAGCGAACTCCTGGCAAACCTAGGGTTATCATCCCTGAAAGGGTTATTAGGATTAGCGGCACCGGCTACGGGTGGGGCATCTTTAGTACCCTATCTTTCCGTTGCCATTACCCAAGCCGGTGTCGCCGGGTTTTCGTCCTACGCCATTGGTCAGGTGACCAAAACCTACCTCGCAAATGGGGCTTCCTGGGGACCGGATGGGCCAAAAGCTGTGGTCACCCGCATCATTGATTCCCTCGATGAAACCACCATTATGGGCCGGATTAAGGACGAACTCCAAGAAAAACTCCTAAAAGTGAGAGAAAGAAAAAAGCATAAAAACTCAAGTGAGTTAGGATAAAACTTTTTCCTCAAGGCTTTACCCTGAAAAAGCCTGATACTTCTCACTTAAAGAGAAGAACTTAAATTACGAGATGTAACCCCTATTTTTCTTGTCGTTGTTTGAAATCATTGCGCCATTCTCGCAATTGCTCGGAGGCCACATCTCGCCCCCCTAAGCCAAAGGCTAAGGCAATGGCAACGGCAACGGCACCAAAGAGTAAACCAAAGGCCAAGTTAACAATATGAGGAGCAATCCCCATTTGTTGGAGTGCCATCGCACCGGCTAGGGCAATAATCGCAATTCGAGCCGCTTGAGCCAGAAGTTGGGACTGGGACCCTCGGGAACCGGAAATGAGATGATAGGCCAGATTCGCCAAGTACAGGCCAATGCCAAAGACGATCAAACCGACGAGAACCTGACCGGCGATGACGAGCAGGCCCTGCATAATCCTCGTGAGGGCTGCCAATTGCAGGACTTCTGTCGCTGCCACGGCCCCAAAGAGCATAATGCCCACCCAGGTGACAATCCCGACAATTTCTGCGGGAGTTCTCGTGGGAGACGAGGAGGGTTGGACAACGGTTTGTTGACCCGATCGCATATCCGGCGCATCTGCCGGTGGGGGTTGGGGTGGATTACCACTCGGGGTTGTAGGCAGACCCAACCAGGAGAAGATGTTGTTAAAGCCGATGCTGCGGAGAATGCGGATGACGATATCCGAGGCGAACTTAGCGATCGCATAAAATAACGCCAAAATTAGCCCTGCGGTCAAAATCAGGGGAATGGCGAAGAGAATTTGCGACAGCATGGCGATCGCCGGAACGGAGATCGCAGCGATTTCCAACGCATTCAACGCGGCGATCGCAGTCGGAATCAGAATCAAGACATAGACAATCGTCCCAATTAATTGAGACAGGGACATTCCGTCTTGAGTCCGGGACAGACCCAACTGAGCACCGAGGCGATCGGTTCCCGTCGCCGCCAGCAAATTGGTGACAATCCCCCGCACAATCCGGGCCATAAACCAACCGACAGCCCCAATAATCAGGGCCATCAGAATTTTAGGCACTGCCGACAGAAAGTCATTGACCAAATTCTGAACCGGCACCACATTTAATTCTAAGGCATTCAGAATTAGGGGCAGAAAGAACAGAAAGATAAACCAGTAGAGGGCGTTGCCGAGAGTTTCATTGAGTAAAAACCGACTTTCCCCAGCCGTCTGGGGGTCTGTTGTCTCTCCTGTTTGCTCTGCAAGCCGTTCATCTAACCGGAACTGCGTTAATCCCCGAGTCAGCAACATTTTGGAGAGGGTTGCCAGGATCCAGGCTACACCCAACAGGACTGCCGCACCGCCAATCTTGGGTAGATAGGCGAAAATCTGCTCTAAGAACCGATTTAGGGGCTGGGAAACCACCTCCAGATTCAGGGCCTGGAGAAAGGCGACCAAGACAAAAATCATGATCAGCCAGTAAACCGTATTCGAGATCCACTTTTCAGTGGGAGGCATCTCCTGTCCCGGTGCGCGTCCCATGATGGCACTGGCAATCCGGTTGTCCAAATTGGTACTGTGGAGGACCTTTCTAATAATTCCTGCCACAAGGGTAGCGAAGATCCAGCCACCGATTAAGATGGCGAGGGCTCCTAATAAACTGGGCAGGAATGACCCCAGTTGGACCAAGAGGGCTTGAACAAATCCCGTAACCTGCCCCAGGCCAAAGCCTGTAGCGAATCCAGGTTCTTGAGCCAGCAGCGCTTCGGGGCTTAAATTACCCCAAACCACGACTGATGTTTCGTGCAAAATTCCATTCATAAGGTGATTTGAGTGTACTTCCGATATGACCGTTCAACAGCGTTGATCATTCAGTAAATGCCAGTCAGTGCATTTGCCCCTATCCTACAGGGCTACGCATCTTTTGCTGTAGTCTATGCGATCTTTTGCGTTTTTCCCAATTCTCAACTGAGGTGGAGCAAACGCTTTATGGTTCAATTGTTCGTAACTAGAAATTAGATTAGGGACAATTTGTCACAAAATATTAGAACTGTAGTGATTTGTAACAATTCTGCCCGAGTCCAAGGGAAGGGTCTGCTGTCTTCTCCCGCCGATACTCCCCGTCCCACTCTTCTAGCCCATAGAAATTTCTTTTCTAGGGGGAATTTTTGTAAAAGATTGTCATCATTAGGTTTATCTCATGTCATCTCAAGTCTTTGAACAGTCGATTCACATTCAGGCGAGTCCTCCGGTGGTTGATTACTGTATTACCGATCGCACATTAATGCACCAGTGGTTGAATCCCGCCTTACGTTGCGAACCGATTGGTGAATGGGATACCTCTGTGGGGGGTCGCAGTCGGTTTATTTTGAATATTCCGCTGTTGCAACCGAGTTTAAATTGTGCGATCGCCCAACGGGAACCGGGACTGATTGTCTGGGAGTTTCAGGGATTTTTTAAGGGTTGCGATCGCTGGGATTGTCAACCCGACGGCAATCAGACTCGACTCGTCAATCGTTTTGAATTTGAAATTCCCAATCCTTTAGTCGCCTGGGGCTTCAATCTGTTTGCCGCCACTTGGACCCGGAAAGATATGCAGGCCCAACTCCATCGCCTCAAACAAATTGCTGAACAAATTGCTCCGAATCTAGCCGAAAGTTAATCCGTTAAAAGTTGTTTCTAAAGAAAGATTGACAAAAATAAAAAGATATGCAGCAGCGGTTTTAATTTTATCCTTACTCATTTTCCTGCCAACGGAGGCGATCGAGAATTTGCCGAATTACTGAGGCATCTTCGGCATGAGGAACGCGGTCCAAATAGGTTTGTAAGTCCTGACGGGCCTGAGCCCATCGGCCATTTTGATAGTAAAATAAACCGCGATCGCGCAATTCCAACGGTGAACCTGGAAACAACAGCAAAATCCGTTCGATCGCCCCTAGACATTTCTCCGAATCCCCGCGATTCAGATAAATCATCTTCAAATTGGTCAGCATCCGGGCCAAAAACTCTTTGCGCGTCACCGCTTTTAAAAACTCCGGACGCATGGACACTTCCGGACCGTAAATTTGCTGGAGACGTTGTTGGCAGTCTTCCTCAAACAACACCTCCCCCCGATTAAACGCATCTACAAAAATACCCGCCCCTTCAAACTCTGGGCGAATTAAAAAATGTCCGGGCATCCCGATTCCCACCATTGGAAAATCCAGCCGCCTTGCAATTTCCAGGTAAATTAAGGCTAGGGTGATGGGGATGCCAGTGCGACGGGCGATCGCATCGTTCAGGAAACTATTACAGGGGTCATAATAATCCCGGGTATTGCCAGTAAACCCTAAATCTTCATAGAGATAGTCATTGATTGCTTTAACAATTCGCAAGGGATAGCGTTGATCCTTTAACCGTTGTGCAACCTCCTGGGCCATCACATCCAGGACATTGAGATATTCCGCCGGATCCAGGGTGGGATATTCTTCTTGCGCGATGTACAGCGCTGCCTTGGCGAGATCGATTTGGTCGTCGTTTTGGTGAATCTCTTGGTAGAACGATTGCCGCGCTAGGGGAAAGTTCATCTGAATTTAAAACGAGTAAATAGAATTGCCCTGGGGTCTCAAGGCGATCGGGCCTATCTCCCCCTGAAGATAGCAAAGATTTGACCCCCTGATTATTTTTTACCTCAATGACTTGATTGGGTGAAGTACCCTAGAAACGAAACCGAAACAAGGCAACTGCACCTGTCGTCCCCCCAAGCGCTTACTATTAAGGTTATGACTCTTGTTACTCTACCCCTAGCCTTGACCTTTGCCTCCCCAGGCCCGATCATCGTCGAAATCGGACCCCTAACCATCCGTTGGTATGGGTTCTTAATTGCGACTGCTGTCTTGATTGGCGTCAGTCTCTCGCAATTTTTGGCCAAACGCCGCAACGTCAACCCGGACCTAATGGGGGACTTGATCCTCTGGTTAGTCGTTGGCGCAATTCCCTTAGCGCGACTGTATTATGTTTTGTTTCAGTGGGAAAACTATGCCGATAATCCCAGCCAAATCTTTGCCATTTGGCGAGGAGGGATTGCCATTCACGGCGCAATTCTTGGCGGGACGATCGCCACGTTAATTTTTGCCCGACTCAAACGCATTCCCTTCTGGCAATTAGCCGATTTAGTCGCACCCTCTGTAATTTTAGGTCAGGCGATCGGACGCTGGGGCAACTTCTTTAATTCCGAAGCCTTCGGCAGACCCACGGATTTACCCTGGAGACTCTACATCCCCCCGGAATCTCGTCCCTTTCAATATGTTGGCGAGCAATATTTCCATCCCACTTTTTTATATGAATCCCTGTGGAATCTGGCCTTATTTGCCTTATTACTGTTTTTATTTTTTCGAGACTTACAAGGCAAACCCCGTTTAAAAGTCGGCACCTTATTTTTAGTCTATATGGCCGTCTATAGCTGCGGTCGCTTCTGGATTGAAGGGTTGCGACTCGATAGCTTAATGTTCGGTCCCCTCAGAATGGCTCAGTTTGTCAGTTTAACGGGTATTGTCTTAGGAATAGCGGGATTAATCTGGCTTTATGGGTTCAATCGTCCTTTGCCGGATGTCGTATCCCGCAGCAATGGGGAAACCTCTTCTTCCTAGAAATTTCCCCAAAAAAACCAGGACAAGAAACCGGGTTTCTTACCCAGATTTCGGGAAAATTTCCCCAGATGTTGTCAAGAAACCCGGTTTATAACTTTTACTGTAAACCGGCCTGAACATTGACCCCAAAAAAGAAAAAACCCTAGAATAAATTCTAGGGGTGAATCAGGGTGCATCTACCAGTGCTTGATTACCTCATAGCCTGGGTACTATCCGGAACCTTCCCAATCCTTTTGCTTTTTTGTTTGATTTTGATGTCAAAACTCCAACCAACGGACCAAGAACCAACCGATCGGGCTGTACTTAAACCCGGCGTTTATATCGTTGGGGCCGGACCGGGTGACCCGGATTTATTAACGGTCAAAGCTCAAAAAATCCTGGCGATCGCCGATACCATTCTCTACGCCGACTCCCTCATTCCCCAACAAATTTTAGCAGGGGTTCGCCCAGATGCCGAAGTCATTCCCACCAGCAATAAAACCCTAGAAGACATCTTACCGATCATGATTGACCGCGTGCGCCAAGGTCAGTCTGTCGTTCGCCTCCATTCTGGGGACCCCAGCCTCTACAGTGCTATCTCCGAACAACTGCAATTCTTAGCCGATGCGGACATTCCCTGTGAAATTATCCCGGGAATTAGTGCCTTTCAAGCAGCAGCAGCCAAACTCAACCTGGAGCTCACCATCCCTGAACTGGTGCAAACCATCATCCTGACCCGGGTCAGTGGTCGAGCCTCTTCCGTCCCGGAATCGGAAGAATTAGCCGCTTTAGCCGCCCATAAAGCTAGTTTGTGCCTGTATTTAAGTGCGCGCCACATTGAAGAGACTCAAGCCAAACTGATGGAACATTATCCCGCAGAAATGCCAGTCGCCATCTGCTACCGGATTGGATGGCCCGATGAAAAAATTGTGGTGGTCCCTCTGAAAGAGATGGCGCAAGTCACTCAGGCTGAAAACTTAATTCGGACCACCCTGTATTTAATTAGTCCAGCTTTGGCGGAAGTGAAAACCCAGGGGGGGAAAGAAACCGGGCGATCGCGCCTCTACCATCCAGAACATAGCCACCTGTTTCGACCGACCCATCCCCAGGGATGACGCCCCGTCGGATACTCTAATATAAATGACCATCAGTTCTGTATCGAAAAATAGGTAAAGCCTTGCTAGACGAACAAGCCAAAAAAACAATCCTCCGCAAGATTCCCCACGGACTCTATATTTGCGGTGTCAAAGATGGGGAAAATGTCAACGGATTCACCGCCAGTTGGGTGATGCAGGGGTCTTTTGAACCCCCCTTAGTCATCAACTGTGTGAAACAAGATTCCGGGTCCCATGCCATGATTGAAGCCAGTGGCGTCTTTGCTCTGAGTGTCTTAGAAGCGGGACAAAAAGACTTAGCCCAAAAATTCTTTAAACCCCAGCGCCGGGTGGGGGATAAATTTGAAGATGTGGAGTTTTATTTGGGAGAAACCGGCTGTCCGATTATCTCAGACTCCCTGGGGTATGTGGAATGTAATGTGGTGGGTTCGGTGAAAAAGGGCGATCACACGGTCTTTGTCGGCGAAGTGATTGCCGCAGGAGTCCACCGCGAAGGGGAACCCTTGTTGCTGGAAAGCACCGGATGGAATTACGGCGGATAATTTGGGATAGAGACTGTTTCGGGATCCCGATTTGAATCAGAAAGACGCAAGTTAGAAGGTCAATTTATGCCCCTGATTAAAGTTAAAACTTCCGTGTCTACACCGGAGAATGCTGCAATTGCGACCCTGCTCAAGGGACTTTCCTCCAGCTTGGCGAAGCATCTGGGAAAACCTGAATCTTATGTGATGACGGCGTTTAATGCGGATGTGCCGATGACATTTGCCGGAACCTTTGACCCGGTTTGCTACATCGAAGTTAAGAGTGTAGGGACGATCCGTCCGGAACAAACACAAGCGATGAGCAAAGATTTTTGCAATAAGATTCATCAGGCGATCGGGGTTCCGCAAAATCGGATCTATATCGAATTTACCGATGCCGAGGGTTCCATGTGGGGCTGGAATGGCTCCACGTTTTAAGTTTTAGCCGGATTCATAATGGTCCTCCGTTAGTTCAGGGCTAGGACCTCGGTTCCCAATTCCATGAGTCGGACCAGAAACCGGGTTTCTGACCCTAATTTGTTGCCTCTGAGCAGAAATTAGGTCAAGAGACCCGGTTTGTCTGACTCTGACTGTACCGCCCTATCGGGGGTGGCTTTTTTTGGAGGGTGGGGAGATGGAGAGGGGAGATGGAGAGGCGCACTCCCTCGGAAACGGATTTCCGACTCTATACTGGAGGGGGTCGAAAATGTTGTAAATCTTTACAACGGAAGCGCTTGTGATACTATCGGGTTGGTGTGCGAGGCCAGATGCCTGTCAAGCGGCTCTGACTAATGGTGGTGGAGGAGACATCAAGGAGTGCAAAATAATCCCATGAAAGCTCGGCAATTGAATCATCATAACCAGAAAAGTCAACCGGAACCCTTGCGAATTGGGGTGATTGGCGTGGGCAGTATGGGACAGCATCATACCCGTGTTCTGAGTTTGCTCAAAGATATTGAATTAGTCGGTGTGGCTGATGTTAATGTAGAGCGCGGACTCGACATTGCCAGTAAATATCGGATTCGCTTTTTTGAAAATTATCAAGATTTGCTGCCTCATGTGGATGCGGTTTGTATTGCGGTCCCCACGCGCCTGCATCATGCGGTAGGAATGAGCTGCCTGCGATCGGGGGTTCATGTTTTAATTGAAAAACCGATCGCCGCGAGTATTGCTGAAGCGGAATCTTTGGTGAATGAGGCAGCAGAGTCGGGATGTATTCTGCAAGTGGGACATATTGAACGGTTTAATCCGGCATTCCAGGAATTGAGCAAGGTCCTCAAAACGGAACAAGTGCTGGCGATCGAAGCTCACCGCATGAGTCCTTACAGCGATCGGGCAAACGATGTCTCCGTCGTCTTAGATTTAATGATCCATGACATCGACCTCATTTTAGAATTAGCTGCCGCCCCTGTTGTGCGATTAACCGCTAGTGGCAGTCGCACCAGTCAAGACAGGTCGGAAGGTAATTCTTATTTAGATTATGTAACCGCAACCTTGGGATTTGCCAATGGCGTGATTGCCACTGTCACCGCCAGTAAAGTCACCCACCGGAAATTACGACGCATCGTCACCCATTGCAAAAATTCCCTAACCGAAGCGGATTTTCTCAACAATGAAATTTTAATCCACCGGAAAACTACGGCGAATTATAGGACCGAATATGGTCAAGTGCTGTACCGCCAAGATGGCTTAATCGAAAAAGTTTATACCAGTAATATAGAACCCTTACACGCCGAATTAGAACATTTTATCCAATGTGTTCGCGGTGGCAATCAACCCTCAGTCGGCGGAGAACAAGCTCTCAAAGCCCTGCGATTAGCCAGCTTAATCGAACAAATGGCCCTCGATGGTCAAGTCTGGAATGTAGATAATTTAGAGTTTGTCAAACCCACTGGCGTCAGTTTTGGGTAACGCGAACCCATCTCGTAGAGTGGCAATGCATCCTTAAATAACTGTAAACCATGAAAATCCCCATTGAGATAGATCAACAACTGATTGCAGAGGCTCTAGCCTTGAGCAACTTTTCCACAGAAAATCAATTAATAGAAGATGCTTTGCGGGAATACATTCAACGGCGTCAGCAACAGAAAATATTAGAATTATTTGGGACAATAGATTATGAAGAAAGCTATGATTACAAACAGCAAAGAACCCTAGAATGAAGGCGATCGTTGATACTTCAGTCTGGTCCCTTGCCTTACGACGGAATAGCCCGCCCGATGAGATTTCTCAGGGTAAGGCATTGCGAGATTTGATTACAGATTGAAGAGTAGTTTTGCTGGGTGTAAATTGAGGCGATCGCAGGGCAATCCATTAATTTAGATCCGGTTGTGATTAGCGGCTCCTGGGTTATAATATCCTCAATGTTTTATGGAAATCTGCTGTTGATTCCACTGAATTAATGTTGGGCGGTCAGTTTGCAGGGGCGAACCCATGAGTTAGATATGAACAAAAGTTTTAGGGAAATTGTCTGTTGATGCCTAGCAGCGGTGGATATTTGCAAATCATTTAGTGATGACTATGATTATTTCTCATATTGTTCTAAAAAATTGGCGTAATTTTCGCTTAGTAGACGTTGATTTACAAGACCGAGTATTTCTGGTGGGTCCTAATGCTTGCGGAAAATCAAATTTTTTGGATTCCTTGCGATTTTTGCGAGATTTGGCTAAAGATGGAGGGGGGTTGCAGAAAGCAGTCAGGGATCGGGGAGGTCTGTCTAAAATTCGTAGTTTGTATGCCCGTCGGTATCCAGATGTTGAGATAGAAATTCATTTAACAGAATCGGGTTCTGAACAGATACTTTGGCGTTATGGAATTGGAATAAAACAAAAAAAAGGGGGGCAAAATGACCCAATTGTTGCTTATGAACGAGTCTGGAAAGGCAATAAGCAAATCGTTGATCGACCCAATTTTGATGATGAAAAAGATGAACTTAGGCTGACTCAGACTTATTTAGAACAAATTAATGCCAATGCCGAATTTAGAGATATTTCTAAGTTTCTGGAGACGATTCTCTATCTACATTTAATCCCTCAGCTTGTTCGCCATCCCGAAGCATTTGGAATTCCGGGATTATCGGAAGACCCTTTTGGCAGAACCTTTTTAGAACGAGTAGCTAAAACTCCGGAAAAAACTCGAAAATCTCGACTTAAAAAAATTGAAGCGGCTTTACAATTTGCGGTCCCCCAATTAAAAAAT
Source organism: Laspinema palackyanum D2c (assembly GCF_025370875.1). Classification (NCBI taxonomy): domain Bacteria; kingdom Bacillati; phylum Cyanobacteriota; class Cyanophyceae; order Oscillatoriales; family Laspinemataceae; genus Laspinema; species Laspinema palackyanum. The sequence continues at coordinate 231,387 of NZ_JAMXFD010000005.1, forward strand.
CTCACGGATACTAAAGATGTAATGGGAGTCCCTCATCTGGAAGCGGTTTATGAACATTGGCGTCCTCAAGCAGGCAAACAACGGGAGGATCAGTTTTCTGATGGCACTTTACGTCTCATTGGGTTACTGTGGGCACTTTTGGAAACAAATTCTTTATTGCTACTAGAGGAACCCGAACTGTCTTTAAATGCCGGGATTATTAGTAAACTTCCGGCTCTCATTTATCGTCTTCAAAGTCGAAAAAAACGGCAAGTCATTCTGAGCAGTCATAGTGCCGATTTACTCGCCGATAAAAGTATCGGAGGGGAAGAAGTGTTATTGATGACTCCTACTCCGGACGGAACTAAAGTTCAACAGGCGTCCTCAATTGCAGAGATCAAACCCTTATTAGATGCGGGTTTGAGTGTTGCTGATGCAGCTTTACCCCATACAATTCCGCCGGAAGTTGCGCAACTGAATTTGTTTACATGAGCGATATTCCTATCACCCTAGCGGTTGAAGATGTTTTGAGTGAAGCAGTGCTCCGGGAAATGCTGAAGCAATCTCAGCGACCTTTTTCCATTGGAAATTGCTTAAATAGGGGAGGGTATGGCTATCTCAAAAGAATTGTTCCAGGATTAAATAAGGCGGCTCAGGGGATGCCTTATTTAGTTTTAACGGATTTAGATCAATATGAATGTCCCCTCACCATTATTTCTCATTGGTTGGATACACCTAAACACCCCAATCTTATCTTTAGAGTTGCAGTTAGAGAAGTAGAAGCCTGGTTGTTAGCTGATCGCGAGGCATTTGCAGAATTTCTGGGGATTTCAGTCACTTTAATTCCTCAAGATGTCGATGCGATCGCCGATCCAAAACAAAAACTAATTAATTTAGCCAGAAAATCCAAGAACAAAACTCTCCGCGAAGGGATTGTTCCCAACTCTAAAACCACCGCTAAAATCGGGAGAAATTACAATGGTCAACTGATTCCATTTGTCAAGCAAATCTGGAAGGTGGACTCAGCAATTCCTAACTCTTCCAGTTTGGAACGTGCCATGAAGGCGCTGCTCACCTTCCAGCCGAACTACGAAACATGAGTAATCAATAAATATAGGGGCGATTCGTTTTCTCGCCCCTCCATTTAAGGTAGATTCTGCCAGACTGTGTAAGCCTTAATTCCCTTACAACTGTTTGACTTCTGAGACCAATTTATTAATCACCTCTTTGGCGCTACCAAACAGCATCATGGTCTTATCTTTGTAGAACAAATCATTATCAATCCCGGCAAATCCGGTACTCATCCCGCGTTTGATAACAATGGTATGACTGGCTTTATCTACTTCCAAAATTGGCATTCCGTAGATGGGACTGCCGGAATTGTCTCGGGCGGCAGGATTGACTACATCGTTCGCGCCAATCACTAAGGCGACATCAGTGCGATCAAATTCGGCATTGATATCTTCCATGTCATACAACTGTTCGTAAGGCACATTGGCCTCCGCTAGTAAGACGTTCATGTGTCCAGGCATCCGACCCGCTACGGGGTGAATGGCATATTTGACTTCTACGCCTAATCGGTCTAATTGATCGGCCAATTCTCGGACTGCGTGCTGTGCTTGGGCGACGGCCATGCCATATCCGGGAACGATGACGACGGAACGGGCATATCCTAACATCATCGCACTTTCTTCGGAGTCGATGGAGCGGACGGTTTTATCGCCCATGTCCCCAGTAGCATCAGCAGTTCCGCCACCTTCCCCGGTTCCGAAGGCGGCAAACAGGACGTTGGTCAGCGATCGGTTCATCGCTTTACACATAATCACGGTCAGGATGATCCCCGAGGCACCGACTAAGGCACCGGCGACGATCAGCATATTATTCATGACCACGAAACCGGCAGCGGATGCAGCTAAACCCGAAAAAGAGTTTAACAGGGAAATCACCACGGGCATATCCCCGCCGCCAATGGGAATCACGAACATGACACCCAGGACTAAGGAAACGCCGGTTAAGGCCAAAAATACTGGGGTATTTAAGGGATTGAAGGCTAAATATACACTGCCAACGAGGAAACCGCCGAAGAGGAGGGCGTTGACAGGTTGTTGCAAGGGAAAGGTAATCGGTCTGCCGGTGACGAGTCCTTGCAATTTAGCAAAGGCCATGAGAGAACCTGTAAAGGTAATCCCCCCGATTAAGATGCCGAGTAAGGCGGTGATGGTGGTATCCAGGGGTGGTTCCTGGAATTTTTGATAGTAGCGCCAGAATTCACCGACGGCAATGAGGGCAGAGGCAGCACCCCCAAATCCGTTGAAGAGACCGACCATCTGCGGCATGGCGGTCATTTCCACTTTCTGGGCGGAGACAACTCCAATCACGGAACCGATCGCAATCCCAATCAAAATCATCTCGTAATTGAGCACTTGGCGATCGAGTAGAGTTGCCACGATCGCCAATAACATCCCCACCGATGCTAATAAATTTCCGTTGCGGGCCGTCGCCGGTGAACTCAACTGTTTCAGACCGACGAAAAATAAGGATGATGCTACTAAATAGCTTAACTGTATTCCAGTTGGGATTAATTCGCTCACGCTTTCACCTCTTTTTTCTTGAACATTTGCAACATCCGATCGGTCACGAGAAATCCACCGACAACATTAATGGTGGAAAACACGACGGCAATTAATCCTAAAATCACCGTAACACTCCAATCCCGGTCTCCGGCAACGATGATTGCACCTAAAAGGGCAATCCCGGAAATCGCATTCGCCCCGGACATTAAGGGGGTATGCAGGGTGGGTGGTACTTTGTTGATGACTTCAAATCCAGCAAATGAAGCTAGAACAAACACAAATAAAGCAGAAATGATGGCTTCGGGCATCTTGATTCAATACTCCGGTTGATTGGTTCTTGGGAAAATATAGCGGTATTCGGGTGAATGTAATTTTAAGAAGTGCGAGCATCTTGCTCGCTAAACATGAACATTAGCGAGCAAGATGCTCGCACTCCTTAATAATCCAACATTCAGACTTGACCTCAGTTGCGAAGAAAACCGCTTGAGGAAGACCGATAAAGGATGAATTTTCATCCTTCATCCTTCATCCTTCATCCTTCATCCTTCATCCTTCCCAAAATTACACTTTTCCCCCAACAACTTCTAACGCTTCCCGCACTCGGGAGTTGCGAATTTCATGACCGTGGGCAACGCAGGTACTGCCGATAATTTCGTCAGAAAAATCTAGGTTTAAGGCGTTGTCTTTGATCATGTACTGAATGAATGTGGCGATATTTTTTGAGTACATTTGCGACGCATGGACGGGCATGGAAGCGGGTAAGTTAATCGGACCGACTATGGTTACACCATTGCGAACGATATCTTTTCCGGCTTCGGTATAGGCGCAGTTGCCCCCTTGTTCCGCAGCTAAGTCCACGATCGCCGCCCCGGGTTTCATCCGCGCAAACATTTCCTCGGTAATTAGTCTCGGCGCTTTTTTGCCGGGAACTTGTGCTGTGGTAATCACAATATCGGCAGCAGCCACCGTATCGGAAAGCACTTCCTGGGTGCGTCGCTTGGATTCTTCGGAAATTTCGCGGGCATATCCCCCTTCTGCCACGGTTTCTTCATCAAGTTTGACCTCGACGAATTTGGCCCCAAGGCTTTGTACTTCTTCTTTCACCGCAGGGCGAATGTCGAAGGCTTCCACCACGGCACCGAGACGACGGGCAGTGGCGATCGCCTGCAATCCGGCCACCCCTGCACCCATTACCAACACTTTCGCCGGTCGAATGGTCCCGGCAGCGGTGGTTAACATGGGGAAGAATTTCGGGGCAGTGGCAGCCGCCAGCAGGACCGCTTTATATCCGGCGATCGCCGCTTGGGAGGAAAGGGCATCCATGCTTTGGGCTTTAGTGGTCCGGGGGATCATTTCCATACTGAAGGCGGTGATTCCCCTTTGGGCGAGGCGATCGACGATGACTGGATTACCCAGGGGATTCAGAAAACTGACCAGTGCACTGCCTTCGCGCAGTTTGTGAATTTCCTCTTCCCTAGGGGCCGCCACTTTCAGCAATAAGTCCGCTTCGCCCCACAGTTGAGCGCTATCGGCCACAATCTTAGCGCCAGCAGATTCATAAGCGTCATCGTAAAAAAACGATTGCTCTCCTGCGCCAGCTTCCACGAAAATTTCGAGTCCGGCTTTGACTAACCGCGCCACCATATCTGGGATTAAGGCAACGCGACGTTCTCCCACTTCGATTTCTTTTGCTACAGCTATTTTCATCGTTTCTCCTTATGGGTTAGACCCATTAAATTAGTGAGGGGGACTGAACAAGGCAGGGGGTAGGGTAGCCTCTCTTCGGGGGTGAGTGATGACTACCGGGGCTTTTTGAGCGCTCTTCTCTCAATGGTGTTAAGTTTACTAATTTTTTTGGGGGTGGCTGATCCCGGAGGGATGGTGCTTTCTATTAGCAAGGGTAGAGACATCCGTGGTACTTTCTACAGGTTAGGGAGTGCGCTTCAAGTTGAGAAACCATGACATCCGTCAACTGATTGCTGAGAAACTGGGGTTGAGCTTTTGCCGTTTTGCATCGTATTCGATCCCCACGCACTTGTCCATTTTTTATCTATTCTGGGTAAATTTATCAAGAAAAACAGAAGCGTTCGCCGTCTCAAGGAGCGGCAGGCGTGCGATCGCCATCGACCGTCCTGCTTCGAGATGAGTTTAGATGGGTCATCCCTCCTCTGTCAACCGGGGGAATCCGTAACCTTTGCCCTCGATATTAGCGTTTTTTTTTCGCCCTTGTTCGGCTGAATTCCCCTTTATCTCGGAGTTTTAATATAAATTCGGATAACTTTATCTTTGTTTGCTGACAAATCTGTAGAAAAACTTATGTTTTGGAGAAAGGATCCGATTAGTTGATGGGGATCGCTCGGTTTACGGTGCGATCGGTCTTCAGAACCTTTAGTTTTCTGGTCCCCTCCCCTTGGCAAGGGGAGGGGACCGGAGGTGCAGTGAACTCTTGTAAGCCCTCAAGGGTGTGGGCCCCATTTACCATTTCAAAAAAGCGGCTTCGGGACCTTGCTCATAACGCAACTTGGCATCTTTCTCAAACCAAGCAATGATCTCCTCATGGGTGAGGGACTCCATTGGCACTCCCGAATCTGTAGCGATATGTCGGAGTAACTTCAACGAAGAAATCGTCAGGCGAGTTAAAAACTTTTCATGGGACGCCAGGAGAGCGCCATCAACGGCGTAGGATTCTTCTGGGGTTAAAAATTGGGCAGAGGGTTCGGGAGAAGCCATAGTTTTTTATTTAGACAGCATAATATGGATGCCGCAGTTTGCGACAACAGCAGCAATTTTAACCCTTCAGGTTACAGGTTGAGGATACTGGGAACGGTTAAAGGGCCGATCGCGCCTTGGACGATTGCAGAGTAATCAAATAGCCACAACGGTGTTCGCCATCAATCATCCAGTAGGTCCGTTCCACGGTGCAATCTGGGAGGATTGCTTCAAACATTTCCAGTTCATGTCCACAGACGCTGGGAAAGGACTCCGCCACGGTGGAAATGGCGCAGTTATGTTCCGTGAGCAAAAAGCAGTCGCCATTGTGGGACCCCTCCGGTTCGACCCGATGGACCTCCGCCATATAGCCTTCCGCTTGGCGGAGTCTGACTAATCCCGCCACCCGTTCGGATAACGGCTGATTTCCGAGGCGATCGCGGTAATGGATGGCTTTGCGTTCCCATTGCTTCCGCAAAATTGAGGTCATCTGGTCCTCCCCCATCGTTTCTGCCAGGGTCCCTAGGAGGGAGACGGCAAAATCATCATATTGATTGGGAAAATAATCTTTCCCCTTGTGGGTGAGTTCATATTGATGTTGGGGTCGTCCCATCCCCGCCTGTACTGCCTTATGGCGAATCAACTCCTCCGCTTCGAGGTCCTTGAGATGGCGGCGAATCGCTTGGGGGGAGATATCTAAAACTTCGGCTAACTCTTGAGCCGTGGCTAGACCCTGCTTTAATAAGTATTGCAGGATATCTTCTTTAGTGGAAGGTTGCTGAGTAGTCGTCATCATCTTGCCTGTAGTCAAACGCCAAAACGCTCGAAAAAATCTATTGCCGACTTTGACAACACACTTGTTGCTAAAGTATTCTAAAATAGAATTAAGCAACCGGCGTGTTGTTTAACCCTATTATATATAGATGGAGGGCAAGGATGCCCAACCAGGCAAAGAGAAAGAATCCAAAGGACGGGAGATCACGGACTGGTGATTGGGAACGATAACAGCAAACTGCTCCCCAGTAAAGAGGGCGCAGTCCCTGGCTGAGAGTTCACCGATTGACTCATTCATGGGCGATCGCCTGAATCCGACCTCAACCTTCCCCTAAATCGGGGATCCTACCCCGCAAATTTGCTCGTTATATCAACCTGGATAATGACTTTACAACCGCCTACACAACAAGCCACCGACAAAAACCTAGAAGCGATGCGGCACTTTTCTGAGCAGTACGCCAAACGCACTGGGACCTACTTCTGCTCCGATTTGGGCGTTACTGCCGTCGTCATCGAAGGATTGGCGAAAAACAAGGATGAGTTGGGTGCACCCCTATGTCCCTGTCGGCACTACGAAGACAAAGAAGCCGAAGTCAAAGCCACCTTCTGGAATTGTCCCTGCATTCCCATGCGCGAGCGCAAAGAATGTCACTGTATGTTATTTCTGACCGAAGATAATCCATTCGCGGGCAAAGAACAGAACATTTCGTTTGACGAAATTCGCGAAATGACCAATCAATATTAAGCCTTTCCGAACACTTTAAATTTTCTAAGGCGATCGGCACCCCTGAGAAACCGGGTTTCTTGACAAAATGTATCCCTCAATTGTACCCAATCGCGGGAAGAAACCCGGTTTCTTGTCCCCCGTATCTAACCCTAAGCCGACGTTCTAGGAACCCATTCAACCCTCCTGTTGACTCAGTTCCACCCCTGCCCTGGATCCGAACCTAGAGAGAACACTGAACTAAGACTATGACTGCTACTACTGCAAAAACCCTCGTTAATCAACCCTATAAATATGGATTCATCACCGACGTTGAATCCGACACTTTACCCCCCGGCATTAATGAAGATGTCGTCCGATTAATTTCGGCCAAAAAAGAAGAACCGGAATTCATGTTAGAATTCCGCCTCAGAGCCTTTCGGCAATGGCAAAAAATGGCCGATCCAACTTGGGCGCACGTCAACTATCCCCAAATTAATTATCAAGATATCATTTACTATTCTGCTCCCAAGAAAAAGCAAAAACTGAATAGCATGGATGAGGTTGATCCTGCGATTCTCGAAACTTTCGAGAAACTGGGAATTCCCCTCTCCGAACAAAAGCGCTTGAGTAACGTTGCCGTAGATGCCGTTTTTGATAGCGTTTCCATCGCCACCACCTTTAGAGAAAAATTGGCCGAAGAAGGGGTGATTTTCTGCTCCATTTCTGAAGCCGTCAAGGACTATCCTGAACTGGTGAAACAATATCTGGGCAGTGTCGTCCCCATCGCTGATAATTACTTCGCCGCCCTCAACTCGGCAGCGTTTAGCGATGGCTCCTTTGTGTATATTCCCAAAGGTGTCAAATGCCCGATGGAACTCTCCACCTATTTCCGGATTAACAATGGCGAATCGGGGCAGTTTGAGCGCACCTTGATTATTGCCGAAGAAGGTAGCCATGTTTCCTATTTGGAAGGCTGTACCGCCCCCATGTTTGACACCAACCAACTCCATGCCGCAGTGGTGGAACTGGTTGCCTTGGATGATGCCGAAATTAAATATTCCACGGTCCAAAACTGGTACGCTGGAGATGAAAATGGCAAGGGCGGAATTTATAATTTCGTCACCAAGCGCGGACTCTGCAAAGGAAAAAATTCTAAGATTTCTTGGACTCAAGTCGAAACAGGTTCAGCGATTACTTGGAAATATCCCAGTTGTATGTTAGTGGGGGATAATTCTGTGGGAGAATTTTACTCCGTTGCCCTCACGAACAACAAACAGCAAGCCGATACCGGCACCAAAATGATCCATATTGGCAAAAATACCCGCAGCACGATTATTTCTAAAGGAATTTCGGCGGGAAATTCTTCCAATAGCTATCGCGGATTGGTGAAAGTTTCACCCAAAGCCCAAGGCGCACGCAACTATTCCCAGTGCGATTCTATGCTGATTGGGGACAACGCTCAGGCGAATACTTTCCCCTATATTCAGGTAGAAAATGATACGGCAAAAGTCGAGCATGAAGCCTCTACTTCTAAGATAGGGGAAGATCAACTGTTCTATTTTGCCCAACGGGGAATTTCGCCAGAAGATGCGGTTTCGATGATGATTAGCGGATTCTGTAAGGATGTGTTTAATCAGTTGCCGATGGAATTTGCAGTGGAAGCCGATCGCCTATTGAGCTTGAAGTTAGAAGGGTCTGTTGGGTAATTGGAAGGAAGAACGATAAAGGATGAAGGCGGAAAATTCATCCTTTATCGTTCTTCTTCAAGCGAGTTTTTCGCGAGGTTTGTTTCATGAAATGTATTGAGGAGCAATGATTAAAGAAGGTAGTTCAGTAATTTTATCCGTTCGCGATTTAACCGCGAATGTGAATGATACCCCCATTCTCAAAGGATTGAATCTCGAAATCAAAGCGGGAGAAATCCATGCGATTATGGGACCAAATGGTTCCGGAAAAAGTACCTTTTCCAAGGTGCTATCGGGTCACCCTGCCTACGAAGTCACCGGGGGAGAAGTGATTTTCATGGGTCAAAATCTCCTAGAGTTGGCACCGGAAGAACGCTCTTTAGCGGGAGTATTTTTAGCATTCCAATATCCCTTGGAAATTCCTGGGGTGAGTAACCTTGACTTTTTAAGAGTCGCCTACAATTCTCGCCGCAAGCATTTGGGGTTAGAAGAAGTCGATGCCTTTGATTTTGAAGACATCATTGAAGAAAAGCTGGATGTGGTGAAAATGAATCCAGCCTTTCTCAACCGCAGTGTGAATGAAGGATTTTCTGGCGGGGAAAAGAAGCGCAACGAAATTCTGCAAATGGCGCTGTTAGAGCCAAAATTAGCCATTTTGGATGAGACGGATTCCGGCTTAGATATTGATGCCTTAAAAATTGTGGCAAATGGAGTTAATCATTTGTCTTCGGCGGATAATGCAGTGTTAGCAATTACCCACTATCAGCGCTTGCTGAATTATATTGTGCCGGATTATGTTCACGTTATGGAAGGGGGTCGGATTTTGACCACCGGAACCAAAGACTTGGCGCTGGAATTGGAAGAACGTGGATATGATTGGGTGGTAGAAGCCGATCGCGTGAAGGCAGGTGTGTAATGGTGATAGAGGTTTCTAAAAAACCACAAGTGTCTTATTTAGATGAATTGTTGAAACAGGCAGTCGCCTCTCCTGCGCCGGTGGTAAATCCAGAATATGGCATTGCACCTCCAACAGCAGCGTTATTGCAGCAGGTGCGAGATAATGCAGCAACCTGGGTGCGAGAATTGGCAATGCCGACTCGCAAAGATGAGGAATGGCGAGTTACGGATTTGTCTGGGTTGCAGGCATTGACGTTTCAGGCAGCACCTCCGGAGGCAATTCCGACGACTGGAGTCGCGCCTTTTGAGTTACCCGAAATGCTAGACAGCCGCTTAGTGTTTGTCAATGGCTGTTATTCGGCTGAACTTTCCCATGTTTCTGGGTTACCGGAAGGGATATTTGTCGGAAGTCTGGGACAATTGCCAGAATCTTTACAGACTCTGTTGCCAAAATACCTGGGAAATGTTGAGGGAAACAAAGAGGTTTTTACTTCTTTGAATACCGCTGGATTAATGGATGCAGCAGTGGTGTGGGTGGCAAGAGATGTAGCAGTCACTAAACCGATTCATCTGTTATTCATGGCAGTTCCTGGAGATCAACCCCGATTAGTTCAACCGCGTTGTTTAATCGTGGCGGAACGCGGAAGTTCCTGCACGGCGATCGAGGAATATGTGGTTGCCGATGACGATTCCTGCGGCAATTTTAAGGGAAATGCACCTTATTTTACTAATGCTGTCACGGAAATCTGGGTAGCCGAAAATGCTCAGTTAACTCATGCCAAAATCCAGCGTGAGAGTACCAACTCATTCCATATTGGCAAGACTGCGATCGCCCAAGCGAAAGATAGCAATTATTCCTGTACCGCAGTTTCCACCGGCGGTTTACTCTCCCGGCATCATCTGGAGGTGTACCAACAGGGGGAAGGAACCTATACCACCCTCAACGGATTGGCGATCGCCGCTGGGAAACAAGTCAGCGATACTCACAGTGCGATCGTGCTCAACCATCCCAACGGCACCAGCAAACAACTGCACAAATGCATCATTGATGATGCAGCGCAAGGCGTTTTTAACGGTAAAGTTTTTGTCCCCAAACCGGCACAACTCACCGATGCCAGCCAGTTGAATCGCACGTTATTACTCTCACCCAAAGCAAGAGTGGATACAAAACCCCAACTGGAAATCACCGCTGATAACGTCAAATGTTCTCACGGTGCCACCATCAGCCAACTGGAAGAAGATGAACTCTTCTACTTGCGGAGTCGCGGATTAGATCCGCAGACGAGTCGCAGCTTACTGATTGATGGATTTGCCGGAGAAATTCTGCAAGAATTACCCTCCGGTGCCTTGCAAACGAAAATTTCTCGATGTGTTGCTTGTAAAAGTATCTAATTTCTCCAAATCCCGGCAGTTTTTATGACGGGGGAAGCGGTGAAATAAATATCGAGGAATTTATCGATGTAGAGACGTGAACTATTGCGTCTCTACACCCAGGGTCTCAAACTTATAAAAAATTATGATAACCATTTTTTCTGTGAAATGACCTTTAAATAACCCGCAGGCTAAAGCCTGGGGCTATACGGACAAAGCCTGCCTCCGCAGGCTAATAGAGAAATTTGAATAATTTTGCATTAATTTTCTCTAACTGATTTTTTCGTATTTGCAACCCATTCATCCTTTATTTATTCAGGACCATGATAGTTACCCGAGAAAAGACATTAGCTCAAAAAGTTCGCCCTGATTTCCCGATTTTAAATCAAGAAATTCATGGCAAACCATTAGTTTATTTAGATAACGCCGCCACTTCCCAAAAGCCGGTGCAGGTTTTGGATGCTTTGCGCCGTTATTATGATTTTGACAATGCCAACGTCCATCGAGGAGTTCATACCCTCAGTGGACGTGCTACCGATGCTTATGAAGGGGCCCGAGAAAAAATTGCCAAATTTGTGAATGCGGCATCGGAACAGGAAATTATCTATACCCGCAATGCCAGCGAAGGCATTAACCTCGTCGCCAATACTTGGGGAGTCAGCAATATTCGGGCGGGAGATGAAATCATCCTCACCGTCATGGAGCATCACAGCAATTTAGTTCCTTGGCAAATTTTAGCTCAAAAAACCGGAGCGGTTCTCAAGTTTGTCGAACTCACGGACACCCAAGAGTTTGATATGGAGCAATACAAAACCCTGCTTTCGGACAAAACAAAGTTAGTGGCAGTGGTTCATATTTCTAATACCTTGGGTTGTATTAATCCCGTAAACGAAATTACCAAACTTGCCCATGAACAGGGAGCAAAAGTCTTAATTGATGCTTGCCAAAGTATGCCCCATCTGCCCATTGATGTGCAGGAAATGGATTGCGATTGGTTAGTGGCATCGGGACATAAAATGTGTGCGCCGACGGGAATTGGGTTCCTGTATGGCAAATTGGCCGTATTGCGATCGATGCCGCCCTTTTTAGGGGGAGGGGAGATGATTGCCGATGTATTTTTGGACCATTCCACCTATGCGGATGTGCCTCATAAATTTGAAGCGGGAACGCCTGCGATCGGCGAAGCAGTAGCGTTGGGTGCCGCAGTAGACTATCTCAGCAGCATTGGCATGGATAAAATCTATGAGTATGAGAAACAGTTAACTGCCTATTTGTTTGAGCAACTCAACCCCATTTCTGAGCTAAAAATTTACGGACCCCAACCCCAAGCAGACGGTTCAGGACGAGCGGCATTAGCCTCATTTACCAGTGGAAGCGTGCATCCCCATGACCTTTCCACCATTTTAGATCAGGCAGGGGTAGCCATTCGTGCCGGACATCATTGTACCCAACCCTTACACCGCGTCCTTGGCGCACAATCCACCGCCCGAGCTAGTTTGTATTTCTACAATACGCCGGAAGAAATTGATACCTTTGTTGTGGCATTAAAAGAGGCGATCGAGTTTTTTGGTGGCATATTTGGGTAAATCAGTTTAAGGGTGGGCAATTTGCTCACCCTTTAAATTGGGGGAGTCATCATGACGCAAGAATTAGCTGATTTAAGAACCAGTATCCTAGAGGGACGGTATCAAGATGCTTTGACCCTCTTGGATGAACTGGATGGCATGAGCAAAAAAGCCATTTTAAGAGCCATTAAATCTTTTGCGATTAGAATGCTATTGCATTTAATTAAAAATCAACTAGAACAGCGCCTCACGAATTCTTGGGCGGCTTCCATTCGGGGTTCTATTTTAGAAATCCAAGACCTTAATTTAAAAGAAAATAAAACCTCTTACTATATCAAATCCGATGACTGGGAGAGCCTTTTAACAGAAGCGATCGAGGTAGCCATTCGGGATGCCAGCGTGGAAGTGTTAGAAGGGGCCTATTCCCCGTTTCAAATCTCAAACATGGTTAAGCGGGAAGAAATTATCGCAACTGCCCAAGATTTGTTGACTTTGACTTATAACAATTCCCCATTAGAATTACCGGCAAAAGTTGATGATAAACTCAGCCATTTGCCCGGAGGAGAAACCTGGAAAGAAGGTCGGCTGTCCGAGGGCGGATTTGGGCCTAAGTATTAGCTTTTTAATAGGGGGAAAAAGTGGAGATGGGGAGAATTGATGGAGATTGATTTTCAGCCCGTCACCCCCTCTCCCTTGCTCCTAGCTCATCCATGTTCGACGGAACTCTCGAATCGCCATTCCCATTCCTTGTTCTAAAGCCATTTGGAACACCTCCTCAACTAACTTGGGCAGGTCCAAATTGGGGAAATAGCGGCTCAAAAGCTGTTGTTGATAACCCCCTGTTTCTAAAGTATGAATTTGCAATCCTGTTTTTCTAAACAACCAAACTTCTGGAACCTTGTAGGGCAGATAATCCTCTACCGCCGTGTAGCTAGTCACGTCAATTTCAATTACCAAGTCTGGGGGTGGATTGTTGCGCCAATCAATGCGATCCTTGCCGACGGCAGTTTGCCAATTGTCAATGTAGAAACAATAATCGGGTTCAATTCCCCTCTCTTCTGGCAAATCCATCGTAATGGGTGTAAACGCCTCGTAGTTGCGGTTCTGGCTATCCAGTACCGTAGTGATGATGGCCGCAATCAAATGGGCATCACGTCCGTGTTTTGGCAAAGGACTCATGAGCAAAATCTCACTGTTACGAAATTTGATGCGAGGAATAGAACTGTCTCCCCGACTGTCCCTGAGTTGGCAGTAGTTCTGCCAGGTGCCTGGTAGCCGAACCACACTGCCTGCTGGCAATTTAATTTCTTCGGGAGAAATCACCGCATACATAGCTAGTTTCCTCAATAATTATCAGAAAATCGGTAATTAAAACAATATCGCTTTTAGTCAACTTGATCTAATGGGTTCTCCGTCTTCAAGGGTATAGAGGTCCGGTTCTTCGTTTAGAAAATCAAAGCTACTGCTTTGCAAAGTTAGGTTAATTGCCTCGGGGGTAAAGGGATAAGCAGTGTCGAACAACAGTTTTTCTTCTAAGGCGGCCCGGTCTTCTGGGGATAGGGAATGAATCAATTGAAATAGGGTGTTTACCAGTGGCGTATTCATAACAGTCCCGGGTATAGAATTCATAGATAATTACAAGGTTTCGGGCATTGTTCCTCTCTTTTACTTTAAGTCATTGACCCCAAAAAGACAACGGTTTTAAAACTGATTTACTTATGATGTGATAGGGGGGAGGACGGAGGACAAGGCATTGCCTTGTCCCGAGAGGGTGTTATTTATAGCGAGTGGTGAATCCGGTGATGCCTTGGGGGGGTTGATAGGTGACGGTGACATCGGTGACTTGGGCGGACGAAGGTCCTTGGTGACACCAGGCTATCATGCGATCGAGGGTTTCGGGGGTGCCTTCAAAGATGGCTTCGACTCGTCCATCGGTTAAGTTTCTCACCCAACCGGATACGCCTAATTTTTGGGCTTGATGGACGGTACTAAATCGATACCCGACTCCCTGAACGATTCCGGAAATTAAGACGTGAGCGCACTTTGTTTCGGTCATTGTCTTTTAGTCCTCTTCAGGCAGGTCAAATAAGACTTGGGTCATATAATATTCGGCCCATTCGTTGCCAAAGGCGTTTTCTAAAACCCGGCGAGTTTTATCATTTTTGCGCTGATGATCGCAGTAGTTGCGTTGTCCGGCAAGGATTTCGCTGTGGAGTTCGGGGGTTGCTGGGGTGTTTTTGGCTTGTTGGCAGTGAATTTGCATATAGGCTTTGACGCGATTCAGAAATAGGGTTTCTTCTTCGGGATTATCCGGTCTCACAAACAAGCAGAATTCTGAGAAGATATGACCCCAGGGGGGGAGGTCTCGGGGATGGGTAAATGCGATCGCCGGTAAGTCAGAAAGTTGCTGTTGATAGGGTTGGGGGAGGACTTTTTGACGAAGGGGGGATAAGTCGGCGATCGCTGCCCCAATTTTCCCTTTTGCTCCCACTAAATCAGTCCCAAACATGGGTAAATCATAGTTGGGGTTAGGAAACATCACGCAGTGCAAAATATCTAGGGTGGTGCCAACTTTTGCCAATTCTAAATGGATTTTCCGAAATTCTGGGGTTTGATAGCAGCGATTTTCAATTCTGAGTTTTTCCCCTTCTAATTTTCCTTCTACATATCCCAGGTCCTCTGGGAGGGGATAAGGGGAAAGTTCTAATTGTTCTTGCCACACTCCCTCGATGCAGTCGGCGAGTTTTTGGATCAGGCTATGTTGTTCGGTTCGCAGGGATGGATTAGAGGTTGATGTCACGGGTTTTTCCTATATGAGGGTGGAACAATATTGCGCGGGGCGCGGTGTTTATTTTATCCTATTTAGGGGGGTGGGATGTTGGGGTGTTGTTATAGGGAGGTTGGATAACGACTGAAGTCGTTACTACGAACGAAGATAAGATAACGACTGAAGTCGTTACTACGAACGAAGATAAGATAACGACTTGTCTGAATTTTTTCGCTTCTTTGCAACCATAATATTTTGAAATTTCCCCCCAAATTAAACTTTGAAACAGAGTCATTTAGTTATAAAGATAACGACTTGAGGTTGTCTTTATAAATACACAAAAAGTTTTCTGCGTGAGTTGCTCCGAGTTTTTGAATTTCAGGAGGAAAATTACTTAAAAAAGTAGTTTTTCCGGTAATCTTAAAAAGGGCGGCCCCTTCAGCCGTCCCCGCATGAAGATACACTAAATCGGGTTCTAAATTTAGCCACATTCCCAAGCGTTGAGCCACATCGTAAGCTGTGGTTGCTCCTAATCCTTTAACGCGAGCAGTCACTGACTCTATCCAGTGATGAAGTTCTGCAAAGGTTTTAAACTGCTGTGCTTGGTGACCATCTTGGCGAGATACGTTCAATCCTTCTGCTAATTTAGAGGAGACTCGGCGCTGATGGGGGTGCATTTTCCCATCGGCAAATCTAGAAAGCCAAGCTCTTTCCAAGGCTGCATCCCAAGTAAGTGTGCGATCGCCCCACCATTGGGTTTGATCTTGATAACAAGTTCCGACATGATCCAGATAATGATTCACCCAATAAGCAAGAGTTGGTTGATTTTGACGGGTCGTATTGCTATCACGAGAATGACCGCATAATTTGCCAGATGTTTGCTTGCAATTGCCACTCATAGCTTTCTAAAATTTTAAGACATTAACTGACTTTAAATAGCTCTTGCTTATTTATAGCACCATTTGATTGTTATCTGGAATCTAGCTTGAATTGAGTTTTTTTTGAATAAAAAAAAGACTTGAAAATGGAGAGTTATCCGTTTCAAGTCTTTTGTAAAGGTTCAGGGGTGAATTATGTAGAAGACTCGCTATATTCAACCGAGGAGGATTCTACGGGCTTAGAACCGTTGAGGGGAATGCGCGGTTCTTCTAGGGGTTTGCGCTTCTCGATCAGGTTAATCGCCCGACTGACGCTTTCAGGCAAAATCACGACTAAGCTGCCCGAGGGGGCCTCGTCTAGGGCGGTTTCGATCGCCTCTGTTTCATTCAGGATGGTTTGATACGCCGCCGGACCATTGGCTTGGGCGATCCCTTCACAGATGAAGTGGGCGGCATTTCCCCGGGGACGACCTCGGGTATCATTATCTTCTTTGACAATAATCCGATTGAAGATGTCTGCGGAGAGTTTGCCGAGGTTGAACAAATCCTCATCCCGGCGATCGCCAGGACCCCCGATAACGCCAATGGTTTCTCCGGGCCAATTTCGCACGAACCCGCCCAAGGCTTCATAACTGGCGGCATTATGGGCATAATCCACCAAGGCATGATAGGTCCCCATATTGAACAGATTCATCCGTCCCGGAGTTTGGGCAACCGATGCCTCAAAAGTCGCCAATCCACTGCGAATTTGCTCAATGGGAACCCCATTGCTATAGGCAGCTAAGGCAGCAGCGAGGGCATTGGCAATCATAAAGGGAGCCAATCCTGCCATTGTTAGCGGGACGTTAACCGCTTGCTCAATCCGGAGGGTCCAATCTCCTTTAATAATGGAGAGATAGCCATTTTCATAGACGGCGGCGAGTCCCCCATTGCGGACATGATTTTGCAAAATTTCGTTCTCGGGGTCCATCGAGAAATAGGCAATTTGAGATTTGACCCGTTTTGCCATCTTGACTACGAGGGGGTCTTCGGCATTCAGGATGGCATAACCTTTGGCATCCACGGATTCGGCGAGGACGCTTTTGAGGGTCGCCATTTGTTCGATGGTATCAATATCGCCAATGCCGAGATGATCCGCAGAAACGTTTAAAACTACCCCGACATCGCAGCGATCGAAGGCTAAACCCGATCGCAAAATACCACCTCGGGCCGTTTCTAAGACTGCCACCTCAACGGTGGGGTCTTTTAAAATCAGTTCGGCACTTTGGGGTCCGGTATTATCCCCTTTTTCAACGATAAAATCGCCGATATAAGTCCCATCGGTGGTGGTGTAACCGATGGTTTTGCCAGTTTGTTTATAAATATGGGCTAAGAGGCGGGTGGTGGTCGTTTTACCATTAGTGCCGGTGACGGCGAGAATGGGAATCCGCGACGGAGTGCCTGAAGGAAAGAGCATTTCCATGAC
The DNA here is from genome assembly GCF_025370875.1 of Laspinema palackyanum D2c. NCBI lineage: Bacteria > Bacillati > Cyanobacteriota > Cyanophyceae > Oscillatoriales > Laspinemataceae > Laspinema > Laspinema palackyanum. Next base: position 248,756 of record NZ_JAMXFD010000005.1, read on the forward strand.
AGGGGCTGCGACGTTGCGGGGCAGGCCCTGGCTGGGACAGACGTGCATCCGGAAACCGGGAGCAGCATTGACTTCGACGATGACCCCATCATTTTCCCGGAGGGGTTGGGAAATATCCTCGGTGACGACATCGATGCCACAGATATCTAAGCCAATCAGTTTGGCAATTCTTTCCGCCATCCAGAGATTTTCTGGGTGGATTTCATCGGTGCGATCGATAGCGATACCGCCGGTGCTGAGGTTGGCGGTATAACGCAGATAGCAGATTTCGCCGTCTTGGAGTACGGTGTTGAGGTCGTATCCTTTGCGTTCCAAGATTTGCATACTCATGCGGTCTACTTGGATCCGGGTCAGGACGTTATCATGGCCGTCGCCTCGGTTGGGGTCGCGATTGGTTTCTTCGATGAGTTCCTGGATGGTGGATTTGCCATTACCGATCGCATGAGCAGGAACCCGTTCCGCTACGGCGATCAGTTTACCATTAACCACGAGAACCCGGTGGTCCCGACCTTTGTAGTAGCGTTCGACGATCACCGATCGCGTTTTGGAAGCTGTTGTGGCAGCGTCGTAGGCTTCTTCTGCCTCTTCCCAACTGTGGATATCAATGGTAATCCCGCGTCCGTGGTTGCCATCGAGGGGTTTAATCACGATGGGATAGCCTCCCACTTCATCGATCGCCTCTTGGAGTTCATCGAGATAGTGAATCAAAGTCCCTCGGGGAACCGGCACTCCGGCATCCCGCAGAGTTTTTTTGGTCCCTTCTTTGTCGCAGGCGAGTTCAACGCCTAAAATACTGCTGCGATCGGTCAGGGTTGCCTGGACTCGTTTTTGATAAATCCCGGTTCCCAGTTGGATCATGGCTCTAGCGCTAGAGTGAAACCAGGGAATATCGCGGGCTTCAGCTTCTTTAATCAGGGTCTCGGTACTCGGACCCAGGGAGGCTTTAGCCGCCAAATCTTTCAAGTCTTGGATGTCTTGTTCCAACTCGGAAACCGGATAGCGACCTGTATCGACAATACTGCGACAGAGGCGCACTGCTGCTCTAGCGGCATACCGACCCGCTTGTTCATCAATATATTCAAAGGCAACTTGGTAGGTGCCTGGAGTCGAGGTTTCGCGGGTGCGACCAAAACCAACTATCATCCCCGCAAGTTCCTGGAGTTCTAAGGCAACGTGCTCCACCACATGACCCATATAGGTCCCCTCTTGGACACGGCTGAGGAACCCTCCTCTACAACCGGGAGAGCAGTAGTGGTCTACCAAACTCGGTAGCGCCTCCACGAGACCTTGATAAAAGCCGGGGATCAAAGACGTCGGCTTGGGTGCTAAGTCTTCTAGGTCGAGGCGCATCACGATGACCTTGTGGCGTCGAATGCTCCAGTAGTTCGGACCCCGTAATGTCTGGATTTTAAGTATTTTCATAAGCTGCGCGAGGATGAAGCTCTTGTTTTGGAAGCAATAGAGGCACTTGTTCTAGTTTCTGGCTTTAGGCCGTTACAATATGTTCATTTTGAACATCTTGATCGAGTCCAGTTAGGGACAAGTGCAAACTGAATCAGCAGAGAGTGGGTGGTTCAGGTGAAGCGTGAAGTGGAATGCGTTAAGGTTTGGGCTTTGAACTTTCAGGTTTCACCGGGACTGGGCTATTCTCTTCTGTGCAGGGTAATCATAACGAGGGAGTCGAGGGTGTATGCTGCCATAAAAGCCTAGGGGTGGGTGGGACGACTGATGCGCTGACGTAACTCAAAGCGATCGCCGTGACACAGAATATGTAAGCGCATATTGTACAAACTCAAGGGGTCTGTGGCTCCCACTTGTTGCTCGTTCGTCGCGAAAGTCGAACCGGGATCAACAATGGTCACGGTGCCTTTGCCAATCACTTCAATGACGCCATCGCCTTGAAACATGGCGCAAGTATCTTCGTCAATGCCGATGCCGAGGCGGTCTGGATGAGAGGCGATCGCCGAGAGTAGCCGTGCCATCCGATTCCGGTTATGGAAATGCTGATCCACAATCACATCGGGCAGAATTCCCAATCCCGTTGCCATATCCACTAAGGAGCGATTCGGCGATTCTCCACTGCCTCCTCCGGCAATCATGTGATGGCCCATCACTGCGGCACCGGCACTGGTTCCCGCCAAAACAATTTTTCCTTCCCGCACCTTCATCCTAACCTTCTCCATCAAAGGCGTATCCGCGACTAAGGCGCAGAGTCGGAGTTGATCGCCGCCAGTCATAAAGACTCCCGTACATTCTTCCATGTACTCTTGCCACTTCGGGTCCTCTCCCTGGGTCCTTTCGCGGATATCTAGCAATTCTATGCTGGTGGCACCCATCTCTGTAAAGATTTTGTTATATCGGTCCCCGATCGCCGAGGGTTCCCGCGAGGCACAAGGGACGATCGCAATTTTCGCCTCGCTTCCTCCAGCACGAGTAAAAAACGTATGCAGGATCTCGCGGCCATGAACTTTGTCTTCCGCACCGCCAATCACCATTACAGTGCTTTTAAGTGTTTGGGGCATCTTCTGTTGTAGGGATTGAGTGTCTAACTGTAGCATGGGTGGTCTTGCTATTGGCCCTTATTTTTTGTACGTTTCGATCCTTCCCCAAGCGCAGGGCTTTAGAGGGCATTCTTGTCCGTTTTTGCATCACCGGATGGGCTTTTCTTTCGCCCTAGTGCGGACCCAGGGTCAGGGAGTTTAATTTTCTCACGTTTTTTACGATCCCACGGTTTTTTTTTCCGTGCCTGCGGAATTCCTCGACAGGGAAGGCGATCGGCCCGCTTGCTTGATCCTTTGGATTTCTACCCAGTTTTACCGGGTCAGCGCGGGTGGTTATTCAGTCGATATATATGGCAAAAATGGCAAAAATTTCCACAAATATTTAGAATTCAAACATCACCCCCTGGTATTTTTCCTCAATAGTGGCGTGCTCGTGGCAAAGATAACAGCAGGGTAAAGCATTAGGCTGGCTGCGATCGCCTCTACCGGATCAGAGAAGGATTCCCAACCTCGGGTAGCTTGGATAGTCGGACTTATAATAAAAGCTTGTGTCCGCTCCCTTGTTGTCCCTGTGCGAATAGATATTATCACGTTATTTCCCGATTTTTTTACCACCCCACTGCAATCTTCCCTCCTTGGGAAAGCCCTTGCTAACCAGATTGCTGCGGTCAATCTCGTTAATCCTCGCGACTTTACGACGGATAAGCATCGTCGAGTCGATGACGAACCTTATGGCGGAGGAGTCGGAATGGTCATGAAACCTGAACCTTTATTTGCAGCAGTCGAATCCTTACCCGTTCTGCCTCGCCGCGAGGTGATTTTTCTCAGCCCCCAAGGGCAACCGATGAATCGTAACCTGTTCTGGGAACTCGCCCAAAATTTCGATCAACTTGTCTTGATTTGCGGACATTATGAAGGCATCGATGAACGGGTTATGAATCTCGTAACCCGCGAAGTCTCTTTGGGGGATTTCGTCTTAACCGGGGGAGAAATTCCCGCCTTAGCCTTAGTCGATGGAGTTGTCCGCCTGCTTCCAGGCACTGTGGGTAAAGCTGAATCCTTAGAAGCTGAGAGTTTTGAGGACGGATTACTTGACTATCCCCACTACACCCGACCCGCTCAATTTCGTGACTGGAAAGTACCGGAGGTGTTACTCTCGGGACATCACGGTAAAATTGAGGAATGGCGCAAAGCACAACAACTGCAACGCACTCGCGATCGCCGCCCAGACCTCCTCCAAAACCTTGATAATCTGTCAGCAAAAGATGACAATTCCGACGGGGATGGGCTATGACTAAATAAATAAAGCTGGGTTTTCAGCCATGCATAAATTTAATCTCACCTTAACCACTCTCCTTTGCCTCTTGCTTTTTAATGAAGTCAAGATTAACCCCACAACCCGCCCAATGGGAGAGTGGATAGAGGTTCAATCCACTGCTTTAGCCCGCACCGGAGGACGAAGCCGGGGGGGGTCTTTCAGTCGCCCCAGCCCCTCCCGTTCTACTCCCTCCCGTTCCACACCCTCCCGTTCTACTCCCTCCCCTTCTCGTACCACCAACCCTACTCCCAGCCGTTCTGCCCCGAGTTCTAGTGGCTCTGGTAGTAGCAACCGTCCCTCGCGCCCGAACAATCCCCCGCCCACAGATTCCACTCCCAGTCGCGGCAATACGGGAGGACGAACAAGGGGCGGTTCCTTCGAGGCGCAACCCACTCCAGCCCCCACTCCGGCCCCTACTCCGGCCCCCCAAACCACTTATCCATCCGGAGGAGGAACAGTAGTGGTCCCGGTGCCTGTTCCGGTCCCTCAACCCTACTATCCAACTCCCCAATACAGCGATCGCCCGTATCAGGATTCTGCTGGAACCGGACTCAAACCCGCCCCAGTCGTACCGCCAACTTATATCCCCAGTCCCACTGCACCGGCAACCAGCCAACCCGTCCCAGGCGCACCTCCGTCTCCCCAATCGGGCTATGCCGGGACCCAAGCTACTCGGAATAATCGCTTTCCCTGGAAATTTTTACTGTTTTTACTGATTACCGGAGGGGCGATCGCTGCCCTCTGGTGGATTCGTTCTAAACGTGCAGCCCCTGCCGTCTCAGAACTCGACAATGATATTGTCACCGTCACCAAATTGCAGGTTGCCCTATTAGCTTCCGCCCGAGAGATTCAATCCCATCTCACCGATTTAAGCCTCAGCGCCGAACTCGATACTCCCGAAGGACTGACGGAATTTTTACAAGAATCCGCCTTATCCTTACTCCGCCATCCGGAATATTGGACTCATGTTCAAACCCATTCGGAAACGGTTAAAAGTCGGGAAGAAGCGGGGCGAGTTTTTGAGCAATTATCGATTCAAGAACGCAGTAAATTTAGTGCAGAAACCTTCAGTAATGTTGGGGGTAAAATTCGGCAAAAACAATCCCGCTCTCAATCCGAAGGAGACCCCGCCTCTTATGTCGTGGTGACCCTCCTCCTGGGAACGGAAGATGATCAGCCCCTATTCGGACCCATCCATTCTGCGGAAGAACTGCGATCGGCCCTCCAACAAGTTGCCGCCATCACTCCAGATTATCTGTTAGTGTTTGAGTTACTCTGGAGTCCCCAGGAAGCCACGGATAGTTTGAGCTATGATGACTTGCTAACTCAGTATAGTGATATGGTTCAAATTGGATAAGCAGCAGCAACACCCGTCGGGGAATAAATCAACCGCCTCGCCTGTAGGGGCGCTTCGGGAAGCGCCTCCACCGACGGTTAAAAACCACGAAAAATCTTGCCCCGTGGTGCTTTCAGCAACCGGCGTGGGTTAAAACCCTCGCCTAACAGCTAAAGTCGGTTAAAACCGACTGCAAGTCTTATACAGTGGTGTTTTCAGTCGGTTTTAACCGACTTTAGCTATTAGCTGGGGGATTTATCCCCCAGCGGTTGTGGCTTTTAAAAACCGTGCCTGTATAACCTTCAACCCAGTCTACCTAGGATAAATATCAATGATACATTCAGAACTCGATAACGATATCGTCACCGTGAGCCAACTCCAGATTGCCGTCAGTGCTGGAGTGAGTTCAATCCAATCTCAATTGTCCAACTTAAGCCTGAAAGCCGACACGAAAACCCCGGAGGGATTATATAAATTACTCGAAGTTACCGTAGAACAATTGCTCGAAAACGCCCTCTATTGGACTCATCTTTTAGGCAGTTCGGAAACTTTCGAGAGTCGCGAAGCAGCAGAAGAGGTATTTGAAAACTTATCCCTTGAGGAACGGGGTAAATTTAGCGCGGAAACCCTGAGTAATGTGGAGGGAAAAATTACCCAAACCGATAAAGCGGCAGTGATTCAGAACGGAGGAGAAGGGGCCTATGTGGTGATTACGTTATTGCTGGGGACAGCACACGATCAGCCGTTATTTGCCCCAATTGATACGATCGGTGGGATGAAAACAGCGCTCAGTCAATTGCGATCGCTCTCGTCGGACTATCTACTCGTCTTAGAATTGCTATGGAGTCCGCAAGCTGAAACCGATACTCTATCGGTGCAGGATATGGCAACCTACTATGGCAATATGAAGGCGATCGCATAAACTCCCCCATCTCGGTGGAGGACAAGAAACCGGGTTTCTATCAGCATCTGGTGTTGCTTCCCCAAGATTTAGTCAAGAAACCCGGTTTCTAACCCTGGACTGGGGTACAAGAAACCGGGTTTCTACAAATAACAAATGACCAATGACAAACGACTAAAACCCCAAGTCAATGACCCGATTTATCTACGACCAATTCACCAAACAATACATCCAGGAACTGTTAAAGCAATTAGGTCAAACTGAAACCAGCAAAACGATGGCTTCAGAACGGCGAGAAATTGACATATTTTTCACACCCAACCCGGAAAACATCGCCGATGCTAGTCACTTAGGTTTACTGGGAAGATTGGCGACAACCCCAGCAGTGTTTGAGCCCTTTAGCAATCCAGTTAAACCCAGAGAAATTCGCAGTTGTCTATTGAAACTCTTAGACCTCAACGCAGAATTTGAACGCCAAGCCATCCGGGAAAAAAGACGGCTCAATCCCGCCGAATCACCCCAGTTATGGATTATGACTCCCACCGCATCCGCCGCCATTTTAGCAGATTTTGGCGCAATCTCAGACTTGGAAAACTGGATGAGTGGCGTTTACTTTCTCCCCAAGGGACTACAAAGCGCGATTATCGTCCTCCACCAACTCCCACCGACGCCAGAAACCCTGTGGTTGCGGATTTTAGGCACAGGCAAAGTCCAAAAACAAGCCCTGCAAGAACTGTATCAACTCCCACCAGATAATCCCACGCGAGAAACCACGCTAGAATTACTGTACAACCTGCGTGAAATTCTAGAAGCTCGGCAAAATTTAGCCCCAGAAGAGAGGGAGTTAATTATGGAACTATCACCCCTGTATTTACAACGGTTACAAACTGTTAAGGAAGAAGGCATCCAGCAAGGCATCCAGCAAGGCATCCAGCAAGGCATCCAGCAAGGACAGCAAGGACAGCGGAGGCTGGTGGAAAGCCTGCTGCAAGTGAAATTTGGTGCCGTGGATGCCGAATTAGCTCAGATTATCGAGGCGTTAATTCAGATTCCCCCATTGGAGCAAGCTCAGTTGATTTTGCAACTATCCCGCGAGGAACTTTTAGCTCGGTTTTCCCGTGACTTCTGAACTTGGGGGGAGAGACAAGAAACCAGGAAAGAAAAGAAACCGGGTTTCTAGCAACATCTCTGGTTCTCATCAAAAATTTAGGTAAGAAACCCGGTTTCTAACTCTAGGTTAAGGGACAAGAAACCGGGTTTCTAGCAACATCTCTGATTTTCATCAAAAATTTAGGTAAGAAACCCGGTTTCTAACTCTAGGTTAAGGGACAAGAAACCGGGTTTCTACAAATGACCAAGGACAAATGACCAAGGACAAATGACCAAGGACAAATGACAAGGGAGTTAATTATGAAACTATCACCCCTGTATTTACAACGGTTACAAACTGTTAAGGAAGAAGGCTTCCAGCAAGGCTTCCAGCAAGGCTTCCAGCAAGGCTTCCAGCAAGGCTTCCAGCAAGGCTTCCAACAAGGACAGCAGCGGCTGCTGGAAAGCCTACTGCAAGTGAAATTTGGGGCCGTGGATGCGGAATTAACATCGATTATCGAGGCGTTAATCGAAATTTCCCCATTGGAGCAAGTTCAGTTGATTTTGCAGCTATCCCGCGAGGAACTTTTAGCTCGGTTTTCCCGTGACTTCTGAACCTGGGGGGAGAGACAAGACACCGGGTTTCACCAGTGGCGGGGATGGGGTAAAATGGGGGTGCTATCCTGACCGGGTGCGTTGCAATTGATTATTGAGGGAAAACGTTGTTGTGAGGATTATTGCTCGCAGTACATTACGAGAGTTTTGGCAGCTACACGCGGATGCTGAACAACCGTTAAAGGCTTGGTTTCAGGATGTCCGTAACCAGAAATGGACAAGTCCAGCAGATATTAAAGCGATTTATGCTAATGCGAGTATTCTTCCCAATAATCGTGTAGTTTTTAATATAAAGGGGAATAATTATCGGATAATTGTTCATGTTCGTTATGACCTTGGGATTGTTTTTATTCGCTTTGTTGGGACACATCAAGAATATGATAATATTGATGCAACCACGATTTAAAGAGGTAAAATAATATGAATTTGAAACCGATTAAAACTGAGGCAGATTATCGTCAAGCTTTAGCGGAGGTTGAACGGTTATTTGATGCGCCTGTAAATATGACCGATGGGGATAGGCTTGAGGTTCTGACCACCCTAATCGAAGTCTATGAAGAACAACATCATCCGATTGAGTTACCATCCCCTTATGAGGCCATTTTATACCATCTGGAAAGTCGCCAGCCACCTGTTTTAAGTTTTATTGATGGATTGAAGCGGCGCGGGGTAAGTGAGCAAGTGATTCAAGAGGCTTTAAATGAATTGGTAATTGAAAATGAATAATTGATAATTTAGGAAAAAATGAGCGGGGAAATCTGAGGGGGTTTTAGAGGATTTTGATGCTTTGGCGATTAATCAACCATTGGTAAATGTTCTACAAACTGAACGTCATCTAGTCGAGGAGAATCAGAGGCGATCGCATTGGCATTGTCAGGGAATGCAGAATAATTATTGATTGATGAACGGTTAGGACGAAGGGAAGCGATTGATTTAGGGTTGTCGATTACGGGATTATTAGGAATTTTGCTAGTGGCAAAGCGTCGGGGTTTGATGACTCAGATTAGACCGATTATAGATGGTTTAATCTTGGACGCTAATTTTCGGATTGGGCCAAATTTATATAGAGAGGTTTTAGCGGCTGCTGGGGAATGATAAAGTGATAAAAAGCTGCATTTGGGGTGGGGGAAAAGAAACCGGGTTTCTAGCAGCATCTGGTGTTTCTTCACAAAGATTTAACAAAGAAACCCGGTTTCTCAGTGGCGGGGATGGGGTAAAATCCGGGTGGTATCCCCTACCCGGTATGTGGCGATGGATGAACACAGAGTGCAGGCTTATCTCTCCCTGATTCAAGAACTCCTCGACTGTCCCAGTGGGGAGGAACCGCAAATCCTCAAAAGTCATCTGGAGTTGCTGGATGAAGGTTTTGTGCAGGTGTGCGAGTGGGCGGCAGCACAGTTTCAGGAAGCGGAACACAATGAGGAGGCAGAGTTTGTACGAAATGTGGCACGACGGATAGGGGCATTTTTAGCGCAGGGGGCAGTGCAGCCATCCCAAAGCGAGATAACACCCGCAGAATATAAAACCTTTTTGCAAGAAGCCCTGCGCTTGACCAGAGAAAGTGGTTTTAGTCCGTCTGTTGTTTATCCTTTCCTAGACAGTCACGGGGACAAACTGAATCAGGATCTGATTGCTCTGATTCCTGCCTTTGCCACAAGCACTAACATTGCTACTTTATTTAGTTTTGCCAATTTAGTTCAACAATTTCCTCGGGGTCAACGGGCGATTAATCTAGAAATTGCTATTACTATCTACACCAAAGCCCTCGATTTTTTTGATGGTCAGAATAACGGAACTGCCTGGGCAACCATTCAAAATATCTTGGGAAATGCCTACTTATATCGTCTACAGGGAGAGCGGGCGGAGAACATCGAGGAGGGGATTCGCGGCTACCAAGCCGCCTTAGAAGTCTATGCCCCCAGTGCCTATCTCGAAGAATGGGCAATGACACAAAATAACTTGGGAGAAGCCTATCGTAACCGCATCCGGGGAGAACGAGGGGAGAACCTAGAACGGGCAATTGGCTACTACGAAGCCGCTTTAGAAGTCAGAACCCGCAGCGCCTACCCCGAACAATGGGCGATGTCGCAAAACAACTTGGGACTTGCCTACTGGAAACGCATCCGGGGAGGGCGAAGGGAAAACCTAGAACGGGCAATTGGCTACTACGAAGCCGCTTTAGAAGTCTTGACCCGCAGCGCCTACCCCGAACAATGGGCCATGACCCAAATGAACTTGGGAAATGCCTACTTATACCGCATCCAGGGAGAGCAAGCCGAGAACCTGGATCAGGCGATTGGCCACTACGCAGCCGCTTTGGAAGTTTATACCCTCAGTGCATATCCTGAAGATTGGGCCATGACGCAAAATAACTTGGGGAATGCCTACAGCGACCGCATCCGGGGAGAACGATCTGAGAACATAGAGCAGGCGATCGCCTGCTATGAAGCCGCTTTAGAAGTGAGGACTCGCAGCGCATTTCCCGAAGATTGGGCAGACACGCAAAATAACTTGGGACTTGCCTACTGGAAGCGCATCCGAGGAGAGCGGGGGGAGAACATCGAGCGGGCAATTCGCTACTCCGAAGCAGCCTTTGAAGTCTATACCCCCAGCGCCTATCCGGAAAAATGGGCGATGTCGCAAAATAACTTGGGGCTTGCCTACTTATACCGCATCCGGGGAGAGCGAGCCGATAACCTAGAGCGGGCAATTCGCTCATTTGAAGGCGCTTTGGAAGTGAGAACCAGTAGCGCCTATCCCGAACAATGGGCAGAAGCGAAAAATAACTTGGCAATTGCCTACTCTAACCGGATCCGGGGAAAGGAAGCCGAGAACCAGGAGCGGGCGATTGGTTGCTTAGAAGCGGCTTTAGAGGTCTATACCCCCAGCGCCTATCCGGAAAAATGGGCGATGACACAAAATAACTTGGGAGAAGCCTACCGTAACCGCATCCGGGGAGAGGAAGCCGGGAACCAGGAGCGGGCGATTGGCTGCTTAGAAGCGGCTTTAGAGGTCTATACCTCCAGTGCCTATCCGGAAAAATGGGCGATGACTCAAAATAACTTGGGGAATGCCTACTGTCAACGGATCCAGGGAGAGCGGGCGGAGAATATTGAGCGGGCGATCGCCTGCTATGAAGCCGCTTTAGAAGTAAGGACCCGTGATGCCTTTCCCCAATACTGGGCAGGGACTCAACATAACTTGGCGATTGCCTACTCACACCGCATCCGGGGAGAGCTAGCGGACAATATCGAGGAGGCAATTCGCTGCTTCCAAGCTGCCCTCGAAGTCTTTACCCCCTCCGCCTTCCCCCTAAACTGCCTCACAACCGGACGCAACCTCGGCGACCTCGGCTACAACCTCCAAAACTGGGAAATCGCCATCGAAGGCTACAACCAAGCCATCCTTGCCATCGAACAAAGCCGCTACTGGGCCACCTCCGAAGCCACCAAACGGGAACTCATCGCCAACTCCCTCAATATCTATCAAAAAATGGTGCAAGCCTGCATCAACCACCAAGACTACGCCCAAGCCTTGCTCACCGTCGAACGCAGTAAATCCCGCACCCTCCTCGAACTCCTCGACAGCGCCAACCTCTACCCCAAAAACGCCACGGACGCACAAAAACAACGCATCAGCGACCTGCGCCGTCAAATCGCCAGCTACCAACAACAACTCGCCTACACCTCCAGGGACACCCTCACCCCCACCACCGAAAAACACCCCAACCAACCCTCACCCGAAACCCTCATCCGCCAACAACTCCAAGCCGCTAACCAGCAATTCCAAGACCTGCTCACGGAACTCGACGACCCCAACTTTACCCTCACCCAACAAGTCCCCGCCCAACTCCCGGACTTGCGCCGCCTCCTCCCGCCCCAAACCGCCCTCATGGAGTGGTATCTCCCCAGGGAAGCGGAATCCGGGTTTTACGCCTTCCTCGTCACCCGCCGAGACGAGCAAATCCAGATTACCCCCCACCACTTCAGCGCCGAAGACCGCCAACACCTGGACCAAGCCCTCCAAGACTACCGCAGCGACTACGGAAAACCCTCCTGGAATCAGCAACTCCCCCAACGCCTGGAAACCCTCAGCGCCGCCCTGCAACTCCCCCGCCTTCTGGCTGAATTATCCGAGATTCAACACCTCATCCTGATTCCCCACCGGGAACTGCACCTCATCCCCCTCCACGCTCTCCCCGTCTCTCTCCCCTCCCCTTCTGGGAGTGAGGGCCAATGTCTGCAAGACTGGTTCCCCGTGCAATATGCCCCCAGTTGTCAAATTCTCAACAACCTCCAGCAGCGTCCCCCCCTCAACCGGGAAACCGTCCCCTTCTTCGCCATTCAAAACCCGACTAACCCGGAAAATCTCCCCTTTGCGGAGTGGGGGGTGGAACTATTACTGCGCCAATTCAGTCCCCATCAAGTCTTGCGTCGCGACCAAGCGACCCGGGCGAATTTAACCGCACCCCACAGCCAAACCTTCCTTGAGCAGAGTCACGCCGTCCATTTTGGCTGTCACGGTGAATTTGACGAGGCTAACCCCCTCAACGCCTATCTGAAATTGGCGAATGGGGAAAGGCTGACCTTTCTGGAGATTTTCAACGGTCTGAATATACCCCTCTGTCGCCTGCTGGTGCTGTCCGCTTGCAAAACCGGCTTGGTGGAAACCTCCCACACGGATGACTATGTGGGATTATCCAGCGCTTTTTTCTACGCGGGAGCGCGAACGGTGGTCGCCAGTCTCTGGAATGTGGATGAACTGGCGGCGACTCTGGTGACCCTGCGCCTCTATCAAATTTTACCGGATTATCCCTCGGTGACAGTTGCCCTGCAAGCGGCTCAAACCTGGTTACGGGGGTTATCTTCTGCTGATGTTCTGGACTGGCTCAAACATGAGCAGAAGGCGACGGAGGAGGAAGTGGAGGAAGTGGAAGACCGTTTGAGTTTATTTGATGATAACCCGCCCTTTGCTAATGCCTATTATTGGTCAGCGTTTACGGCTGCGGGATTATAATGGGGGATGACCGTCAAGATGATTCCTAACGTGATGCGGTAAATTAAATGTCTATTGACCTCAAGCGAATTCGGATAGAGCGTCTCTTTGACGCTTATAATTTGGATGTCCCCATTCAAGACAATACTTTAATCCTAGTGGGTGAAAACGGCTCGGGTAAAAGTACACTGATTAATTTATTATATTACACATTAACGGCTCAATGGGACCGTCTAGCCGAGGTTCCCTTTCATTCCTGTACCGTTACAATTGGTGTCCAAGAATATCCCATTTTTAGAGAAGATTTACGCATTCTTAAAAAAAATAATCAAATTACAAGAATAAATAACTGGTATTTGAACGGGATTGAATTTCATCAAAAACTTACTTATTTAGAGGAGCATAAAGAAAGCCAGGTTACAGATGGACTGGCTGAAGCTATCCAATCTAACTCTGAAGAACAAGTCTTGTTTTTACCCACTTATCGCCGAATTGAAAAAGAATTAAGCGATGTTTTTCCGGACAGAGACTTTGATGATGTCTTACCTTTTTCTCAAGCAAATCGTTCTCGGGAAAAGCCACAATCTGGCTATGTCGAACTGGTTGAGTTTGGCATGGAAGATGTAATTCAAGCCTTTGACTCGACTTTATCAGGCTTAGAGCAAAATTTCCGCCAGGAACTGAATCGATTGACTGGGAGTTACTTGGGGGATATTATTCGTAATAACTATAAAAATGTTGAGGCATCTCAACTGTCTACGGAGGAATTTACGGAAACAATCAAGGTGATGCTTCCTCGGATTGGGGATATTCTTTCAGAAGGCGATCGCCAAAAACTGGGACAGATCCTTGAAGATGTCAGAACTAACCAGGTTTTATTAGAAGAACAACGGGTGACTGCTTATTTTTTGACTCGGTTGGTCGAAATTCATAAAAGTCAACAGGAAAAAGAACGCCCCATCCGAAAGTTAGTTGATTTGGTTAATCAGTATCTCAGTAACAAAAAGTTGGAGTTTAACTCCAGTGAATTCAAGCTTGTTGTTAAGCGCAAAAACAAAGAGATGACCGAAGTGCCCATTCCGGGTTTATCCTCGGGAGAGAAACAAATCATTTCATTGTTTTCCCATATCTTGTTAAGTGACTACAAGCAGTATTTTGTGGTAATTGATGAACCAGAATTATCCATCTCTGTACCTTGGCAACGCCGGTTTCTGCAAGACTTGAAGGATACGGAAAAGTGTTCCGGTTTAATTGCGGTGACTCATTCTCCTTTTGTTTTTGAAAATTCACTGGCGGAATATGCACATTCTATCAGTGAGTTTATTGAGGAGATTTAACAATGTCATCGTTCTTGGATGCTTTGAAGGCTGCACCGGAAACACCCCAAGCGAAATTAAATATATTTCTCCTCAGTTTTCAACCCCAGGGTCAGGCGATCGCAATTTTTCTGGAGGGACGCGATGATCCTTCCTTGATTCGAGTTAATGTTCAACGATTTGCTGAACAAAAGGCTTTATCGGTGGAAACCATTATATTGGGAAATAAAAAGGAAGTGTTGAATGCTTATGATTATCTAGGTAAACGATTTCCCAATAACCCCAGAATCATGTTTTTTGTGGATAAAGACCATGATGACCTCCTCGGTGAAACTCGGGGAACAAAAACTCAGCAAGGCTTATTCGTCACCCAACACTACTCCATTGAGAATTATCTGGTTTCAGAACCCGCCATTGCCGCGATATTAACCGATTTTTGGGGGGTGGATTCATCCAGTGAGGCAATTGCGATCGCCTGCCAAAAATTTAATCAATTCCAACAGGATTATCGTTCAGTTTTTTTACCGTGGATGGCGTGGCTTTTAGCAAGTCGGCGATTAGGCGAAAAACCCAACACCAATAATATAAACATTTCAATCCTGACTCTCGATATAAATTATCAAATTCTGCTCAACTGGCAACCTGATATTTTTTCTCACTTAGGAAGAGTCTGTAATGTAAAGATCCAGCCTGATCCGAGGGCAATTGACTCTACCATCAGAGAATTGGAAGCCTTACCGACAAAAGTTTGGTTGCGGGGAAAACAAGAACTCTGGTGTTTCATTAAGTTTTTGAACCGACTGGAAGAAGAGGTCAAAACCGGAAAAGTTAAGCTAAAAATTAGATCGCCCATCAATATCAACAATATCGTTGAATTGCTGGCCCCTCGTCTACCCTGTCCTTCAGATTTAAGAGATTACCTAACCAATCGACTCGGTAGTTTATAAATGCCCCCTTCGCCTCAGCCAATTATTTATTGGTCAGCGTTTACGGCGGCGGGATTATAATTGAGTCAGGAACGCGAGCCCGGAAAAGGCTCATTCTGACAGTTGACCCAGAAAATTAATGTGAGTGTGGGAGGGTGAGCGGATGCAAATTACACTGAATCTACCGGATAGCCTTAGCCAAACTGAAACCTTTAATCAGAAGGACTGGCTTAGGGAAATTGCGGTGGCCCTGTTTGAACAAGAGCGGGTTTCTCTCAGCCGTGCCAGCACTATTGCGGCGATGGAGATTATGGAGTTTCAAAAGCTGCTGGCAGAGCGTGGTATCTGTGTTCACTACGATGTAGCAGATTTTGAACAGGATGTTCAGCACCTGCGCGATCGCGGCTGGTTATGATTGTTGTCAGCGATACTTCTGCGGTTTCCAATCTTGCTATTGTTAATCATTATTAAACTTGGTTTGACGGCGATCGCCTTATAATACAGTGAGCCATGATGAGGTTAGACCATGCCCACATTATAGAGGTGAACAACAGATGACAGCCAGAGAAAAACTGATTCAAGCCATTCAAACCCTTCCGGAATCCCAAGTTGATCGGGTTTTAGCCTATGTTAATCAGGTTAGGGCTGACGATCGCCCAACTCAGGAACAAGACTCTCAGGAAACACCATGTTTTGATGAAACTTGGTGGAATAACTTATCTCATTTTAGCCCGGACTTTTTAGAAGTTCGAGAACAACCTCAACTTCCGGTACGAGAGGATATGTTTGAATGAGATTTTTACTCGATACTAACATTTGTATTTATGTGATTAAACAAAAACCTCTGAGGGTTAAGGAGCGATTGCAAACGATTGATTCTGGAGAGATAGGAATTTCTATAATCACGTTGGCAGAGCTAGAATATGGAGCAGCCAAGAGCCAAAACCCCCAGCGCAATCGAGAAACCTTAACTCGCTTTTGTTTGCCGTTTCAAATAGTAGCCTTTTGTCCAGAAGATGCTCAAAAGTTTGGCGAAATTAGAGCCACATTAGAGCAACGAGGGCAACCTATTGGCAGTTATGATTTACTGATTGCCTCTCAAGCGGTCAATCGGGGACTGATATTAGTGACTAATAATATTAAAGAGTTCAGCCGAGTTGAGGGTTTGAATCTGGAGAATTGGGTTGAGTAGGATTTGCGTTTACGGCGATCGCCTTATAATACAACAGTTAGCCATGATGAGGTTAGACCATGCCAACATCTGAAAAAGAACGAATTGTGCGGGCTTTCTTACTGCTTCTGCATCGAGAAAGCAAAAAACCCGAGAGTGCGATTATTCCCCCCAAGGCTTGGGAAACTTTAGGGGAACTGCAAGCCAGCCTCGCTCAAGCCAATGATGATATTAAAATCATAGCACGAGGGATTACAACCTGGTGTCAAAAACACCAATATAGTTCAATTCTCCAAGCTCTCCGACCCGTCCTAAGTGATGCATTTTCTGAAGACGAAGACCCGGACGAGGACGAAACTGAGACCCAAATCCTGAGAATCCCTAACTTATCTCTAAGATTTGTGGAGGAAACAATCAGTCAATCTCAAGAGCAGCATCAGCAGCAATCATCATGACAGAACCCGTCATTTATGCCCCAGAAATTCGGTTATTTACCTATCATTTAAAACGCCTGAAAGCCACAAGCCTTAAAGAACCGGATAAGGATTTAGGTTTGAGGTTAATGATTGCTTATTATATGGAGTTATTGGCGGATTATGGGTTGGTGGATTCGCTGATTAAACAGTTGCAAAAAGAGATGTTATCCCCTTGGACAATTCTTGATGATTGGTTTCAGTATATTAATACAATTCGGAGGTTTTTATGGTGGCTTGAACTGAGGATAATTTTGCTGGAAATTCTTGTTAATTTAAACAATTATCTGAATAACTATAACTATACCCTAGAAGATGTCATTCACGACTATCTATTTAGGTCGGACTTTGAAGGGCTAACTGCTGCTAATAATCCATTTTTTAAAATTATTAATAATCCGGGAAAAATCGGCATCCAACACTTAAATTTATCCCAGAGATTTCGAGGAGCTTTCCGTCCTCAATACATCAATGATAGCTATAGTTTTTTGTTGCAATTGCTCCATCCCCAAAAACTGGGACAAGATGGTATAAAATTCTCAGATATTGCGGAATTACGACCCCCTGATTCATTTTTTACCGGAACTTCGTCAACCTTAGATGAACCCCTGCAAACTCATCTCAAACAAGCCTCTTGGGGGACAACGATTCTGTTGAGTGGTTTTATCGACTCTTCCGCAGCGAGTCTGGAAGCGAGTCAACAATTAGCTAATCAGTTATTACAAAACCTGTTAGGAATTGACTCCCTGGAATCCGCGCTTCCTTTCTGGGATAGTCGAGAGTTTTTAGGGGGATTTCTGTATGAGTATCAGGATGTTTATAATCACCATACCTACGGACAGATTCTGATTTTGCTGATATTTTTAGAAGAGAGTAAAAATAAACTGAATGCGCTTCAGTGGTCTTTAACCGAGTTGTTTTGTTATGAACGCAAGATTTATCAAAATTACCTCGACAGTCGTGAGGAATATAGAAAGGCGAATCAGGATATTGAAACGATAGAGAAGACGATTCGGACTTTTCCGCCGAATATTGCGACGACTGTGCCGCCGGATTTGTCGGAGGAAGAGTTAAGGTCATTAAAGCAGAAAATCAAGAATTTGTTGGATTTATCGTTGCGCTATTCTCAACGAATGCGGAGTTTGGTCACGTTCGAGAATACGATTGAGATTAATCGGAAAAATTATCTGAATACTTTGACACGGATGGAGGTGAAAAGTCAAGGTGATTTGACGGGTTGGCGGGATAAGGCGAATCAGATTTTTGGGACGTTTCAGGGACAAATTGAGGCGGATTTGGTGTATTTGCAACAAGGGGAACGGCTGTTAGATACGGCAATTAATACGATTCGCGGTTTGGTGGAAATTGACCAGGCGGAACGCGATCGCACCCTAGAACATCAAATCCAAATCGCTGGGTGGGGGATTGCGGTGGGGGCGATTGTGGCATCGACCTCAGCGTTAATCTTTCAGCAAGAACCGATGACTTTTCCCTGGGAAGCATCCCACGGCGATCGCCCCCATCCGTTTATTCTTGCCTTGCTGCTGAGTTTCGCTTTTGCTGGGTTAGCGTCACTCCTGGCGATCGCGTTGATTAAGTTCAGGAAAAAGAGGCGATCGCCTTAAGGCAAAAAACCGAGTTTCTGGCAAAATTTGTGTTTCTGGGGAAAAATTTGGGACCGCAATCCGGTTTGTGAGAACCCGTTGTACCTACTTTTATAAAAATTAGGCCATGAGGCGAAATAACTTGGGTTCTGCCTCCGGTTATCCCATCTGGGGAGATTACACTCAATCTGCCTCCAGATTTTTCTCACAATTGGGTGAATAAATTGCCTTTTGTGCTATTATGACTGGAGGGTTGAAGGCAGGGGTTAAGCGGGATTGAGTTTTTGACTGACGAAGGGAATCGCAACCAGCGCGAGTTTCACAATCCAAGGTGCAAAGATTACGCTTAAAATCAGGCAAAAGGCAGCAAGGACCATTGTCGCTACTTTGACGATTTCTTCGGTTGTATTGACACTTAGACAAAACGCTAAGGAAGCGATCGCCAAGGACATTAATGAAGGCACAAGCATCATTGTATCTACCTCTATACTTTATGGAAAGATGCAATGCGTTCCTTCGGCTAGAATACCTACTTCCGTTTTTCCCCATAGGGCGATCGCCTGGGGAAAAATGAACGATTAGATTATTTAATCAGTTTTACAACTTTTTTGGAAGTCTTGTCAAGCCCTTGAGCTAGACAAATTATCAGGTCCCTTATTTCTCCCTCTATTGGGGTTCGGGAATGGTTTGAGGAATTGGCGCAGGAACGGTTTGCGGTATAGGTGCCGGAACTTCTTCCGGTACAGGTGCTGGAACAGTTTGAGGAATCGGTTGAGGGACGGGTTCCGGTGTCGGGGGTTCGGGATTCGGGGGAGGTTCCGGTTGGGGTAATGGATTGGGTTCGGGAATTGAAATCCCTTGCGGGATAGGGTCAATGGTAAGATAGTTCATGATTGTTTTGAATTAGGGAATTTTACAGAAGAAAGGAGGCGATCGCACTTCTCTAGTTCCAGAATTTTTTCTATAAAACTCTGCTTTAGAGGGCAATCCCTGATATAATGTTTTAGTAAAAAAAATCGATGCTATATTCGGCATATCCGGTTAATAGCGCGATTGGATTTAGCTGAATCCAGATTAGCGGCAATCCTCGCTCAACCGCATCTGTCAAAAGCAGCATTTTTTTGCCCGGGTTGAATAATCTATCCCTTCCTTTTGGGCGATCGGTTGAGGTTTCCCCTACCGTGGACGTCGATCAGGATTGGTTAGAAACCGGGGTTTTTCACCCCATTTCTGGCAATAGAACACCCAATCTGGGCCAAAAACCCGGTTTCTTGTCCCCGGGATTTAAC
Source organism: Laspinema palackyanum D2c (assembly GCF_025370875.1). Lineage (NCBI taxonomy): Bacteria > Bacillati > Cyanobacteriota > Cyanophyceae > Oscillatoriales > Laspinemataceae > Laspinema > Laspinema palackyanum. Next base: position 268,290 of record NZ_JAMXFD010000005.1, read on the forward strand.
AAGGTGCTGATGCGCTAAAGTATTAGTAAATTAAAGGTTAACAACCGGAGGAAAATTTATGGACTTAGCAACTGCTTTTATTTCTGTTGATGATTATTTCCAACAGGAAGAAACTAGCCCCGTTCGCCATGAATATCTGGGGGGACAACTGTTTGCAATGGCGGGTGCCAGTGAGGAACATAATCGGATTGCTGCTAACCTTTGTACCTATTTAATCAGTCATTTACGAGGGAGTGGCTGTAAAACATTTATCTCGGATATGAAAGTAAAAATCCAAGTCGCCCAAGGGACGGGAGATATTTTTTACTATCCCGATGTTATGGTGACTTGTGACAAAGAAGACCGAGAAAAATTTTATAAAATTCACCCCTGTTTAGTTGTAGAGGTTTTATCTCTTTCGACGGAAACCATAGACCGCCGAGAAAAACGTCTTAACTATCAAAGTTTAGCGAGTTTGCAGGAATATGTGTTGGTTTCTCAAGACCAGATGCAGGTTGAGGTTTATCGACGCGAGGGGTCGGGAAATTGGGAGGTTGAACGATTAGGTCCGAATGATAGTTTAGAATTAAATTCTGTGGGTTTAACCTTGACTTTGACAGAAATTTATGATGAAGTATTTGCCGTTTAATCCTGTTTATTCCCGGGAGGTATATCGCTATTTTTTTTAATAAAATCTGTTTTGCCGGTTAGTAAATAAGCGAAGCGACAGGTCAACAATAAACCGGAAAAAGCGAGTCCGAGGACTAAGCCTAACCATAAGCCAACGCCGCCAAAATTTAGGCGTAAGCCGAGGATATAGCCACTGAAGAGGCCAATACACCAATAGCCCAAAAATCCAATTAACATGGGAATTCGGGTATCTTTTACGCCCCGCAAAGCACCGGCGGCTACCACTTGCATTCCATCAAAAATTTGAAACATGGCAGCGATGCCTAACAAGGATATTGCTGATTCCAATACAGGTTGATTGTCGGGATTTTGAATATCCAAATATAAGGCGACAATTTTATCCGGGTTGGTCCACAAAAATAACCCGGTGAGACTCATGAAACTTACCCCGATCGCAATGCCGACATATCCAGCACGTTTGGCACTACTCATATCTTGTCTGCCGATTGCTTGTCCAACTCTCACCGTGGTGGCAAGAGACAATCCCACGGGAACCATAAAGGTGATATTGGCGGTTTGTAAGGCGATGTTATGGGCGGCTAAGGTAACGGTTCCCAAGGTTCCCATGAGAAAGGTGGTGACGGCAAAAAGTCCGGTCTCTATGGCAAAGAGTCCGGCGATCGGCCAGCCAATTTTGACTATTGCCAAAAATTCTCGGGCATCAAACTGATAAGAAGTCCGAAAAATGTGATAGGATTTTAACCGGCGACTCAGGGCTAGAAAACTAGCAGCGGCGATAAACATTACCCAAAAAGATAGGGTGCTGGACCATCCAATTCCTGCTAAACCCAAGGCAGGTAAACCAAATTTGCCAAACATCAAAACATAATTTCCGCCAATATTCAGGGGAACGCAACTGGCGACGATCGCCATTATCGGGCGGGTATAATTCAGGGCGGAAAGGATATTGCGTAATACGGCAAATCCTACGGCAGCGGGAAATCCCCAAATTAGCGCCTGTAGATAGGTTTGCGCTAAGGCGACGGCTTTCGGGTCCTGTCCGAAGCGCAGCAACAGGGGACTGAGGTTCCAGATTAGGAAACCCATCGGAAGGGAGAGTGCTAGGGTTAACCAGAGTCCCTGAATGGTCAGGCGACTGATTCGGTGGAGTTCTCCGGCACCATGCGCGGTGGCTGCGATCGCCCCAACGGAGGACACCATCCCCGTAGAAATGAGGATGACGGTGAAAAAGATAATCGCACCTAAACCCCCTGCGGCTAATGTCTCACTGCCGAGTAACCCCATCATGACTGTATCCACAAATCCGGTGGCGGCTTGCGCCAGTTGGGCGGCAATCAGGGGAATTGCCAGGTACAGGGTGGCTTTGACTTCGGAGAAAACTTTGGACTGAGACAGACTGTGCATTAAAATAGTATCGGGGCAAGGGATATTTCCGTCAAGTTTTTCGGCGCTTCTTCAACCAGGGAACTCCGAGGAGGAGAATCAGCCCGATCGCCAATCCTAAAGCGGTACTGACAATCACCACATACTGGCTTTGACGGACGGCGATCGCAATATAAGCCCAAACAAACACCAAATTAAAGGCGGTATCCCCTCGTTGAATGGTGGCGACAGCGGCGATCGCAGCGGAAACACCTAGCATGATTACAGTCCAAAACACAAAGGTATTCGGGTTATCCCAACCCCAGGCATAGAGGGTACTAGCAATATTGACTACGGTGGCGACACTAATCCAAGCCAAATAAATACTTATGGGAATATTAATAAACCATTTTTCCCGAGGGGGAATTCGTTCTTTCCCTATCTGGAGGCGCAGATAAGTGAGAATCAGAGACCCTAAAATAATCAGCATGGCTAAAACGGACCAGCCAAACTGTAAATATTCAAACAAAAATACCCAAGCAATCTGGGCTAAACTGGCGAGAACCAGCAAGTAACTCATGCGCCTTAACCGAGGATGATGGCGTTGCGCCGGTAAGACTTGATAGATGCCAAAGCTAATCAGGGATAAATAAATTAGCCCCCAAATGGCAAAGGCGTAGTTAGCGGGAATAATTAAAACATCCCGAAACATTTGGTTAGAAATTTCGCCAATGGTGAGGCCATTAAAGGGGAAAAGATTGGCGATAATATTAGTAACAAAGGCAGCAAGAATCGCCAGCAACGTTGATACCGACCGGAATAGGTCAGAGTTAGAGCGTTCAGAGAGCTGTGTCATGGGCAATGACTCCTAGATTCTAAAGATTATCCTAGGCGATCGCCCCTGATTTTGCACTCTTCCTGTGAGGGTATTTCCCCTGGGTTAGTTGCAACTTTAGCTATGAGGCGGGAAATTTATCCCCCGCCCGGTGTTACAACTGCCCCCAAATTAAATCACAAACTCTTCTGTGACCCGATCGCGCTCTAAGGTAACCTGAATGCTATAGCGTTCTCCCGGTTGTCCACTTAACTCCATTTGTAGCCCGGAGTCAGCATTGCGGGCGACGACCTCATGGAGGCGATCGCCGTGGTGAGAGAGTAAACTCAGTTGTAACCCGGCGGGTAATTCCGGGCGATCGCCGGTGGGATAAACCTGGACTAATACCCCTGTTTCCCCGTGAGATTCGGCCTTAATAGTCACAATCAAGGCGATCGGGTGCTGGCTATTTTGAGGGCCTAATTGCAACGTTTTAGCCCGTTTTACTCCAGCGGTTTCCCGGATTAACGCCAGGGAATCTTCTTCCGGACAAAAGACCTCATCGATCGCCTGCCATCCCGGTTCAAATCGCTGCTGAAACCACTTTCCCAAATTCACCGGATTCTCCCATTCCTGCCCTTCTCCCCAGGTTTCTATCCAATCCCCCTCTACATCCTCGACATAAAGATTAACGTGATCCAGACCAAACCTGATTCGGTCCTCCTGTAAATCTTGAGCCGATTGAAGGGCTTGCCATGCTTTTTCGAGGCGGTCTTTACTTGATGTTTGGATTGTCGTACCCATATCTAAAGTCTTAAAAAAGGTTTGTTGTCCAATGAAATTATTAAGAAACCGAGTTTCTTAAAAACTGAATTTCAGATATTTTGACTCTTCCAGATGGCTGCTGTTATGCAACACCAAATTCACCACTTGACTCACGAATTCTTCTTTTCCCGGATTGTAACTCACAAAAATCCCCCGCTCTATATTCCAGTCTTTCAGGGTTTTTTTCCACTCTTCATACTTGTGTTCGGAAAAATCATCAGAGATGCTAGTCACTTGGACGCAAAGCGGTCGGCCCTTGTTGCTGCTGACGATCGCATCTGTTGCCATAGAAAAATCTGCCACATACCGTTGGACGAGGCTCCCTTCGCGAATCTTTATCTTTTGTGCGATTAGGTCAATCAGTTGAGCATCCTCCTGATTGAATTCTCCGGATCTTAATTTTTGTTTCCAAATGTAAAATTTGTTATCTTTTTCGTTAAACCACTTGGGGAACAGGAATTCATACCAATAACGGACCGGGGGAGTAAGCTGATTTAAAAATAATTCCCGTTCCTCATCGGTTAAAACTTTGAGCGCTAACCAAAATTCTGCATCCTTGATGACTTCGAGCAGAAACCCCATTAAAAATTTTTTCTGCATTAATAAACCCGGTCTCATATCTTTGATCCAACGCCAGATTTCCTCCAAACGGTACTCTAGCCCTGGATCCACAGAGGAAGCTATCCCCATGAGTTCCCTAAGTTTCGGCTCGATTTCAATCGCTTGCAAACACTCCCCCTACATCCGAAAAGCGCCTTTCCTGCATATATTCTGATCTTACTGTAAAAAGTGACCGACTGAGTAGAGGGGCGATCGCCCTCCCGATAGAGATTCGCAGTGAAATCCCACTCCGGTTGAACAGCGAAAGGGCACAGTTGAGTCAGTCGCCCGAGGGCGAACGAGCTCTACTGTAATTGCCACACCTTAATTGTATTATCTTGACTGCCACTTGTCAGCATTTTGCCATCGGCACTAATCGAAACCGAATTAATCGTATCCGAATGACCCTTCAGGGTTTGTAACAATTGTCCCGTCCCAATATTCCAAAGTTTCAGGGTACTATCCAGAGACCCTCCGCCACTCACCAAAGTCTGACCATCGGGACTAAAGGCGATCGCGTGTACGGCATCGGAATGTCCGAATAGTGAACGGACCAACTGACCACTACTCACTTGCCAAATCAGAATCGAACTGTCCCCACTGGCACCGGCAACCCACTGACCATTGGGGCTAAAAGCCACCGAACGAAACCGATACAACCCCCCTTCTAACGTGCGGACCACCTCTCCGGTTTGAGTATGCCAGATTTTAATCGTTCGATCAAAACTGCCACTGGCTAAGAGTTGACCATCGGGACTATAAGCCAGGGAAAACACCCAACCCGAATGACCGGCGATCGACCGAATCAACTCCCCAGTTTCTGCATTCCATAACTTAATCGTATTATCAAAACCCCCAGAGGCTAACTGCTTGCCATCGGGACTAAAGGTCACCGACATCACCCAAGCCGCATGATCCGACAGGGTATGTAAGAGCTTACCCGTACTCGTCTCCCAAACTTTAATCGTCCCATCGCCACTGCTACTGGCGACCTTACTACCATCAGGACTAAAAGTCACTGACCAAATTTCATTGGAATGACCGGATAAACTCTGACGGACCTGACCGGATTCTAGGTCCCATAGCTTTACCGTTTTGTCAACACTTCCACTGACTAGGAGGCGGCTATCGGGACTCAGCGCAATAGAATTAACCCCCCACAGATGACCCCCGAGGGTTTTCGCTAACGTGATCGGCTGTTTCGCTGCCAAGGGTTGAGCCGACACCGTAGAAATCCCAGTGAAGGGTTCCTCCGGGTTAGCCGGAACTTCGGGCATCACCACAGGACTGCCATAGTTCAACCAGAGTAAAGCGGAGACATTGGGAACTGTAAAGCCGCCAAATAGGTGAGTGGCTGTTCCCGCTAAGGCTAGGAAAAATCCACCCACTAGGAATTTTTGAGATGATTTCAGGGCTTTTTTGTAATGAAAGCGCGATCGCCCACTATGACGACTGTGACGACTATAATTTCTGGCACCATTTAATCGCAGCAGGCGAGTGGGAATCCTTGCTGCTGCTTGATAAGGTTGGATTCCACCCATCGGTTGAGGCGATCGCGCAGGCATAGGAGTTGAACCCCACGGTTGCTGCATCTCCTGTTCGATTTCCTCCAACCGCTTTAAAATTACCTGAGTATTTTGGGGCCGATTCCCCGGAAAAGGGGCCATCATGTAATCAATACAATCCGCCAAGGGATTCGTGGTGAATCCCGCCGTGGGACTTTGGCGACTTCCATCCGATCGCCACAAGAGTTGACCCGTCCTAGTATCTTCAGGAAAGGCATTGGGTTCTTTTCCGGTTAGCAGGAACACAAAGGTTCGTCCTAGGGCAAAAAAATCTGATTGGGGAACCGCTTTTCCATTTGCCTGTTCTGGGGGAGTGTAACCGGGGGAAACAATCCCCGTAATTTGATGACCTCCCCCCACTTTTGCCAGATAGGTTCCTGTCACCTCCCTCGCACTGCCAAAGTCAATCAACGCCAGTTGACCATTTGGCTGAAGCATGATGTTCGAGGGTTTGATATCGCGGTGGAAAAACTGCTGTTGATGGACAATATGTAAAATTTCTGCAAGCTGTTTCAACCAATTGAGGGCTTGATGCTGGGGAATCGGTAGATGATGGCGATCGGCCATCCATACCTCCAAATTCCGACCCTCAATTCGTTGCATCACCAGACAGTGTAACGGCTGCTGGCTATTTCTGGGCAGGACGGTAAAGTAACCCTCTGCTTCCACCCGGGGAATACCGGGGTGATTCAAATGGCTTAAAACTTGAGCTTCCCGCTGAAACAGGGCGATCGCCTTGGGGTTATCATCAGTCAGGACCTTCAGAACCTTCAGGATGCCCCCATCATTCACCTCAAAGGTTTGACCAAACCCCCCTTCCCCCAATAATCGCCCAATCCGATAGCGCCCTTGGAAAATCAAAAGCGAACCACAATGCCGACAAATGCGGTTCTGTGCATTTAAGGGGTCAGCCCGATTGGGGCATTTAGGATTGAGGCAATAACTCACAGCAACTCTATCCAACGATTGAGGATACCTTGATTATCCTAACTTTCCCCGGGAAAAAACAACTATCCTCGGTCATATTGTCTTGATCAAGAAACGACTGGGGAGATGGGGAGGATGGGGAAGATGGGGAAGATAGGGGAGATGGGGAGGAAGTTTGTAGTAACGACTTCAGTCGTTGCTCTGCTGTGATGGCGATCGCCATCACAGCAGCAATCTCAGGGTCTACCACCTACCTGCTCGGGAACTGGAGGCAGAGCTTGACATGGGGCGTTACGAAAGCGATCGCTTTCGTAACGAGGAAACGACTGAAGTCGGGACGTTGAACGTGAAGAAAACGACTGAAGTCGTTACTACAAACTTCCCCATTTCCCCCATCTCCAAAAAAAAGGGGCCAATTGCCCCTTTAGTCGGATTCTTCAGGTGATGAGTGCAACCCGATCGCTTATGCGTCTGGTTCCACGCGACCGTAAAATAGACCGCGAATCTTCACCTCTACAGGTTCTTTCGCACCTAAATCAGTATCCGAAGACTGTTCGCTGACGAAAATACCAGCAATTTCCCCAGTGGCACTATTGACTTTAGAAACACTCAGGGAAATATGACCTTTACCCTGTAGTGCACGCTTGACGTTAGAGCGATTCAAATCTGCTGCATCAGAACTGGCAGGCAACGCCACCGCGTTATCATATCCAGTGGCTCCACCACGACCTTTAGGATCAAGGAAAGAAGCAGAACGATAGGAAGGAACGGTATAGTCCCCTTCAAAGTCAGTCGAGGTATTAATGCTATCAAGTCCGGGCTGACTTTTTGCCGTGAGACCTTTGACGGTGAACAAGAAAGGAACTTCTTCACCACCGGGAAGCATGACGGTGATTGCTTGGAAGTCAATCCCATCTTTTTCCACAAAGGTGAAGCTGCCATCGTTGCCCAAAGTCAAGGGTCCTTGGATTTGAGTCAAGGAAGAGGTATAACGAGTCAACGGTTTGCTGGGAATATATTCGGCTTCTTTCCGTTTATTGGATCCTTCTTCCAGAACGAAATATTCCGTTGGTTGCAAACACAGATCACTCAGCAAATAAGATTGGCTGCCATCAATGGGAATTGCACCCCGAGCGGTTTCTGCCAATTCTGGACAGCTATTTGCTAAACCTGTGTTTCTGATATCATCATAGGTGAGTTCTTGACTCCCCACCGTCGGCCCTTCACTACAAGCCGTTAGCACGCTCAAGCATACTGCTAGAAATGCGACAATTAAAGCGCGATACCTCATGGTCAACCTTTATTTCAAAATTTGACAATCCCACCAGGGGTTAATCTTCCGTTTGGGTTCAACTTCGTTCGGACGACCGAACCCAAACCGTTAAGCCTTTGCAAGTTCGATTCAGAACTAATGAGTAAACTTACTCAATCTATGACAACGAAATGCCTACCGCAGAAACAACGACCGAGCAACCCAAATCCTCCATCGGTTTTGTCAGTTGTGGCACCCTCGGAAAATAGTGCGGGCGTTTTTGTTCGGCCATCCGGGATTGAGGAGGTAGCTTCTAGGTCAGTCACCTGGATTAGGTAATCTGACCGGAAGAGATGATCTCCTGGGTCCGTTTCAGCTTGCTACGGCGACAAGGCGACTCCAACTTCTCAGGGAAGCGGGAATTCTCCTGTCGAGGTTTAAGCATTTTACGTTGCTTTTAGATGCCATAGAGCATTTTACCGAAATAAGCACCCATCGTAACGTAGGTTGCTTTTAATTCTTTTGGAGAGGGGAAAGAATGCAAGGGGTGTGATCCCCAGACTGTATTTTCAAAGAATCCAATGGTATTTTCATCAATGCCAGAATGCACCATTTATCGGGATCCTTAAACCGGCGGTTGGGAAAAGACTGGTGGGTGGAGTCTCTCCGGGTTCATCTGGGTAACCCTCCTGAGCGATCGCCACCGGGACCGAAGCGTTTGACTAAGAACTATGGTGTGATCCGGTTTACCTCTGAATGGATGCTAGGGCGTTGCTACAGAATTAAAAGGTACAAGAAACCAGGTTTCTGGCCCTAATTTGGTAGCAACGCAGGCAGAGAGTTTTTAAAGAAACCCGCTTTCTACCCCATCCGGTCCCCATGCTCTAGGAATAGAGGGGGTCGGGGGGCGATCGCCTCGGGAACTCCTGATTTTTGACCCACCCTCAACGGATCCCGTTTCTCTCCCTCGGCACAAAGTTAGATAAAATATCAAATTTGATAGCTCTAGACTCCCAGCACAAGCCGGTGAAAGCCCAGCTTAAGAATTGGAATGTTTACGCGCGACCTTGAGGCAAAAAACTACATGGACTTGAATACAAATCTTGACTCCGACGGCAAACTACCCAATTTAAGCAGTACGATTGAAGACTTGCGTCTTGTCGCCAATCATTATCAGGGGGATTGTCTGGCACTCTTGGAGTTACTCCGGACTTTAGAGCAACTTCATCGAGAAATTTGCGAAAGTTTGTTTTTGGAATCGCTACCGAGTAACCGACAGGCACTTTACAACTTGTTGCGAGACATCGAAACCTCTGGGGGGTGGCCCTACATCCAGCGGATCAAGTTGCGATCGCTCCTGGACGTTTTATCAGAAGCTGCTGCGGATCATACCCCGGATATTGAGGATTTGGGGAGGGTTGACGGAGAATGACGACTCTGGGGAGGGGGATTTTCACCCTCCCCTTCCCACCCTTACCGGGCTAACTTTTTACCTTGAAAACCCCTCAAATTGCCTGTTTTTGAGCTGTTTTCTCGGCTCGCCCTCTGGGAAGATTTAGGAAGGGTTGGGTCCATCCGGATCTCGACCCTCACGAGGGTCCCTGCTCCGGATTGAGACGATCGCCGGGTCAATCCACCGAGGCGATCTCCTCTACCCTGACTCACTGCTGCTGTAGAGTTTCAGTCTCTCCAACTCCCTCTTCCCTACTCCCGCATCCCTCTCGTTAAATCAGTGCCAGGGTATCCGTATTATCCAAGGCCAAAAAATCAGATCCACTGCGGATATTCTGATTAACATTGGATGCCAGAGTGTCTTGTGCAGGTGTTGCAAATAAATTCGCCAAACCCGTCTCAAATAGATTATTAGTCGCTGTAGAATTCTGAGTCGTCGAAGTCGTATTATCTTCCACTGGGGGACGTTCGATAGAAATCGCTTTTCCAGAACTATCCACAAAATCAGCCCCGGTGAAACCAGAGGCGGACACTCCCGATATCAGAGCCACAATCCGTTGCGTATCTCTAAGCAAAATAGCGGTACTAGAGGTGAGACTATTATCTGGACCAACATTCGTAATATTTTTAAAGTCCAGATCTCCGAATTCTAAACCCTCCTCTAAGGTTAAGAAATCCTCTTGAGGGTTATAGTCAGTAATCAGATCTACCCCAGCATTTAACTGCAACACAAAATAATCCGATCCAGTGCTGCCAGTCAAGGTATCCGCACCTAATCCACCGAAGAGCCAATCACTTCCTGCACCTCCAAAAAGGCTATCATCCCCACGTCCACCATAGAGGGTATCTTCGCCTTCTCCCCCATCTAAGGTATCGCTACCCAGGTTGCCGTTTAAAATATCATTTCCTAAATCTCCAAATACCAGGTCATTTCCGTCTTCTCCAAACAGACTATCGTCATCGCGTCCACCATAGAGGCTATCGTCTCCCAGTCCCCCGAGGACCAGATCGTCGCCTTTATTGCCAAATAAGACGTCATCCCCTGTTTCTCCAAATAGGGTATCATCCCCATTTTCCCCAAGGAGGGTGTCGTTATCATCCCCACCCTGTAAAACATCATTTCCATCTCCCCCGTAGAGGATATCCCGTCCCGCCTCTCCTAATAGCAGATCGTTTCCCGATTCCCCAAATAGAGTGTCATTGTCTAAGTTTCCAAACAGGGTGTCATTCCCACTGCCACCATAAATGACGTCATTTCCTTGACCCCCAAACATGAAGTCATCCCCTTCCCGGCCAATGATAAGATCTGCCCCCTGGTTACCGTTGAGGGTATTATTTCCTGAGCTTCCGTCAATTGTGTCTTCACCTTTTAAGCCCAAAATTGAATCGGATTCAATGGTTCCCAAGATGAGTTCAGCCTGATCTGTGCCAATGATATTAGCCATATTCGATTACGGGTTTCCTGAATTTACAAGAGAATAAAACGAACTCAATTATTTTAGCAGTTTTAAGGATTGCGCCCGGTGGCCCAGTCCCTGAAAAATTACCAAATATTTACATTTAGACAAGCACCTTCGGTCTATTATTGGTCTACCCGATCGCTGTGAAGCTGGCAATTGTGTCGATTCATGAACTCTAGGTCTAAAATTTCTCACAAATCTCTCCTTTAAAGGGGAGTAACTTTTGCTCACTAACCTGTTTTAATTTGTTTGATCTCTCCAGTTTTTTGATAAAATCTTAAACGCTTAGGACAGAGATGACTCGGTAATCACCGAGTGCAAAACCTTATGGGTCAATCTATATTTTGCTCTGATTCTCTGAGGGTCGATTAGGATCCTGGCTAAGTCGATATTTCTTTAACAATTATTGTGGTTTGAGGCACTTTCTTTATGAGTTCTGCACCCATCTCTCTCCCGGTGAATGGTAGCCCGATTAAGTTTGGGACCGATGGTTGGCGTGGTGTGATTGCCGCTGATTTTACCTTTGAGCGGGTGGTCCGGGTGGCGGCGATCGCCGCCCAGGTTTTAGAGGAAGTTTACGGACCCTCCACGGGAAGCCGAACCATTATCGTCGGGTTCGATCGCCGTTTTATGGCGGAAACCTTTGCCCAAGCAGCGGCAGAGTCCATCCAATCTGTCGGGTATGACGTCATGCTCTCGGAAACCTACGCCCCAACCCCCGCCTTTAGTTGGTTAGCCCACCAACGCAAGGCCCTCGGCGCAATTGTCTTAACCGCTTCCCATAATCCAGCAGCCTACCTCGGCTTAAAAGTCAAGGGCGCATTTGGAGGTTCAGTCCCTCCGGAAGTCACCCAACGGATCGAAGCGCAACTGGCAAAAGAAAACCCTCTAGGGTCTGCTTCCCCTTCTCCAGGAAAATTAGAGACGTTCAATATCTGGCCGAGTTACTGCGAAATGCTGCGCTCAATGGTGGATATTGCTCGGATTAAAGAGGCAGTCGCCCAAGGTCAACTCACGGTATTTGTTGATGCCATGCATGGGGCGGGTGCGACCGGATTGGGTAAAATCCTGGAGGTCCCCGTACAGGAAATCAACAGCGATCGCGACCCCCTCTTTGATGGCGGTGCCCCAGAACCCCTGCCGCGCTACCTCTCCTCCCTCTTCCGCCAGATGCGAACTCACCGGCGATCGGTCAACCCTGGTTTATCCGTCGGATTTGTCTTCGATGGCGATGCCGATCGCATTGCTGCCGTCGATGGCGATGGCACCTTCCTCAGTTCCCAAATCTTGATCCCCGTCTTAATCGAACATCTGGCGAAACGGCGCGGATTTATGGGGGCCGTGATCAAAACCGTCAGCGGTTCCGACCTAATTCCCCGAGTCGCCAAATTGTACGACCGGCCCCTGATGGAAACCCCGATCGGCTTCAAATATATCGCTGATCGGATGCTGGAAAATCGCGTCCTGATTGGCGGCGAAGAGTCTGGCGGCATTGGATATGGCACCCATGTCCCAGAACGGGATGCCTTGCTTTCCTCCCTGTACCTCCTAGAGGCGATCGTTCACTCCGGCTTAGAATTAGGCACCCTCTATCGTCGCGCTCAGGACCAAGCTGACTATCACTTCAGCTATGACCGCATCGATTTACCCCTGCGTAGTATGGCCGTGGCCGATCGCCTGCGAGAACAACTCAAAACCACCACCTTGAAGGAAATCGCCGGTCAATCTGTAGTGGATTGTCTAACCATTGATGGCTACAAATTCCGCTTAAGCGATGACAGTTGGCTGCTGATTCGGTTTAGTGGGACTGAACCCGTTTTGCGACTCTATTGCGAAGCGCCTACCCTGGCCCAAGTCCGTGATACCTTAGCTTGGGCCAAACAATGGGCCGAGGGGGTTTAGCTTACAAGAGTAAGTTTTTTACGTTCAGGGGGACCCCACCCTAACCCGGACCAAGACTCAGGGGAGGGGACCATCAGGTGCAGTACCCTAACCCTCCCCTCGGAACCGTTGCTACCGTATCCCTGTTTTGACTATGACTTTAGAATCACAACCTGAAACGCAAAAAACCTTGGTGGTTGCCACGAGCAATCCCGGTAAGCTGGAAGAAATGGAGGCCTATTTGGGAGACTTGGGCTGGGAATTGCAGCTCAAACCCCCGGAAATCGACGTGGAGGAGACCGGCGAGACCTTTATGGAGAATGCAGTGCTTAAGGCGTCGGAGGTGGCGATCGCGACGGGACAATGGGCGATCGCTGATGATTCCGGGTTGGCTGTAGATGCTCTCGATGGCAGTCCCGGAATTTTTTCCGCTCGCTATGGTGCAACGGATCAGGAGCGGATTGAGCGCCTGCTGTTTGAGTTAGGCAGTGAACTGAATCGAGAGGCCCAGTTTGTCTGTGCAATCGCGATCGCCCGTCCCGATGGTTCCATTGCCTTACAAGCTGAAGGCATTTGTCCGGGCCGGATCCTCCACCGTCCCCGGGGAAATAACGGGTTTGGTTACGATCCAATTTTTTACCACCCCGAACAGCGTCAGTCCTTTGCGGAAATGGACCCCGAGACTAAAAAACGGCTGAGTCATCGCGGTCTGGCCTTTAAGATTCTCCTGCCTGAATTAGCTACCCTAGATTTTTCATAAAAAATCCCCCTCCAACTGAGGTTGGGGGGAGATTTGAAAAGAACGGAGAATTGAGTCTCAATTGGGGAGTCTTAATTCTTTCTCAAGGTTCTAAATGGCTTCCAGGTTCTTTTCTCCGGTGCGAATCCGGACGATTTCATCCACAGAGGAGATGAAAATTTTACCGTCCCCAATTTCGCCAGTTCTAGCGGCAGCAACCACTTTGTCCACCACGAGATCCACCATGTCGTCATCGACGACAATCTCCACTTTGAGTTTTTGCAAAAATTCTACGGTGTACTCAGAACCGCGATACCGTTCAGTTTGACCTTTTTGCCGTCCGAACCCTCGGACTTCTGAAACAGTCATCCCTACTACGCCTGCGTTAACTAAGGCGATTTTTACTTCGTCGAGTTTAAATGGCCGAATAATGGCTTCTACCTTTTTCAAGCTTCTGACTCCTCACGCTGTTGAACTGCTGATTGCGTAACCTGCATCGTACCTTAGTATCACCGCCCTGTCCTGGGTTTTTGTAGTTTTTGATACAGAAATTCGGGATTAAGGTGCCAGTTAGGTTGGGACCCAGGAAAATTGCGGGGGTCAAGCTACTAAGTTGATCCCAGCTAATCGCCCTCGGATTGGCGATCGCCCCAGAAGAAAGCCTAGACTTTGGGTTCTTGGAATTCAAACCCATGCGCATCGGCATATCGGTGCAAAAATCTCATCACCCGTTCCCAGGATTCATCCGAAGTCACCTCAAACGAACATTCAGCTTGGGAGAGATTGTCATCATCCACAAATTGAAATTTCATGCCATTGGGAATGACTGTAATTTCCCCTTCTTCATCATACAAATTTAAGGTTTCTATTTTATTAATAAAACTTCGGCCTTTTTCCATAGCCTGAACCCGTTCAAAGAACAATACTACGGTTTTCGTTCCCGAGTTTCGGCCTTTTCGCAGACTAATTCCGCCGAGTTCCTCATCTAATCCCTTGATAAATTGTATGGAGACACTCACGAGTCGCACCCGCCTAAACGTCTCCCTTATCGTAGCATTTTTATCGGGGCGATCGCTCTGAATATTTACCCACTCTAGGGTTTGACTTCTCTCTTGCACTAAAAACCCGCACGCACCCTCAAGGGTGGGGCGGAAAGCGGACAAAGCCCCAGAAGCGCGGGATCAACAGAAAATGGGTTTGAACCCGATTTGGTATCCAACCCTAAATGAGCATAAAAAATGGCCCTCAATTCTCGCTACAGCCGAGGGACGTTCATGGAGATTTTGTTCCCTTCGAGGATTCTGGGGGCCGGAAAAATAAATGGAGAGATGAAAAGCCAAAGGATGCTGACAGGTTGAGAAAAAAACCCCAATAGGCAGCATCCGAAATATCAAATCGGACAAAATGAATAATAAAGATACCGTACTCACTGCTTAAAGTTAGAAGCAGGTTTTTTTATAAGGGGGAGGGAGTTCAATCGATAAGCTGGAGCCATCCCCGGCGGACGTTATAAAGCACTCGGTCAATGATGGCTTGTTCGTCTTCGCTCAAGCAATCTTTTAAAAGAGCGGCTTTAAGCTGTTGGCGATCGGCACGAGTCACGACATTAGAGAACATGACTTGACCGTATAATTCTTCCAGCGGGACTTGAGACATGGCTGCGGTTAGTTCCATTGTTCTTTTGGAAACCTATAATTTCCACTGAAAATCCGTAGGATCAATATGATATAGATCATAGCGATTCTGCTTTTCTACGATGCGATCGCATCCGCCTGATGGGTGTGATCTAGATCGCGACCCCCGAGGATCTCCGTCATTGAAGTAGACCGGAAAACCGTATATTGAAAAAACGGCTAGGGAAGGCCAGTCTTCCGTTGCCAGAGACGCCTCATTTCGGGTCTCTACACCCGCTCCAGGTGGGACCCCACTCTAACCCCCGTTCCCAAGGGAACCGGAGTCGGAGTGGGAGTCTGTATTTTCACCGCTGAGGTCTCCCAATTGTCTACACTGAATACAAGCACCATTATCTCTGGTTCAAGCTCACAAATCCGAGTTTTTATGATTGACAGGAGCAACGTTGGCGGTCTACTCGGCGTTTTTGGCCCCTCCAGGGTAACCAAGCGCAAATAATAACAGGCAGAAGGGGATATGTTTAATACCACGGAAATCTTGATTGATGACTTCGTGCGCCAGCTTAAAGCAGGCTATGCCCGGACATACGGGGGTTTGAAACCAGACTATGCGGATATTATCGGTTGGGCGGGCCACATGGCCCTAGAGAACCTGGCAAATACCGATGCCTTGTACCACAATATCGAACACACCATTAACATCACGTTAGTGGGACAAGAGATCTTGCGGGGGAAACACATCCGTGAGGGGGGCGTTTCTTGTGAAGATTGGCTGCACTTTATCATTTCTCTGGTCTGCCACGATATCGGCTATGTCAAAGGGGTTTGCAAACAGGATCAAACCGCTGCCGGGATCTATGCCACGGGTTGCAATGGCGAAACGGTAACTCTCCCGGAAGGGGCGACCTCTGCCAGTTTGACTCCCTATCGAGTCGATCGCGATAAGTTGTTTATTCAAGAGCGCTTTGGCGGTCATAAACTGATTGATGCCGAAGCCCTCAAGCGGAATATTGAACTGACGCGGTTTCCCATGCCGATCGTTGAGGATTCTCAGGAATCTGGCACTTATCCGGCACTGGTGCGGGCGGCGGCCCTAGTCGGCCAACTCAGCGATCCCAGATATTTGAAAAAAATTAGTGCCCTGTTCTATGAGTTTGAAGAAATAGGCATGAATGCAAAACTGGGGTACGAAAACCCTGGGGATCTGCGGGCTAAATATCCTCGGGTTTATTGGGAAAGCGTTTATCCTTACATTCAGGAGGCCCTACCTTACCTAGGGTTGACCCAACAGGGACAACAGGTTTTAGCCAATCTCTATGCCAATGTGTTTGTGATCGAGCATGAAAATTTGCACTGATGAGGATCCAGTGGAAAACCTGGGTAGGGTGTGAAAATTTTTTACCCCAGAACGCAGCAAACAACTCGCGGTGCGATCGCAGAGTCAAGATTATGGCTTAAAATGGAAAGGTTGTCAAAAATTTGAGTCATTCAGGTTATGGCGGTTCCCAAGAAGAAAACCTCGAAATCCAAGCGCGATAAACGCAAAGCGACTTGGAAGAACAAAGCAGCTTTGCAAGCTCAAAAAGCCCTGTCCCTCGGCAAGTCGGTATTGACCGGACGTTCTACGGGTTTTGTCTATCCTTCTGACGAAGATGACGAGGACGAAGAATCCTAAAGGTAGGGGTTCGTTGATGGTCAAGACGCGGGCGATCGCGTCTTGCTATCAGTTCAGGGCAAAAATCAAGCATGAAGCATTGTCATTTGTCAAGTGCTTGATGCTTAATTTTTTAGGAGGCTGAAACGCCAGTCTTGGCAGCAGGCAAAATGATCATCGCGTCCCCAAAGGAATAAAAGCGATACTCCTGCGCGATCGCCTCCCGATACAACCCCAACAGGCGATCGCGCCCTATTAATGCACTCACCAACATCAGCAAACTTGAGCGCGGTAGATGAAAATTGGTAATCAATCCATCAACGACCCGCCACTGATATCCCGGATAGATAAATAAATCCGTCTTGCCACAAAACGGCTGCAATTCCCCGGAGACTGCTGCACCTTCCAGCGATCGCACCCCGGTGGTCCCCACCGCAATCACTCGACCCCCCCGCGCTTTCGTCTCGCGGATTTTTTCCACGGTTTCCGGCGGTACTTGCACCCACTCTTCATGCATTTGATGGCGGGTGACATCCTCAACTTCCACCGGGCGAAAAGTGCCAACTCCGACGTGCAAGGTAACAAAGGCCCGATTTATTCCCTGGGCTTCCAGGCGATCGAGCAATTCTTCCGTAAAGTGCAACCCCGCAGTGGGTGCGGCTGCGGATCCCGACTCTTCGGCATAAACCGTTTGATATTGGTCCGGTGAAGCGACAGATTGGGTAATATAAGGCGGTAACGGCACCTGTCCATAAGACTCCAGTAACTCCCGGACGGACGTCCCCGGTGTCGCTTCAAATTGTAAGATTCTCCCCCCAGTCCCGTCATCAGTCGCTAACACAGTAGCCGACAATGTGGAGTTTGAGAGAGGTTCGCCCTCTGGATGGTCTGGCGCAGGAAACTGAATCAGCGCCCCAGGTTTTAACCGCCGCCCCGGTTTGACTAATCCGAGCCACTGGTTCTCCTCTTGTTCTTCTAACAGCAGGACCTCAACAGGGGTACCCGTGGATTTATAACCGTAGAGTCTAGCGGGCATCACCCGAGTATTGTTGAGAACCAGTAAGTCACCGGGTTCTAGAAGTTCTGGGAGGTCTCGGAATCTCCGATGCTGGTGACTGGTGGGTGAATCCACCACGAGCAACCGAGAACTATCCCGAGGGGTGACCGGATTCTGAGCGATGCGGTCGAACGGCAGGTCGTAGTCATATCCGGATAGGGTGCGATCGCCCCCGGTATTACTGTGGGTTGGGCCGTTGAGGGTATTGACCGGGGCTGTTAGGCTCTCAGAATCGATTTCGTTAGGGAACATACTTGTCATCCCAAAAAGGGATTTATTCGGTTGAATCTGTGCTAAGATAGAAAATTATAATGTAAAGTTTGGCGAATTTAACTTTTATTTTTAAAATTGGCTAAATTGAATAAAAGGGGAGTGAAGGGATTAGAGAAACCTGGGGATAAATACCTAAGATAGCTTAAGAAACGTTTAAAGAAAGGTAATCCCTGGGTAAGTGTAAGAACTTGGGTAGACTTCCCCATATCATCAGAGGGATCTTACCCATGTTAGAAAAACCAGGCGATCGCCACAATAGAAGATGGAGCTTTGATAGTTATGAGATCGAAGGATGAACAGGACAGGGGTGAATTGGATCAAAGCCGATCAAACCCTAAACAAAGTTGGCAAAATCTCCGGATTTTTCCCACCGAAGACCTCCTCTAAAGTCACATCTCTCAGAAGGTTCAATTCTTCCCTACTTCAGTTGGGTCTCTTTTAAATTCCATGAGAACGCAAAGCATCTGGATTCCTTTCCTGGCAACGGCCTGAACTCATGTAGCCAAGTTTTCCCTGGCGCTACCAAGTCCAAGGGCTAGAGTTATTAACGCTTTGCTAGGGATGGGGAAAACTAGGTTCCTGAGCCAACAAGCAATCAACTAACCCACCGGACAAACCAGATGACTCATTATTGTCCAAGAATACGGAAATTGGTGAAGATGGATTACCTCTATCACCTGGCGAATGCCAGTCTAACCCTAAGAGTTGCGGAATATCTTAACACAAGCGCGAATCTGCCGGTTCGCTTTCTGAGCGTGATTCATCAAATCGATGGATGGATTGTGCGGGTGAAAATGAATCAGCCCCTCAAACGGCAGCAGGATGGGGATTTTCGAGCCTTTATGAATGAATTAGGAATCCCCGGCCAACCGAGTATCCGCTTGCAAATGGCGCTCTGGGCCTTGGAAAATGAACAGTCTCCCATTGAGGTGATGCGCCGCTATCAGATTGCGGTTGTGTCTCACGGTCATCCTGATTTGAGTGAAATTGAGGAGTTTCGCGAACAATTTGTGCAAGGGTTGGGGTATTGTCCGGAAACTTTAGCATAATCCGGGCCAATTCCTACAAGGGAACTCTCGTCACCGGGAAACAGGAGGCTGTTGCGATCTTAGGCATCGAACGCTCCACAAATATAATCATGCAGGGTAAAGCAATAATCTCCAATGGGTTGGGGTTGACCGAGGCAGATGGGATTCTGTGGCGGTGAAGGTTGACCTGGGCGATCGCCTGGGAGGTTAACCCCCGACTGGGACGATCGCCTTTGGCGCTGATATTGGACCAACGCCACATCAAACCGGCAGGGAAACTCAGCGAACTCCGGATGTTCCGCTAAAAATAACTGGGCGGTTTGGATCAGTTTGGCCTGCTTCCCGGACGAAATTGCCAAGAGACCCCCGGCATCCCAACTCCTGGGCGATCGCGTTTTGACCTCCACAAATGCCAACAGACCCCCCTCACTCCTGACCAAATGAGGGGAAACATCTCCCTTGACAAATGATTTACTTTGTGTTGTATAACCAGACTGCCAAGCAATCAGATCAATTTCCCCCCACCGACAGCGCCAACGCCGCGCCCAAATCTCCCACCCTGTATCCAGTAACCATTGAGCTACCAATGCTTCACCCCACAAACCCGGGTTGGGTCTAGGGTCGGCCAGGATACTCAACCAAAGGGGAGAAGAAGCACACATCCGACAACTCCAGGGTTACGCTTGCTGATAAAATAACAACGGATACTTGAATTTTCTTTGTCTTAAAAACTCATCCCTCCCATCGCGCAGGAGTCACTTTTGGATCGACGAAACGAACGTATGAAAAATTGGTTTTGTAACTGGGGTTGGACTCGGGTCATGAGTCTGGTTGTTTCTGTACTGGTTTGGAGCTCAGCAGTCGGAACCTTCGCCACCCTCACCACGGCTTACCCTCCCGAGGCTCTCGCCCAAAACTATAACAAAGAAAACCTCCTCGGCGCGGATTTTTCCGGTCGCGACCTCACCCAAGCCAGCTTTAACCACGCGAACCTCCGCAAAAGTAACCTGAGTCATGCCAACTTGCAAGGGGCCAGCCTATTCGCCGCGCACCTAGAAGAGGCCAATTTAGAAGGCGCAAACCTCAGCAACACCACCTTAGATACGGCAAGGTTTATCAAAGCCAACCTCAAAAATGCCATTCTCGAAGGGTCTTTTGCCTTCAGTGCTAAATTTAACGGGGCCAATATCGAAGGAGCAGATTTTACCGATGTCTTCCTACGCGATGATGCTACTGAAATCCTCTGTGAACTTGCCAGCGGGACCAATCCGGTGACAGGACGCAACACCCGCGATACTCTTTATTGCGATTAAAACGGGTTTGGGTGAAGGATTGACAATGGGGGGCAATTGAAGGGGGCGATCGCCAGTTTTTCCTTCTCCTCGGAGGTAGTTACTCCAACCTCCTACAGTTCTGCGTCCTCTAACTCGAGACTAAGGCAACTTCTCCCTAAAGATAGATGTCCGGTCTCTTTAGATTCAGATAAAGTAAAAACATAGAAAATCGAAATAACACAGACCTCAAAGGTCTTTTTAACAAGTCACTATAATAGGCAGTCCTGTCAGAACAATTCTGGCAGGATTGTTGCTTTAAAATCCCCCCTTTCTCTAAAAGTTTGGGGGGATTAATTTGGAATTATAGCGGTTCACGGGATCTCATACGGAATGCGGTTGGAATAGGTCTTTAAAAAGAAGTTGAGCAATTGTAGGCCCTTCGACTCTTCGACAAGCTCTGAGTTCTGAGCCCTGAGCCCTGAGCTAGTCGAAGGGCCGAAGCCTGTCCTGAGCTCTGAGCCGGTCGAAGAGTCGAAGGGGGTCGAAGGGTCGAAGCCTGTCCTGAGCCCAGCCGAAGGGAGTCGAAGGGCCTAGGATTTTTAATACTTTTAACAACCGGATTTAGGATCAGGGTTCAGATATTTAGAGCAGTGCGAGCATCTTGCGGATATTTAGAGCAGTGCGAGCATCTTGCTCGCTCTTGTTCTAGCGAGCAAGATGTTCGCACTCCTGATGTTTTAAAATGCTCGCACTCCCTGTGTTTTAAGCTTCGCGAGTGCGGGCTAAATATTGTCCGACTTGGAGACGAACATCTTTGAGTTCGAGAATGACCGATCGCGTAATTAACTTACCCGATTCCACCACAACTTGACCCGTGATCGGATGTAATAGATCTTGTTCCGTGCGCCGTCCGATCAGGGCCTCGATATCTTCAATCGCATCGAGATACATCCCCGTCGGGACTTCGACCACTACCCCCTCGCCGAGGATTCGGGACTGACAGGCGAGGCGAGAGTTAGTTTTAGCGGTGGTGATCACCTCTAGGGTGCGTTGTTCTCGGCGTCCCATTGGAGAGACACTCTCCATACCTTGTTTTATAAACACATGACAGGTGGCACATAATCCTCGCCCTCCACATTCTTTGAGGACGTGGAGATCTTCAGCAAGTAGGGCCGAGAGAATGTTAGCATTTGTCTGAACTTCGGTATCTTGGGCGATTGGTTCTAAACGAACAATTTTGACCATCTTAATTGGGTGATTGGTGGTGGGTTGTAGGATTGATTCCGAGTTACGGTAGATCCGGTTTTGACTTTGAGGATAATGGACAAGGGGACGGGCCTTTTTTTGAACTTAACCCTTGACAATTAAAGATTATTATGATTACCCCGACGGATTTAAACGTTGATGCACCCTGAAAGCTGGCTCAATCTTAATTATTGTGACATTGGCGGTCCAAGTCAGGATATGCGAGGCCCGGTGGGAAGCGGTCATTTGCGGGCAAAGGGATTTACGATAGGAAGGGGCAATACACCTGGCGAGTCAGGATGACTCATCAGAGGACAGAGCGATCGCATGATCAAGACAGGATCAACAAGGGAGAGAGGATGGACCGGACTAACCAATCCGATGAAGGGCCGAATATAGGCTATCTGAAAGGAAGTCGTCCCTCGGGACCCGCAACACCCAAGGAATTGCGGCAACTCCAAAAGCAACTGCCCAAATATCGAGTTTTAGCATTAGTCGGGCAGGGACAATTTGGCAAAGTCTTTTGTGCGATCGAGCGCAAAACCGGCCAATTGGTGGCCCTCAAAGAACTGACTCACCTGCGTCTACCCACCCATAAATTTTTGCGGGAACTGTTGTCCTTACTCACCTTGCAACATCCGCATATTGTCACCTGTCGCGCCTTAGAACAAACCCCTGCCGCCCGATATGTGGTGATGGACTACTGTGAAGGAGCAACCCTGCGCGAACTCCTGGAAGCAAACGCTTCCTTGAGTTTAGGGGAAGGGATGGAATTAATCCTCGGGATTCTGGCGGGATTAGAATGCGCTCATGAGGCGGGAATCATTCACTGTGATATCAAACCGGAAAATATCCTGTTGAGCGTGAAAAAAGGGGCCTGGTTTGCGCGCCTCTCGGATTTTGGCATTGCGCGGCGCTTCGGCGAACTGCAAGGGAGTCGTCGGGGGGAGAGTGATGAACTCGAAGCAGTGGGGGCGACGGCTTATGCGGCCCCCGAAGGCTTTTATGGCTTGTACTCTCGGGGGGCGGATATTTACTCGATGGGGATTTTGCTGTTTGAACTGCTGCTGGGATATCGACCCTTTACGGGAAAACCTGGGGACCTGATGTGGGCGCATTTGAATCAGCGCTTGCAGGTTCCCGAACAGGTGCCTTTGCCCTTGCGGTTAATCCTGGAAAAAGCCTTAGAGAAACTCCCGGCGCGGCGGTACGCCAGCGCCGCGCAAATGGCACAACAGATTAAAGCGGCGATGAATGAACCCGGGGTACGACTCTTGAGCGATCGCCCGTTACCCTTGAACGAGTCCCCGATGCCGAAAATGCCGGAATGCCCCAGCAGCCAACAGTCCCGCATTCCCCTATCCGTCCCCACCACAGCATTAGTCTCCCAGGAGGGCTATCTCTACGCGGCCCACGGGAATCAGGTAAGACTCTGGCATCAACTAGCACTCCCCCCCAAGGTGGTGGATTTTCCCGATCGCGTGACCGAGGTTCTGCCAGTAACGGGGGGCTGCTGGGTGAGTACCGGACGTCGGCTGTATTGGCTGGCGATCGCCAAGGGTCAACCCCAACATCAACTCACCTGCGATCGGGAATTTCGGATGGCGATCGACCCAGACTACCGCTGGTTAGCCATTGCCGTACCAGGGACCCTCAACTTTTATTCCCTCGCCACCCTCTCCCCCACCGGATTTAAGGCCCCAGACCATCACTGCCCAATTCCTGACGATGAGCTGCCTAGGATCCTGTTTCTCGACTCCAAACATCTCCTGGCGATCCGGGATGACTCCGGCCCTAACCAGGGCCGGACCCTGTTCGAGGTTTATACCCGTCGGGGAACCCGAGTCGGGTCTGAATCCTTTCAGGGCATTTTAGACCCGGTGATTTTAACCGAACAACCCTATACCCTGGCGGGAATTACCCGTCACCCCAGACCCGCCTTGTGGCAGATTCAACTCTGGCCCCTGCGGGTCCGTCGGCTACCCTTAGCAACCCTCCCGGTTTGTTTATCCGTCGTCCCTGGGGGTGGGGTGACTGCCGATGAGAATGGGCAAATTCTCTGGTTTAATCATGACTTAGAGCCCTTGGCTGCGATTCAAGGACCCGGGTCCCCCATCGCCCTTGCTGCCGCCTTCAATTCCGGAACCCAAATGCCACCGAGTCCCCTGAATTTAGCGATCGCCACCCGGACCGAAGTCGGCGGCGCGATCCACTTCTTCCAGATCGATGGAAGGAAACTTTATGAGTAAACCCCAACAATTAAACCCGGAACATCCCCCTTTTGACCCCTTAAAGGTCCGGCAGACCATTCTCAAGCTAATTCCCCCAAAAACCGGCCCGGAAGTCGGGGAATTTTGCTTAGACCCTTCGGCGATCGCCGCCTGGGAGAAACTGATTGCGAAAGTAGCCGAAATGCGGCGACCCGAAGTTGTCCACCGCTTTGACTATCCCCCAACTCCGGAAATCCTCACCCCCTACCTCCTCCCAGAAGCTTGTCAGGTCCTCGATTCCTTTAAACAAGCGACGGTTCTCACCCCAGAACCCAACCCCGACCCAAACACAGCCCCAAAATCCCGGTTTATCCCCCTAGAAGACTGGATTCCCGAACTTCTCTGGTATGCCGTCCGCAGTTCCGAAGCGGTGATGCGACTGATTAGCGGGATTCCGGCGAATATGTTCCAACCAGAACAGGGATGGGACGGGGGAATGGTGCGACTGGTGCTCGGATTACGGGGAAAGAGTGGGGATTGCCCCTGGTTTTTTGACCTCGCCAGCGATCGCCCTTGTCCCTACCCTGGCGAATTAGTCCCCCTCGACCCCGAAACCACCCGGATTCAGTCCGATGCTGTTGCCTCCTTGCGTGAGTCCCTGAGACTGGGGGACTTCCTCTCCCAACTCCGCCAACAACTGCACCTCACCACCCCAGAACTCGCCCGCTTCCTCCAACCCACTCCAGTAGAATTCCTCCAACCCGGGAGTCCCTGGCAGGTGGGCGAGATGCAACTCACCTTAGAGTTGGCATTTGTCAGGGATCCAGAACTGGAGTTCTTCTCGGAACCCTTTTCAGACCCGGATCACCCCACCTCTGCGAAAATTCGCCCCTGTCAACCCCTGGTAGACTATCCAGATTCCTCCAAAACTCCCGGGACTTCTGATGGGGGAATTGCTGCTGCGGTCCTTCCCCTCCTCTGGGACTGGCAAGAAAAGAGTCATGGTATCCCTGGAAGTAACAACGGAGGGGAGGGGTCGGAATTGATTCCCTTATTCGTGGCGATCGCCAGTCGTCTCGTGGATACCAAACCGTCTCATCCCGTTATCCCACCCCCTCCGGCAGAGATTTCCATCGATGAATTAGCCTCTCAACTGTTATGGAAGATGCTAGGGTCAGGTTTAGAGGTCATGCAATGGATGGCAGGAGTCCAAACCCGCATCCTCCAACCGGAACGAGACTGGGAAACGGGAATGGGACGACTGGTGGGAATTTTGACCGTGGAAACCCCGAAGTTCTCGTGGGTAATCGATATTGCTACCGGACAGACTCCCAGTCCGATCACACCGTTGGCCCCAGGGACGGTGATTCAATCGGACCGGAGTGGGTGGTATTCTGAAGCGATCGCCCTGGAACAGTTATCCGCCCGATTCTGGGCCGGGTTTTCCGGGGTCTCGTTGCCTTCCACTAAAGGGAACACTAGCGTTGATCCCGTAGAAACCCTGGTGACAGCTTTGTTAGACCCGGAGGATACTTTAGCCGTAGAAATCTGCTCATCCCAGCAACACTGGCAATCTGGGTGGGCGCAGTTATCCTTGGCGATCGAATTTATTCCCAGTTAACCGATGGAAGTTTACACTTACGCTTTTTTAAAAACACCCCCGGTTGAGTTAGAACTCCCCCTCGGAATTGGCCAATTGGTGCAACTGGTTCCCGGGAAGGAGATCTGTGCTGTGGTGGAACTTGATGTGGATATTAACCGCTTGCAAGGGGATGATGCGCTGTTGGTTCAGGCGATCGTCGCCCACGATCGCACCCTAGGAGAATTGTTTCAGCAACAGTGCCTGTTACCCCTGCGATTTGGGACCCTATTTCGGTCTCTCCAGGCGCTACAAGAGCATTTAGTTACTCGGGAAGCGGAATATTTAGAGAAACTCGATCGCTTTGTTGGTCAAGGGGAGTACATTTTAAAATGCTTTAAGCGTCCTGAACCCGAGTTTGAGATTTCCACTGAGGTGCGTGGCAAAGCCTATTTACTGGCGAAAAAACAGCGCTATCAGGCTACCCAAGCCTTTCATAATGAGCAATCCGCCCAGTGGGACTGGATTCGCGGCCAAGTGGCGCAATGGTATCCCCAGGCGATCGCCTCGGACCTGGAGGATCAAAGCCATCGGATTTTTCTGTTAGTTCATAAGCAGGAAGAAGCTTTACTCTATGAACGATTCCAAGAGTGGCAGCAAACCTGTTCCGCTTGGGAGTTACAGTTGGGGGATGCCCTCCCGCCTTATCATTTCGTCTAAGGGAACTCCAAAAAATAAAACCCGCAAAACGTTCAACGTCCCCCCTTGACGGGGTTTCTTCAAAGATGACTCAATCAAGGAGTCACTACAAACCTTTATATGATTTATATTTTGCAATCCCCTAAGAGGCTGCTGGCACCTGTGAGCCCCCGCTAGTTACCCCCTCTCAGCAGATTTACGGAAATATTAAAAATTACATCAATTCCTTGCCGGAAAGGGCTGCGATCGATAACACTAGACATAGAAAAGCCATAAAAATTGGGCCTGGGTTCAGGACGAGGGGGATGCCATGCAAGCTATCAATTCAAAATTACAAGAACTGATTAACGACAACGAGGGGCAGTATCTGAGTTCCGGGGATTTGCAAGGGATGAAACGATATCTGCAAACCTTTGGAGAACGGGTGAAAACCTACGAAATGTTGCGAGAGAAGGGAGACCTGCTGGTTCGTCATGCTTTGAAAAAGTTTATGTCCCTGCATCCAGACATTATGCAGAAGCACGGACAGCGCTGCTATTACGATATGACTCAGGTGATGCGATACAGTGCCTTAGCGATTCTCAAAGATGACCCGCGCTTTTTTAATGATTCCTTGGTGTTGTGGCAATGTAATATTTTGACGGCCTATCAGAGACAAAATTCCTGTGGGGTAGCCTATCGTTGTTTGAAAGAAACGACTCATGCTCATTTACCCAGTAGTGCGAATCAGTACCTTGATCCGTATATTAATCGGATGATTGAGGCCTTAGATATTCCCCCGAAACTGATGGCCAATGTGCAGAAAGCGGCGATCGCCAACTAGCATTTCCCCAGGGATATCTGAAGCCAAGGGACTAGAGACCCAGTTTCAGTGAGCCAGAAACCGCCTCAGTCCTCAATATATCGGGACAATTATACCAATCGGTTTATCCAAATAGAGGAGCAGACCATGAGCTTACAAGAGCCAGTGACGATGAAGCAGAAAGCCTCCGTTGAAGAACGAGAAGGGGTGCTGCGACAAATTTATCATCAAGTCTTGGAACGGCAACCTTATCAGTTTGAACGGAAAAAGTTAGGGGGATTAGAGAAAGAATTTATCAAGGGAAAAATTGGAATTCGGCATTTTTTGAAGAGTATTGCCGTCTCTTCAATTTATTTGGAAAGTTTCTATGAGAAAAGTTCCAACGTCAAGTTTATTGAGAATGCGTTTAAGCATTTTTTAGGCCGATCGCCCCATGATGAAGCGGAAATCCGTGAATGCGATTGGTTACTGGTTGAACATGGTGTGGGGGCAATGGTATCGGCCTTGATTGACTCGGAAGAGTATCGCAAGGTTTATGGGTCCTTGACCGTTCCCTATTGGCATCCCCATCGCTATGAATCACCGAATGATTATTTAGAAAACCGTTGGTTAGGACGGGAACACGCGGGCGATCGCGGATGGGCGATTCCCACCCTGTATTGGCATGAACTCCATCTCGATTGCACCGGAGGCACTTGTCGGCCCTCTTGGGCCCCCTCCTCACGAGTCCGGGAATCTTGAATCTGGAGTCTGATGTCAGCTATTCTGCAAAGGGGTGCGAGTTTTCGCACCCCTTTGTGATCCAGGCAGGGTGGCGATCGCCCCGTTTGATCCAGGAACCCCTCAAAATTAGCCCCCTTCTGGCCAAGATTTCACCCGGGTTCTAGCACAGTCACAAAATTACCTTTAAAATCAGTGAGCAGGTGGGGGTGGTAACCGCTACCCTGTGCTTAGGGTTGTAACCGAGGCCAACTATCAGGTTAGTCTACATTCAAAGCGCGAGCGGAAAGCGGCTGTGTCAAAATGCTTTCCCTTGCCCATTCCATGCCTCCCTTCCAAGCGATAAAACATTGAATCCGTGGCAAGTGAAGGGGACGCCCTCATCCTCACCCTTGCTTTCCCCCACTGGAGTCCAGCAACGGGGGACTAAAAGCTCTCGAAGGCGTCTTATCATAAACAATAGAGATTCTTATGACACCGATGGATTAATCCACATTTTGAGGGCAAAGAGGTGCAGCTTCTACAGTGGTTTTCTCAGGATTGATGTTCTCTACGCCTGGGTAAATGACGCCGGATTGTTTCGCTCAGGTCAAAAGAACCCGTTTGGGTCCGATTCAGCGGTGAGCCTCCATAACGATGGCCCTGGGGTGGGGCGCGATGATTCAATGAGGAGAGTCGGTATCAATGGGGTGTCACCAAACATCCCCTGTGAAGAAACAAAATCCAAACCGGGCAAATCAAGGGTCTACCTCCGCCGATTGTCTCAGTTGTTATTGAGCCGTAAAGGGGGGTAAGTCCGTGACAACAACCCACCGTTGAACTGGGGATCAAACCTTTTTCATTCTAACGCCTACCTATCGACTATTGTTGAGACTCATGACGATCTCGCTTAAAGGCTACACCATCATTGAAAAAATTTACGAAGGTGTCAACACCATTGTTTATCGAGCTCAACGAGAACTCGACGACCAACGAGTGATCCTCAAACTGCTCAAAGCCGAGTACCCCACTCCGGAGGAACTGGCTAAACTTCACCATGAATATGAAATTACGCGAAATTTGAACAGTTCTGGGATCATCAAGGTGTATGCCTTGGAAACCTTTGAATATAATCAGCTTGCCCTCGTCCTAGAGGATATGGGCGGGGTTTCTCTCAAACACTATTTGACGGGAATTCGGTTAAATTTAAAAGAATTTTTACAGATTGCCATCCAACTGACGGAAATTTTAGGGGAAATTCATAACGCCCATATTATTCATCGCGATCTTCATCCTTTAAATATTATTATTCAGGGAAAAACCCAGCAAGTCAAAATTACAGATTTTAGTATTTCCATCGGACAAAAGGGCATCAATCCCGGGGCGATCGAGGGAACCTTGCCCTATATGTCCCCGGAGCAAACGGGGCGGATGAATCGTGAACTGGATTATCGGTCCGACTTTTATTCTCTTGGGGTGACCTTTTATGAAATGCTCCTGGGGGAACTGCCCTTTAAAGGGACAGACCCGATGGAAATTGTCCATGCCCATTTAGCCAAAAATCCCCGTCCCCTCACGGAAGTTAAACCAGAAATTCCCCGGGTAGTTTCTAATATCGTGATGAAACTGTTGGCAAAAAATCCGGAAGACCGCTATCAAAGTGCTTATGGACTCAAAGGGGATCTGGTCACCTGTTTGACGCAACTGAACGAAACGGGCAAAATCGCGAAATTCGCCCTAGGGACGGCGGATTTATCCGGGGAACTGCTCGTTTCTGAAAAACTCTATGGGCGCGATCGCGAACTGGCGCTTCTCCAAGAAGCCTACTGGAGAATCCGCCGCCAAGCGCCGGTCATTTCCGCCATTTCAGGACCGGACAAAACCGGCGAACTCCCCTCCTCATCCTGTGAAATTGTTCTAATTTCCGGCTATTCCGGGGTGGGAAAATCGGCCCTACTTCAGGCGATGCCCCAACCCCTGAACCGACAAACCGGCTATTTTATTTCGGGCAAATTTGAGCGGTATAGAAGCAATATCCCCTACGGGGGACTGATTGAAGCCTTCGAGCAATTAATTCGCTTGATTTTAAGCGAAAGTGAAGACCGCATTACCGCATGGCGAGAGCAAATTTTATTGCAACTGGGCCAAAATGGTCAAGTCATTATTGACCTGATTCCGGAGGTGGAACTGATTATTGGCAAACAGCCCCCGGTCCCGGTTCTACCCCCTTCAGAATCCCAGAATCGCTTAAGTGTTGTCTTTCAAAAATTCCTGAGCGTTTTTACGACTCAAGACCATCCTCTGGTGCTATTTTTAGATGATTTACATTGGGCGGATGCGGCATCGATGACCCTGTTACAGGCGATCGTCAGTGCATCCGATCGCCAATGTTTGTTACTCATTGGTGCCTATCCCGAAAACGAAATCGATAGCCCTCGCCATCCGTTACTCCAAATGATTCGGCGGTTTCAACAGTCCGGAGTGCGGATAACGCCGATCGCCCTGGAACCTTTAAATATCGAATGTCTTAACCAACTGATTGCCGATACCCTCAGCTGTCCCACGGTGCGATCGCGACCCCTAGCAGAACTCGTTTACCAGAAAACTCATGGCAATCCTTTTTTCGTAAGGATGCTGCTCAAGTCCCTCATCCAAGATAATCTACTGGTTTGTAACCTCAGTGCAGGGCGTTGGGAGTGGGATCTCCCCCGAATTGAGCAACTTTCCATCACGGATAATGTGGTGGATTTAATGGTCAACAAAATTCAACAGCTTCCTGAATCTACCCAAAATGCCTTACAAGTTGCCGCTTGTATCGGGAATATATTTTATATTGATATTCTAGCCCTCGTCAATGAAAAATCCCTCTCCGCTACCGCTACAGACCTCCAGGAAGCGGTACAGCAAGGGTTAATTTTACCCATCGCCAATACTTATAAAATCCCCTTAATTTTTGGCCATGAGGAACCCGTTGCCTTGCCGGTAGATAACTTAGTGGTCGCCTATCAGTTCTTGCACGATCGCGTGGCCCAGGTCGCCTATTCTCTGATTTCTGAGGAGCGGAAACAACAGGTTCACCTCAAAGTTGGAAAACTCCTCCTCAAACATTGCACCGCCGAAGAACGGGAAGAAAAATTATTCGAGATTGTCAATCATTTGAACATTGGCTTGAGTTTAATTGCCTCTCAGTCGGAAAACAGTAAAATCGCTCACCTCAATTTCCTAGCCGGTCAAAAAGCCAAGACGACAATGGCTTATGAAAATGCGGTTAAATATCTATCCAAATCCCTTCAGTTACTCCCCGAAGATACCTGGATTTCCCGCTATGAGTTCACCTTAAATCTCTACAATGAATTAATTGAAGCC
This sequence comes from Laspinema palackyanum D2c, assembly GCF_025370875.1. Taxonomy (NCBI): domain Bacteria; kingdom Bacillati; phylum Cyanobacteriota; class Cyanophyceae; order Oscillatoriales; family Laspinemataceae; genus Laspinema; species Laspinema palackyanum. Next base: position 299,314 of record NZ_JAMXFD010000005.1, read on the forward strand.
GAATATTTAGTTGCCAATTACGCCCGAGCCAACCACCTGGCCCAGGATGCTCTCAAAAATACCCGAACCTTATTAGAAAAGATTGATATCTACGAAAAGAAAATTCAATCTTATGTGTCTCAGAATCAAATGGAGAAGGCTATCAATACCGGGGGGATGGTCCTGCAACTGCTGGGAATCACCCTGCCGAAACAGCCGAATCAATTCCATCGGATTTGGGGAGCAATCCGCACCAAATGGATTCTCAAAAACAAGACCCTTGAAGATTTAGCGGCGTTGCCACATATCAGCAATCCGCAACAGTTGGCTGCCATGAGAATTTTAGTCGCTATGACCCCAGCAGCTTATGTCTCTTCAGTCAATATGCTGCATCTGGTAGTCTACACCATGATAGACCTCTGTGTAAAACATGGAAATTCTGTGCTTTCTGCCTTTGCCTACGGGTTTTATGGGGTGCTGTTGTATGGTTCTTGGTCGGATATTAAGGGAGGCGATCGCAGTGGTGAACTCGCCTTACGACTGCTAGAGCAATTTGACGATAAAACCATGAAAGCGAAGGTGGGAGATTTAGTCTATGCCCATATCAAACACGCCAAAATTTCCCTTCAGGATACCATCGACCCCTTAAAAAATGCCTTTAATGCGGGCTTAGAAACCGGGGATATCGAATGGGCGGGACACGCGGCCCTGCATTATTGCAATCATAATTTATTTCGGGGAGAACCCCTAGAGGCAGTGGCTGCCGAGTCTGACCATTATATTGCTTGGATGGTCCAACTCAAACTAGATTTTCATGTCCATTATGCGCGGATTTGGCGACAATTCATACTCAACTTACAAGGAGAATTACCCAATCCCTGCCTCTTGAGTGGAGAGAGCTTTGAGGAAGAAACCCTGCTCCCCACCTTGATTGAATCCAACAATACCATGTCAGTGTTTGCGGCCTATCTGGCCAAAACTATCTTATGTTATTTATTTGGAGAATATGAACAGGCGGTTTATTATGCTGCCTTAGCGGAGAATTATCAACAGGGTGTGGTGGGATTGGTCAGTGTTAATGAACACAATTTTTACCAGTCTTTAGCCTTACTTGCTCTCTATCCCCAAGGGACACCCGTCCAGAAAATCAAAGCGTTGGCGCGGGTCCAACTAGCCCAACGCCAAATGAAGCGATGGGCTTTACACGCGCCACAAAACTATCGACATAAGTATGAATTGGTTGAGGCGGAAAAAGCCCGGGTTTTAGGACGAAAAGTGGCGGCGATGACCCATTACGATCGCGCCATCAAATCCGCCCGCAAATATGGCTACATTCATGAAGCGGCGATCGCCTGCGAACGGGCAGGAGAATTTTATCAGCAACTCAACCTCGATAAAATCACCTCCACCTATATCACCGAAGCCTATTATGCCTATCTGCGCTGGGGGGCCACTCGCAAAGTCAGCGACCTCGATGCCGCCTATTCCCATTCCATCGCCCGGGGAAGTCTGGAGGGACAGGGGGGAGGGGGAGTCATGAGCACCACCACCACTATTTCCACCACCACTGGCTCTCATGCCGGTTTACTCGATTTAACCGCCTTTGTTAAAGCCTCCGCTGCCATTAATGGGGAAATTGTCCTGGATAATCTGCTCACAAAATTGATGAAAATTGTCATGGAAAATGCGGGAGCAGAGACCATCTCTTTAATCTTAGAAACCCAGAATAAACTTTATATTGAGGCCACCGGAACCACCCACGAAACTGAGGTGATGATCGGCCAACATATCCCGGTGGAAAACAGCAGTCGCCTACCCTTGACTATCATCAACTATGTCGCCCGGACTCAGGAATCCGTGGTGATTAAAGAGGCGATCGCCGAGGAACGCTTCATCCATGACCAATATATTATCGACTATCAACCCCAATCCATCCTTTGTGCGCCTATCGTTCATCAGGGCAAACTCATCGGCATTCTGTACTTAGAAAATAACATCACCACCGGGGCCTTTACCCCGGACCGCTTGGAAGTGCTCAAACTCCTCTCCTCCCAAGCAGCAATTTCGATTGAAAATGCCCGCCTCTATACCAACTTACTCACCTCATCGGAAGAGTTAGAAACCAAAAATCGGGCCTTGCAAGACCTCGATGACCTCAAAGATGAATTTCTCGCCAGTACCTCCCATGAACTCTGCACTCCCCTGAATGGAATTATCGGCATTACCGAATCTATGTTAGATGGGGCCACCGGAGACCTCAGCGAGTTGCAACGGGCTAATCTGTCCCTCGTCGTCTCTAGTGGTCAAACTCTGGCGCAATTGGTGCAGGATTTGCTCGACTTTTCCAAGCTCAAGCATAAAAATATCCAACTTGACCTTAAACCCTTGGGAATGCGGGAAATTACCAATGTCGTCCTCACGATCTGTCAACCCTTAGTTGGAGGGAAATCCCTGCAACTGGTAAATGCCGTGGGGAAAGATGTTCCCTTGGTGGATGCCGATGAAAACCGCGTCCAGCAGATTTTACATAATTTAGTCGGGAATGCCATCAAATATACAGATTCCGGGACCGTGGAAGTTTCGGCAACGGTGTTGTCGGGACAAGAAGGACTGATGACCGAAGACGAGGACGGAGACACAGAGGATGGGGGATGGAGTCGTGTGAGATATCCCCGTTCCATCCTCCAGGGCAAAGTGACTCGTCCGGCAATGAATCCGGAAACCGAACATTTATATTTAGCAATTACCGTATCGGATACGGGGATTGGGATTACCCAAAGTAAGTTAAGTCAGATTTTTGAACTGTTTGAGCAAAGGGATGGGACCTCACTCCGCGCTTATGGGTCTGTGGGGTTAGGATTGTCCATCGCCAAGCAACTGGTGGAACTCCATGAGGGGAAAATCTGGGTGGAGTCTGGAGTGGGAGAAGGGTCTCGGTTTACCTTTACCCTCCCCATCTCGGCGGACCAGGTTCAGACCCCAGAAATTCCCATGCCTGAACCCTCCGAACCCGTTGTCAAGGAAGAAGAGATGGCAGCGATCGCCTTACCGATCGCCCCGGTGGAAGGGTGGCGGACCCGCAGTAATGGCGAGTTCCAAATTTTAATCGTGGATGATGAACCGATTAATTTACAAGTGCTGGTCAATCATTTATCTTTAGAAAATTATGCGATCGCCACGGCAAGTAATGGACCCGAAGCCTTAGCTGAACTAGAAAATGGCTTGCGACCCGATTTGATTTTGCTAGATGTGATGATGCCGAAAATGACCGGCTATGAAGTCTGTCAGCGGATTCGCGAAAAGTTCCCCGCTAATGAGTTACCTGTGGTGTTGTTAACCGCCCGAAATCAAGCCTCGGACATGATGGAAGCCTTTGGATCCGGGGCCAATGATTATCTGACTAAACCCATCTCTAAAAATGAGCTGTTGGCGCGGATTAAAATGCACATCCAACTGTCTAAAATTAACTTGGCTTATGCCCGGTTTGTGCCGCGAGAGTTTATCCAGTTCCTCGGCTATGACACCATTTTGGATGTGCAACTGGGGGATCAAGTTCAGAAAGATATGACGATTCTGTTCTCCGATATTCGTTCCTTTACCACCCTCTCAGAACGGATGTCTCCTCGGGAGAACTTTAACTTTATTAACTCTTATTTGAGTCGAGTGGGTCCGGTGATTAGGAATCATCATGGGTTTATTGATAAATATATCGGCGATGCGGTGATGGCGCTATTTCCCGATACCGCAGAAGATGCCATGCGGGCGGCGATCGAGATGCAAAAACAGGTGATGATTTACAACGTGCATCGCCAAAAGAGCGGCTATATGCCGATCGCCATTGGGATTGGCTTACATACGGGCAGCTTGATGCTGGGGACCATTGGGGAAGAACAACGCATGGAAACCACGGTGATTTCTGATGCAGTGAATTTGGCCTCTCGGATGGAAGGACTGACGAAATTGTATGGTGCTTCTATCGTGATTAGCGGCCAAACCTTGATTCATTTAGATGACCCCACCAAGTACAACTATCGGTTTTTAGGAAAAGTTCAAGTTAAGGGCAAAAAAGACTCGGTGGCGGTGTTTGAAGTGCTAGATTGCTATCCTCAAAGTTTGATTGAAACTAAGCTAGGTTCTCGGACTAAATTTGAGCGCGGAATTGTTTTATATCAAGGAGAAAAATTTGCAGAAGCCCATCAATTGTTTAAGAAAGTATTAGAAAATAATCCCCAAGACCAAGCGGCGCGGTTCTATGTGGAGCGTTGCGAGTATTTCTTGAGACATGGCATCTCGAAAGTCTGGGAGGGGTTAGATCCGCTGAATGTCAATGAAAAATTATAATCCTGCTTTTTACAGTACCCGCCCGGATTTTTGGGAATGACCTTGTAGAGTGAGCCAGACAGGGGGATGGAAAGGCTCAGTTCTGAGGATGCCTTAAGACTGAGCGCTAGGGGACCACAAACCGGGTTTCTCACCCCGATTGACGGCTAATTGCTCCAGAGGGTCGGAAGAAAAGCGGTTTCTAACCTTTGGGGTAGGAGTTCGGCCATTTTTAGGGGAGGTAACCCACCAGAGTTCAAGTGACGGGGAGATGATTCCCTTTGATTTAGCCGATGAGGGGGGTTAATTTTATATTGTTAGGTTTGGGGAATTTCCATTTTTGGTACAATAAAGGTAGAGTTCCGTAAGCGTGGTTAATTTGTGGGCGAAGACTGTGCCACATCCCGTCCTGTCCTCAGTGGCGAGTCGAAGTGCGATCGCCTCAGACCGGATCAGATGGGGCGGTGAAAAACCAATGGATTACCGGCACTGGCGTCAAGGTTATCCCGGGTAGAGGGTGGTAGGATCCCTCTCCAGGAGGAGTGTGAACGCAACGGGACAATCCATTGTCAAAACTGTCACTCTATTCCTCCAATTTTGGATGTAAACAAGGGCAAAATTAAGGGAGTTGGATTGAGGAGGACTGCAAGGGCGAGGACGCCGAAAGGTGTAAAAGCCTTCCCTGAAGCGACAGGCTTCCTCCACCGGAGGAAGCCTAAAAAAATCAGTGAATTTGCCGATTTTTTTTCCTGAATTCGAGTATTTCTAGGTCTTAACCCCGGGCAGATGAAAAATCCTGACCTTGGGAAAGATAATCAGAAATAGCAACTTAAGTAACCATAAAAAAGTCGAGGAATAAAAGAGGGTGCGTAACCTATCCCAGGAGATGATTGAGATGATGAATACCAAACTGATGAATGCCAAAGTGTTAAGTCTATTATTCGCCCTGCCCGTTCTGGTCACGACTGGCACCAATACCTTCGCTAGAGATGGAATGTTAAAGTCTGCTGACCCTGAACTTTTGTTATGGCAGCAACCGAATTCTGAGGTGACTCAGGATGAACCTAGGTCACTGGAACTATTGGTGGCAGCTAGGGGAGAACAACCGGGAAAATGCGAGTTATTAGGGATTTGCAAATAAGATCCGAGTCACTGGATCACGGTTGATTCATTCAGGGATAATTCATCGCTTCACCAGGAAGGGTAGAAATTTGAGCAGGAACCTAGGAAATAGGGATAACCCGGGGCGGACTCGTACCCTGAATAAGTGTTCGCAGGACTAGGGCAAAATGGCGGCAGTTTTCCAGATGCAGAAACCTCGGAAATAGACAGTAAGGGGTGAGTGCGCCGTCCGGGGTGTAGACAAGACGATCTAATCCCGTTTAAATTGAGTTGAGAGCAATAAAAGCATCCCGGTCTCTCGGGATCAAAAAATTGAAGGGACCTCTATTAGAAGACTGGTACGACTGCTCTTTTGAGGAAATAGAAGGCAAGTGGTGGCGTGGAAGAAAGCCTCTACAGCTTGCATCCCAGGTGCAAAGAACTGAATCTGAATACCCGAAACTGGGAGTCCCTGTGACCAACGGAGACTGGACAGAGGGGAAACCCCGCAAGGCAGGGGTTGAGGATTATAACCCGTCACATCAGAAACCGGGGTGTCTGGTCCAGATTTGTGACGACTAGGTAGAGATTTTATGAGGAAACCCGATAGTCTGGCCGCTGTACCCATACCCCAATGGGGTGGGTTTCTGCCCAGGAGTACGGCGAAGTAACTAGGGTAGGGGCGGTCTTCCGGTCGAAAAATCCCTGATGGGAAAAAAACCGATTTGCTGTTAATCTTAGAAGTGTTGACGTTTTCGGTTTTTCTTTCAGGGGATTAGTGGCTTCTACCCAGTTCAAAAACCAAGGGCAAGGGTGATGGAAATTAATTTGAGAAAATTTTATCAAGCGTGTAACCCCAGTAAGACGTTATCCATTGGAAATCCGGAGGATAGACCGTATTATATTGATTTCTCCGGGGTCCGAGGGGGTAAAATTATTGAGGAGTTGGGCAGAACCATTACCCGATTGTCTCCGGATGTTCCCACTTGTCAGTTATTTACGGGACATATTGGCTGTGGAAAATCCACGGAGTTGTTACGGTTAAAGTCTCAATTGGAAGAGGCAGAATTTCATGTGGTGTATTTTGAGTCCTCTCGGGACTTGGAAATGGCCGATGTGGATATTTCTGATATTTTGCTGGCGATCGCCAGACAGGTGACGGAAAATTTGGCAGTCAGTGGAATTCCGCTGACCTCTAGCTATTTTACTAAGTTGTTTAAAGAAATTACTGAGGTCTGGCAAGCGCCCATTGATATTGATCCCACGGCAGATTTAGCCATTTCTATTGCTCAAATTACCAGCCAAGCGAAAGAAAGTCCTAAACTGCGAACGCAGTTACGGCAATATTTAGAACCGCGTACCAGTGGGATTTTACAATCGATTAATGAGGATATTCTCTCGGCGGCAACTCAGGAGTTGCAACGGCGGGAGAAACGGGGGTTAGTTGTGATTGTGGATAACCTCGATCGCGTGGATAATCGCCCCTTACCTTCTGGGCGATCGCAAACGGAATATTTATTCGTTGATCGCGGTGAACAACTTCGCAAGCTTAAATGTCATTTAGTTTATACGATTCCTCTGTCTTTAATGTTTTCCCATGAATCCGAAGCGCTCAAAAGCCGATTGGGGGCAGGGGTTGCCCCGAAAGTGCTGCCAATGGTGCCTGTGCGATCGCGCGATGGGCAAGACTTTCAGGAAGGGTTAGAGTTACTCCGGCAAATGGTCCTGGCCCGGGCATTTCCCGAACTGACCCCCCCAGAACGCCTAGACTTCATTACCCAAGTCTTTGATAGTGCGGAAACCTTAGACCGCTTGTGCCGGATTAGTGGCGGCCATGTGCGAAATTTATTGGGGTTGATCTATCGGTGTTTACAACAAGAAGACCCGCCTTTTGGTCGAGAAACGATTGAAACTGTCATTTCGGAACGGCGGAACGACTTGGTACTGGCGATCGCCCCGACGGATTGGGAACTACTCAATCAAGTACATGAGACCAAAAATGTTAGAGGCGAGGCCGCCTATCAACATTTATTGCGAAGTATGTTCGTGTTTGAATACCGCGATCGCGACTCCGGTCGTTGGTTTGATATTAACCCCATTTTGGCAGAAGCCCAATCCAAAAAAGAAGCCCTCTCTTCGTCTTTTCCCCTGCCTAAAATCCCGAGTCGAGTACCCAAGACCCACGATGACGGTTGAACCATGATGAATCTACAGTATGACGACGCCGAACTCAGGCGCAATGAACAATCTTTAAAGGTTTTACACCGGGCAATTTCCTTTTCTCAAGGGCAGTTTTCCTTGATTTTGGCGCGGTGTAACTATGCTAGTTTGCGCGATCGCGTGACCGCAGACCTACATGATTCCGTCTCTGTAGATATTCGAGAACTTCATCTGTCCACTTCTGTGCGGACGCTGTACAAAACCATCCAAGATGAAATTGGCACCGAACAACCCGAGGCATTAATGGTCTTTGGACTCGAATCGGTCAGTGATTTGGATCGCCTGTTTATGGCGGCCAATCAGGTTCGAGAAGAGTTTAGAAAGCACTTTCCCTTTCCGATTGTCTTTTGGGTGGATGACCGGGTTTTAAAAAGCTTTATTCGGGTGGCCCCGGACTTTGAAAGTTGGGCCACCAGTACGGAGTTTTCTCTCTCCACAACGGCGGCGATCGAGACGATCGCCATCAGTGTCGATCGGGTATTCTCCGAGGTGGTGGAACGGGGTTCCCTCAACTTTATTCCCAACTCCACGATTCTCGGGGCTCGCAACTGCCTAGAATTGGGATTTGCCAAACAAGAATTAAGCGATCGCCAGGTGCAGTTGCTGCCAGAATTGGAAGCGAGTTTACAGTTTGTGCTAGGTCGCGATGATTATGCCAGCGATCGTCTGGATTTGGCCTTAAAATGCTATCACCAAAGCTTGGCCTTTTGGCAAAAACAAATCCCCAGTTCCTCCCACTCCAACGGCGAGAAAGACTCGATTGCCCGGGGCGATCGCCAGCCCATGCCCTTCATTCCCATGACTTCTGACCCCTCTCCCCTGATTTGGGAGATGCCACCCTTGCGCTATTACTTGCAACAGGGGGTGGTGTTGTTTCACATCGGACTTTGTTACTGTCGTCAGGCACAACTGGATCAACCCCAGGAACAGCAGCATTTACAAGAGGCCCGATATTATTTAGAAGAATGTGTGCGCGTCTTTGAGGAGTCCAGACATCAGGAATTAGTCGCCAAGTTTATCGGACAACTGGGTGAGATTTTGCAGCGGTTACAGGCATGGGATGCGTTATCGATTGTTGCCAAAAAATCGATAACTTTGCATCAGCATTGCAAACCCCAGGAGTTGGCCCGGGATTATGGATTTTTGGCCGAGGTGGCGTTGCAGCAGTCCCAGTGGGAAAAAGCGCGGAATTTTGCCGAACGCGCCCTAGAGGTCCTCTCCCATGCCCCCGATGTGCTGATTCCCCGGCCTGATGGGTTATATTTACTGCTGTTGGCCCGGGCTTTTGCTCACCTCGGTCAGGGGGAACAGGCGATCGCTCACTTGCACCGGGCCGAACATCTGACCGATCCGCAGTATGACTTACAGTTATATCGCCGGATTTTAGATGAGTTGCGATCGCTATATTTTCAGCAGTCGGAATATCTCAAAGCCTTTGAAATCAAGCAAAAACTTCGGGCAGTCGAGGCTCAGTTTGGCTTACGCGCGTTTATTGGGGCCGGACGTCTCCAAGCGCGCCTGCACACCTTAAATCCCTCCTTGATGGTGAGTGTTCAACCCACTCATGTTCCCGTGGAAATTGCCACATCGGGACGGGAAGGGGATGTGAATCGCTTAATCGAACGCTTGGGTCGGAATGACTACCGACTCACGGTGATTCACGGTCATTCCGGGGTGGGTAAAAGTTCCCTGGTTCAAGCGGGATTAGTGCCGGTCCTCAAACAAACGGCGATCGCCGCCAGAAACGCCTTCCCGGTTCTTCTGCAAGTGTACACCGATTGGGTGACGGGCTTAAAGCAAGGCATCCAACGAGGACTAGAAGAGTCTGGATTTGACCGGGATGACTCGGGCCGATTAACGGGAAATCCCACCCCTAACCTCGATTTCAATGCCAGTCAATTCTCGGAAAAGGTTCAAGAATTACTAGAGGAACTGCATCGCAATAACGAGCGCAATTTACTCACCGTCTTAATTTTTGACCAATTTGAAGAATTCTTTTTTGTGGAAACTGACCCCGGTCAGAGACAGCAATTTTATCAATTTTTAAATGCCTGTGTCAATGTGCCCTTTGTGAAAGTAATCTTTTCTTTACGAGAAGATTACTTACATTATTTGCTGGAATGTGAACGCCTCGGGAATCTGGAGGTGGTGGATCAAGATATCCTGAATAAAAAGTTCCGCTATTACCTGGGAAATCTGTCCCAGGCGAAAGCGCGACAAGTGATTGAAAGCTTGACCCAACGCGCTCAATTTTATTTAGAACCGGCCTTAATTGAAGAATTAGTTGAAGACCTGGCCGATCGCGTTGGCGAGGTGCGTCCGATTGAGTTACAGGTGGTCGGTGCTCAACTGCAAGCGGAGAACATCACCACCTTAGCGCAATATCGGCAATCTGGACCGAAAGAGAAACTGGTACAGCGCTTTTTAGAAGAGGCGATCGCAGACTGCGGCCCGGAAAATGAATATACAGCGCGGTTGCTGCTGTATTTCCTCACGGAAGAAAGTGGCATTCGTCCCCTGAAAAAGCAAGCCGAATTATTAGCAGATTTAACCCCAGAATTATCGGTCTATCCCGATGATTTAGAAAAGATTTTAAAAATCTTAGAAAAGGCGGGGTTAGTGTTTGTCCTGCCGGAACTTCCGGAAAGCCGATATCAGTTAGTTCATGATTATTTAGTAAAGTTTATCCGGGAACAAGACCGCATCCAAGCCGGATTAAAAGGGTTACGAGAAAAAAATAAAGAGTTACAAGCGACGAATTTACAACTCCATCGCGAGAAAGAAGTTCAGGCGGAATTAACCCAATCCAAAGAAAAAGCCAAGCAAATCCAAACTAAACTGAATTGGATCCTAGCGGTCATGGTTGCTGGGTTTGGTTTGTTAAGCTGGCAAACCTTTTCTAAAAGCCTCAAGGCTGAGATTGCTGAACTGGAAGCCAAAAATTTATCTTCGGAAGCATTGCGCCTGAACAACGAATTTGGCGCGTTGGTGAATAGTCTTCAGGTGGGGCAGAAAACCGCCGAAATCATCCGATCGCCCTTCACCATGAGATCGCCTTCGTCCTTGGAAATGCAGATCGTCAATGTCTTACAACTGGCCTATACTGTTCGAGAAGTCAACCGTTTAGAACAACATAAAAACAGTGTAGTCAGCGTCACCTTCTCCAACGATGGGGAACTGATTGCCACTGCCAGTGCGGATAAAAGCGTTAAACTGTTTACCGCTGAGGGTCGCTTAGTGCAGACCCTGACGGGTCATGAACAGGCCGTGACCCGAGTCGCCTTCAGTCCTGATGGACAAACCCTCGCCTCCACCAGTATCGATGGGACTATCAAACTTTGGCAGCGGGATGGTACCTTAATCCGCACCATCAGGGGCCACAGTTTCGGCGTCACCAGCGCCAGCTTCAGTCCCGATGGACAAATCCTGGCTTCCAGCAGTCAAGATAGAACCATTAAACTCTGGAACCTCCAGGGACAGTTACTCCGCACCATTAATACGGAGAAGGCACCGATTTTGTTAGTGAGGTTTTCCCCCGATGGACAGACGATCGCTGCTGCCAGTTTAGATAACACAGTCAAACTGTGGGACATTAACGGCAATGCGATCGCCACTTTTACCGGCCATGAACAAGGGGTAACCAGTGTGAGTTTCTCACCAGACGGACAAACCCTCACCTCCGGTAGCATCGACAAAACTGTGAAACTCTGGAGGCGCAACGGTACCGAAATCGCCACCTTGCGCGGACATACAGAAGCGGTATTCGGGGTTAATTTTAGTCCCGATGGGACTACCCTTGCCAGCGCCAGTCTGGATCGCACGGCCAAATTGTGGCGTCAGGACCCCCAAACAAAGCAATGGGTGGAAACGGATACCCTCCAAGGACATCGCGATGAAGTCTGGAGTGTGAGCTTTTCTCCCGATGGCAAAACCATCGCGACTGCCAGTCTGGACAACACCGTGAAACTCTGGAACAGTGTTCCCCGAGAACTTCCAGGATTTCGGCAACATACCGATGAAGTTTTGGTGGTGGCTTTTTCGCCCAATGGCCGAGTCCTCGGCTCCGCCAGCAAAGATAACACGGTCATGCTATGGGAACCCAACGGGAATAAAATTGCCGACTTAATCGGACATAAGGATGCCGTTTGGAACCTGAGTTTTAGTCCCGATGGCGAACTCTTTGCCACGGCAAGCGCTGACAACACGGTGAAACTCTGGAGTAAATCCAAACAGGATTTAGTCGCGACTTTAGAGGGTCATCAGGACCGAGTTTTAGGCATCGATTTCAGTCCCGATGGACAACAGGTGATCTCCGTCAGTGGGGACGGTATTGCAATTTTGTGGAGTAAGAGGGGAGAACGACTTCGCACATTTCGGGCGGATGAAAATTCCCTAAATAGCGTTACCTTTTCCCCGGATGGTAAACGGATTGCCACTGCTGGGGGAGATGGGACGGTGAAACTCTGGGATTTAAACGGGAAACTGGTGCGAACCATCGGGGAACATCAGGGGGAGGTCTATAGTGTGACCTTCTCTCCGGATGGAAAACAGATTGCCACCGCGAGTCAGGATAAAACGGTAAAAATTTGGAGTCAAGACGGCAAGGCGATCGCCACCCTAGAAGGACATATTCGGTCCGTGTACTGGGTGACTTATAGTCCCAATGGAGAACTGATGGCGACGGCGAGTGAGGATAAGACGGTGAAACTTTGGACCAAAGACGGCAAGGCGCTCGCCACCCTGGAAGGTCACAACGATGCAGTTTTGAGTCTGAGTTTCAGTCCGGATAGTAAAACTTTGGCCTCTTCCAGTAAGGATAAAACTGTGATTTTATGGAACTTAAACCTGGACGATTTATTAACCCGCAGTTGCCTGTGGGTGGATGATTATTTGGAGAATAATTCCCGGGTGAGAGAAGGCGATCGGGCAGTGTGCGATCAGATTTTGGGGAAGAATGAGGAGGGGTTTGAATTGTGGGATACAAAGGAGTAAACCACTGATTTCACGGATTTGCACTGAAGGAATATTTACACGATGGGGGATGAGGATTGCTAAGTTCGAGGATTATCTCCAGTCTGCTGGATTAACCGACAAAACCCAATCTCCCCCATCCTTACAAAAGTAGTTTTTTACGTTCAGGGTGATTCTCCGGTCCCCTCCCCTTGGCAAGGGGAGGGTTAGGGTGGGGTTAATCTAAATTACGCCAAAACAGGAGTCCGTTGCTTTTGCTGCGCCATTTCTTGCAAACGCGCAATCCGTTCTTCCGTCGGGGGGTGAGTTCGGAATAAGGCTTGTAATCCTTTGGCATTAAGGGGATTGACAATCAATAACGGAGAAAATGCCGGATTGCCATTCATGGGAATTTGTCGTCCCATTGCTTCCAATTTCTCTAAGGCACTGGCTAAAGCTAAGGGATTTTGGGTGATTTCTGCTGAACCGATATCTGCTGCAAATTCTCGGGTTCGGGAAATTGCCATCTGAATTAATCCGGCAGATAGAGGTGCTAAAACTACCAGGAACAATAATCCTAGGGGGTTGACCCCTTGGCGATTGTCTCGGGTGACGGGACCGTATAACGCGCCAAAAGTGAGAATCCGTCCCACAAAGGTAATTGCACCGCCAATGGTTCCCGCGACGGCTTGGGTGAGGGTGTCGCGGTTTTTGACGTGGGTCAGTTCGTGAGCTAAAACTCCTTCAAGTTCTTCTGGGGTGAGGAGTTTTCTCAGTCCGTGGGTGACGGCAACCGCAGCATTGTTGGGATCGCGCCCGGTGGCAAAGGCGTTCGGGGTTTGGGTGGGGACCGTAAACAGTTTCGGCATGGGGATTTCGGCCCGATCGCACAATCGAGCGACCATATCGTACAATTCCGGGTCTTCCTGCCGTTCCATTGGTCTAGCCCGATAAGCCATTAATGCGGCGCGATCGGAAAAATACCAGGAACTCAAACTACTCACAGCGGCCAAAATTAATCCAAAAATTAAGCCCTGCTCGTTGCCCATTAACGCATAGCTTCCCAATACTAAAAGACCGCTTAATAGTCCCAGTAATGCTGCTGTTTTAACTTGATTGTTTAACATAAAGGTGATGCCATTATAGCTGTTGCTTTTTATTCCTCTTAGTTTGGCAATAAAGGAGGCGATCGCAACTCTATCCCTTGTATGAACTCTTCCTCTGTCCTCTGGCATAGATTCCCCCCAGGGGTATGCTGTTGGGGATTTCTGGGGGTGAATACCGCTTTAATCCAGGGTGCCAATTTCCTCCCCTCGGAACTGGAATCGAAACACCACCTTGCGATCGCCTGGATTATCATACTCCGGTTCTGCCTCAATTTCTCCCCGTCCAGCCGCCATAATTTTTGGGGTTAATTGGGCTTTACTCGCAAACTGGAGTTCAGAAGAAAAAATATACCGCGTCACCGCCAACGCTCGCATCAGACTTAATTCCATATTCGCTTCATAAGACCCTGTAGAACTCGTGTGACCTTCAATAATCACCCGGGAAATTTCTCGCTCAAAATCTGGATGGGAAAAAATTAATTGACTATACAGGGGAATAAATTTACTCAATTCTGCCTTTCCCTCGGGTTTCAGTTGGGCGCTCCCTTCATCAAATAAAATCGCCTCTCGCACACTCACTTCCCCGGTTTCTTCGTTCACTTTGACATCGATTTCATTGCCTTTCAAATGTCCCACCAGTTCTCCCACAAAAATGCGCCGTTCTTGAGATAATTGCTCTTTCGCTTCCTGGAGTTGCAGCAGGGTTGTGATAAATAGCAAAGCAAATACCATCAAGACTCCTGACATTAAATCTCCAATGGCTAGGTAAAAGCTAGAGTTATCCGTCTGTTCTTCTTCGATATTCACAGGGGTTTGATTAAAATTAAGCATAAATTAATCCCGGAAATTCCAACAAAAAATCTGCCCATTTCTCGTGACTTGGCCCATAATATCGTGACTGGGCTGAAGCCGAGTCACACATTTCGGAGGCTCTGCCTCCAGTCCCCAAAAACCATCCCATAACCCACCAATTAGGACTCTGACTTTCTCGAATCTACCCCATTTCGCCACTCTTCCAACAACGTTTTTTCAATTTGAACCCGATGGTCCAGAGACGCCTCCAATGCCTCTCGCAACCCCTGAAAGGTACTGGCGGCATCGGCGGTATTCTGGCGAAAGGCTCGGCGTTGAGACTCCATCATTTGAACCGTTTGAGAAAACAAATCTTGCAATTGGCTTTGATAGGTTTCCGTACATTGCTGTAAATAATTTTCCATAGTTTGATTGGCACTCAACAAGGTTTCATTCATTTCCTGCAATCCTCCGATTAGCTCATTTTTTGCGGTTTGAATTAGGGTGGAGGCTTCTGTTCCGACAGTTTCTAAGGTATGAGATTGTTGCTGAAAGCTGGTACTTGCTTGAGTTAAAAGTTCTAAGGTGCGCTGGTGGAGTTGTTCGAGCATTTGCTGTTCGAGTTGCGCCCGATCGCGGAGGGTTTGTTGGAGGTTACTTTGCAAGGTTTCCTGAAGTTGGCGGCTCATTTTTTCCAGGCGATCGCCGGTTTCTCGGTGTTGGGTTTCTATCACCCCAAGCAGCCGATGGAAGTCCTGGGATAGGGTGGTTAGGGTTTGGGAGAGTTGCTGGAACACTGCTGAATTTTCCGCTGCTGTGGGGTGGGGATTCTCTTTGGCGGCGATCGCCTCTAATGCAGTGGAAATCTTCTCCAAGATGGGGGTGAGTTCCGTGGCAATGGTTTGTCCCTCCACCCGGGTTTGAGAGATTTCGGCGATGCTGAGGGCGCTAGGATTGGGTTCGAGGATAAACAGGCGATCGATTTGGATGCGGAGGCGATCGCGCCAGGATTGGCGCAGTCCATTGGTCCCAAACAACACCACGGTAAATAGACTCCCCAACCCCAACCCCATCAAAGAACTGGAAAATGCAGTTCTCATCCCCATTAACAGGGCTTGAATTGCTGCTAACAAATCCGACGACTGGGTAACGCCAAAACTCACCCCTTGTAACCCCGCCTGAATGCCATAAAATGTTCCTAAAATTCCGATGGCTGTACATAAACTGGGTACAAATTGCAGAGAACTCCGAGGAGATATTTGTAAAACTTGGGGATAATGTTGTAAAATAAAGTAACCGTTGTGCTGAATTGGTTTTTGATAGTTATCCAGGAAAATATGGTCGGATAGCCAAAGTGAAATCCGGGGAGTGGGAACGGGCTTTTGATCCCGTCGCCAGGTGTTTAAAAACCCTAAAGCCGTAGTGACAACTTGAGTCTCTTGGCGATAGTGCAGGGTTTGATAAATCTCGACGACAACAGCGACGAGAAATACCAATAAAACTAACCCATGAAATACGGTATTATTCCAAATGATGCTCCAAACTACAGGAAGTGGCATAGAGTCCTCTGCGTCTAGTGTCTTCAATGAGTGCGATCGCTCAACAGCGCAACCGGATTTTACCCCAGCAAGCCAGTCTTACTTCGGTCCCTTGTCTGTGTTCCTTAGAAACCCGTAATATTCATCCCCTCTCCTGAAATAACCCTTTTCATGATGGTCTCCCCTATATGAACCGCTGTCAACAGGGAATGTTAAAATTTAACCCGGGAAATGGGGCACAAGGGGGTTTTTATGACGAATCAGAATCGGGGACCAATGGATTTTGAGGCGGGCGATCGCCTCACTCAATCCCTTCAAGAACAGCTTGCATTGGCACAGCATCGTTGTGAGGCGTTGGAATTGGCGTTAGAACATAAGCAAGCGGAATTAACAAATGCTCGGGTTCAGCAAGAGAGCGGCGCAGCCTCACAAAAAAGTGACGAAATATACAAAAATATTTTTGAAAAAGCACCGATTGGGATGGTTTTAATCCATTGGCAGACGCAAGAGTTTGTGCAAGTTAATCCCACTTTTTGTCATCTATTGGGCTATTCTGATTCAGAATTGGCGGCCCTGACTTTTGGGGAGATTACTGTCCCAGAAGAGGGGGAAAAGGACCGAGAATTTCTCCTACAAATGAATGAGCGCCCAGAAATTTCCCGCTATCAAACAGAGAAACGGTTGATTCGCAAGAATGGGGAGATTTTGTGGGTGCATCTATGCATCTGTGTTTTGAAGGATAGTCAGGGAAATCCGCTTTATCTGTTGGGGACAATTCAGGATGATAGCGATCGCCTCTACACTCAATGCGCCCTCCAGGAGAGTCAAGAAAGATTACAAAGTGTCTTAGATACCTTGCCCCTTGGGGTCTGGATTACTGATGCCAATGGGACGATCCTGCAAGGAAATCCAGCGGGTCAAAAAATTTGGGGCGGTGCTCGATATGTGGGAATGGACCACTATCATGAATATAAAGGATGGTGGCCCGATACAGGAAAGCAACTCTCTAGTGAAGAATGGGCATTATCCCGAACCTTGCGAACGGGACAAAGTATCTTGAATGAAGAAATTGACATTGAAGATTTTAACGGCAAGCGCAAAACAATTCTCAACTCGACGATGCCGTTACGAAATCAATCGGGGGTGATGGTGGGTGCAATGTTTGTCAATCAAGATATCACCGAGCAACGGTTGGTGGAAAATGCCCTGTGGGAAAATCAGCGGTTGATTCAACAAATTGCTGATGCGACCCCCACGATTTTATATCTTTATGACTTGCTAGAAAATCGGAATATCTATTCTAACCAACATCTCGATGAAATTCTCGGTTACCTTCCCCAAGAGATTCAAAATATGGGGCCGGATTTTTTGCAGAATTCGATTCATCCGGAAGATTGGCCTAGGGTGGTAGAAAATCAGATAAAATTAATCTCAGCTCAGGATGGAGAGATTATTGAAACCGAATATCGGATGCGGGATTCTCAGGGAGAATGGCACTGGTTAGTGAGTCGGGATACTATCTTTTCGCGTACCCCGGAAGGGACTGCAAAGCAAATTCTCGGGATGGGTTTAGATATTAGTCTTCGCAAGCGAGCCGAGGCAGAATTGGTGGAATATCGTCAACAATTGGAGGAGTTAGTTGAGCGCCGCACGGCGCAACTTCAAAACACGAATCAACAGTTGGAACGGGAAATTGCCGATCGCATTCGTGCAGAGGTCCAGCTTCGAGAGAGTGAAACTCGCTATCGGTTGTTAGCTGAAAATGCCACGGATCTGATTTGTATTCATAGTCCTGACGGAGTATATCAATATGTTTCCCCTTCCTGCTTCACCCTGCTGGGGTATAACCCTTCTGAATTAATCGGACATTCAGCTTATGAGTGGATACATCCCGATGATATCCCCGATGTAGAAATTTCCCATCGGGCGGTTTTAGAAGTATTGGGTCCGTTCCAGTTGGTTTACCGGCTTCGTCATCAAGACGGACATTATCTTTGGTTTGAGACGAATGCACAGGCTATCTGTCATCAGGAGACAGGGGAGGTGGTCAAAATTCAGGCGGCTTCCCGGGATATCAGCGATCGCCAGCGCATTGAAAAAGAACTTGCCCAACATACCGCCGATTTAGCCCGTTCTAATGCGGAGTTAGAGCAATTTGCCTATATTGCCTCTCACGATTTACAGGAACCCCTCCGCATGATTGCTAGTTATACTCAATTATTAGCTCTGCGCTACCCGGAAAAACTCGATGCTAAAGCGGAGAAATACATTGCTTATATTCTGGATGGTGCAACTCGGATGCAGCAACTGATTCATGATTTGTTGCAGTATTCCCGGGTGGGAACTCACGGCAAATCCTTCCATTTTGTGGATTCTAATGAAATTATGACTCGGGCTATTTCTAATTTAAAAATCGCTATTCGTGAAAGTGATGCTCGGATCACTTGGCATAATTTACCCCAGGTTTTTGGGGATAAAACTCAATTGCTCCAGTTATTTCAAAACTTGATTGCTAACGCGATTAAATATCGGGGCTTGCAACCTCCGAAGGTGCAAATTGAGGCCCATTATCGGGAAGGAGAATGGTTGTTTTCCGTGCGGGATAATGGCATTGGCATCGACCCCAAACATGGCGATCGCATCTTTCAAATTTTCCAACGGTTGCATACCCGCGAGGAATACCCCGGGACCGGAATTGGATTAGCCATTTGTAAGCGCATTGTCGAACGCCATCGGGGTCATATATGGGTTGAATCTGAACCCGATCGCGGGGCAATTTTCTACTTTACTTTGGCTAATTCTAGCCCCATTGAGGAATGATTTCTATCCGCAACCCTTAACCCACTCTAACTCTTGATCCAGGATGGCGGCCCTAACCCGAGGGAGACGCGAACCCGGGAGGCGATCGCGAACCGGATACTGGAGAAAAAACAGCAGGGGCATAGATTAGGTTTCAACCCGGACCCTGCCGCGATGTCCAGGACTGAAATACGTCGTTGCTACAGAGGGCATCAGTCTACCCTCCTCGGCTGTTGCCACCGATTTTAGTCTAAACACACTTGAAAGTTTACCCTTTCGATGCTAAAATTTTTAGCCAAACTCCTTTTAATAACCGGAATCAAAACAGAAAGAGAAAAATCCCCGGGTTTAAAACCCAGAAGAAATATCTTTAGGGGTGGTTAACCCTTACCAGAGCAAAGGTCCCAGGTTAATCAGACATACACCAGACCAGCTATTGGGCAAATTAATCTCTCCCCAGTAAAAAAAGGCGGGAAAACCGAACGACAGTGACCCCTTTTCCCAGAGATATTAAAAGGGCCCTTTCCTCGTCGTCAAAATATGATTCCGCTCAGACTGATATCAATCCAGATTTCTCTTGACTCTCTTTTGACTCTCTCTTGACTCTCAAATCGGCAGTGCCGAAGCGTTAACTCACCCGATCACCGAATTGATGGAGAGGCCCTATCTCGCGGATTCTTCCCGACTAGATCCACCTGCAAGCCCCTTTGAGAGTTTACCCAATTTAATGGAGAAGCACTATGAATCGAGAATTGATAAATATCCTATTAGTCGAGGATAATTTGGGGGACGCCGAACTGTTCCAGGACATTTTAGAAATGAGCCAGGAGAGTCAGATTTGGAATGTGACTCATGTGGTGCGATTAGCAGAGGCCCTCGTTAAACTCGATCGCGATCCCGTCCAAGTTATCCTGTTAGACCTCTCACTTCCGGATAGTCAAGGACTGCAAACCCTTATGACCCTGCGGGAAAAAGCCCCCACGCTCCCCATTGTGGTCCTGACGGGGTTGAATGATGAACAACTGGCGATTACAGCAGTCCGGGAAGGTGCTCAAGATTACCTGGTGAAAGGGTTAGTCAGTGGAGGCATGATCACCCGCTCAATGTTCTACGCGATCGAGCGCAAAAAAAATGAAATGGCTATGGAGTCCTGCTTAAAACAAGAGCGCGAACTCCGAGAAATTAAATCTCAATTTATCTCAATGCTCTCTCATGAATTACGCAATCCCCTCACTACCATTCTAGCCTCAGCAAACTTGATGGACAAATTGGCTGAGGAATTGAGCGAGGCGAAAAAACGGGATATGAACCGCAAAATCAAAGAGTCTGCGGGACGAATGAATAAAATCCTCAATGATCTGCTGGTACTCTGGCATCAGGAATCCCCGGAACCCACCCCATTGAACCCCAGTTGGTTTGATCTGCCCCAATTTTGCCAAAAGTTGGTCGCTGAGTTTCAAATTCAACTGGATAATCACTGCTCCCCAAAAGCTAATTCCATTCAATTAATATTTGTGAGCCAGGTCAAGTCCTATCCGGTGTACTTAGACCTCAATCTCCTGGAACAAATTTTGACCAACCTGCTCTCAAATGCGATTAAATATTCTCCCAATGGCGGCCCGGTTCAATTTGACCTAACGGTGGACTCTAATCAGGTGATTTTTCGGATTCAGGATTCTGGAATCGGGATTCCTGCGTCCGAACGAGAACGCTTATTTACTTCCTTTTATCGCGCCACTAATACAGAGGGGATCTCCGGGACGGGCCTAGGTTTAGCCATTGTCAAAAATGCGGTGGATGTCCAAGGCGGGACGATTCAGGTTAACAGTGAGGTGGGAAGGGGTTCTACATTTACGGTTAGCTTACCCTTTGAACTGTTCTAGCCCGGTTTAATTTAACTCAGCCTGGGCCATCCTCGGGGTGAGGCATCGCGGCTCATTTCCAGCGGGCTGAATTCCCTGGATATTCCGATAAATTTTTTGCCAATGTCCTAACCAATTAAGGTAAAATTAGGAAAGAATTTTGTTTCCCTTAAAATTAATTTTATTGGATGAAGTGTAAAATATGAGAATTTTATTGGTGGAGGACAATCTCGCCGATGCGGAACTTCTACAAGAGATATTATTAGATTTGGGCGAGGAGCAGTTTACATTAGCTCACGTTTGGCGGGTCAGCGAAGCCCTAAAACAGTTGGCGAAAACTGAGTTTGATGTGGTATTATTAGATTTATCTCTGCCCGATTCCTGGGGATTAGAAACTCTGATGCAAGTGCAATCCCAAGCGCCGACTATCCCGGTGGTGATTTTGACGGGTTCTCAGGACGAAGAACAGGCGATCGAGGCAGTTCGCAAAGGCGCACAGGATTATCTCCTCAAAGGACAACTGGTGGGTGCACTGTTGGTCCGGGCGATCCACCATGCGATCGAGCGGAATCGCACTTTAGAAGCGTTGCGGCGCAGTGAGGAGCGATTTCAAACTCTGGCGGCAGAACTGGATTTGCAAGTCCAGGAACGCACGCGGCAGTTGCAACACGCCTTAGAAAAAGAAGCGATGCTGAATCGGATTACGGAGAAACTGCGCGATAGTTTGGATGAACGGCAAATTTTGCAGACGGCAGTGAGAGAGTTGGCGGTTGCCTTAGAGTCGGATTATTGTAATGCTACTCTCTACCAAACGTCACCCCAGGCAGAAACTGTGTGCTATGAATATGCTCGGGACAGGGTGTCGGATTTAGGGCAGGCGATTAGGCAGGTTCCGGAGATTTATAGACCGATACTGCATCAGGATTATGTGCAGTTTTGTCCCGTCTTCGTAGATGAGTTTCCCGAGGGAATGTCTATTCTGGTGACTCCTATTTTCGGAGAAAGTGGGGCGATCGGGAACTTATGTTTATGTAAACCCGCCCAGGAGAGATTCCGTTTCACAGAAATCGCACTGGTGCAGCAAGTGGCCTCCCAATGCGCGATCGCCGTCCGTCAAGCGCGATTGTATCAAGCTTCCCTCGCTCAAGTCCAAGAATTAGAGCGTCTGAATCGCCTGAAAGATGATTTTCTCAGTACCGTCAGCCATGAATTACGCACCCCGATCGCCAATATCAAAATGGCGGTGCAAATTTTGGAAATGGTGGAACAAAAACGACAACAGGAGTCCTCCTCGGTGACGACGCCATCGGAGGGGAGAGAGAGCAAACCGCCTCATAGCTTGGATCGCGCCGAGGGGTATATTAAGATTTTGCGGGAAGAGTGCGATCGGGAAATTCGCCTGATTGATAGCATTCTGGAGTTGCAACGCCTGGAAGCAGCGATCGAACCCGTTTCTGTCACCCCGGTTTTGATACAACAGTGGGTGGGAAATGTGGTCGCCCCTTTCCTCCAAAAAGTCAAGAAGACTCAACAAATTTTGGCGGTGGAGATTGACCCGGAACTGCCCCCAATTCTCTGCGATGCAGATATCTTGCAGCGAATTCTCACGGAATTGCTAGAAAATGCCTGCAAATATACCCCCGCCCAAGGCCGGATCACCATTACGGCGCGCTGCGATGACTCCCGGTTACATCTTAATGTGAGAAACTCCAGCCTAGAAATCCCCGCCACGGAATTAACTCACGTTTTTGATAAATTCTACCGTGTTCCCAGTTCCGACCCCTGGAAACATGGGGGAACCGGATTGGGACTAGCCCTGGTTCGTAAACAAACTGAATATATTGGGGGCCAGATTAAAGTGACCAGCGCATTTGGCGAAACCTGCTTTACCCTAGAATTGCCCCTTTCCCCCATGCATTCCATGACCGAGGGTTGTGAGAGCGTCAACCCCGAGTCCTGAATCCCTCCTCTAATTATCTTAGGCTGATCCGATCACCGTACCTGAAATTTCCCCGGTTCACGTCTCAATTTCCCTGCCCAAACCCAAACCTGACCCTGTAAAATGGGAATAGGTTATCACGAACAATTAAGGGCCTCCCTTGGATTATAATGCTGAATCATCCTGACTCCCCCCAAGTTTACGATGCCGTCCTAGGCGGTCAAACTCAGCCCCATGCGGCCTTAATTGCCCAATTGGATTTAATGATTCGGGCGCGTTATCCCATTCTTTACCTTGTGGGTGTGGAGGAGGAACCCGTGGAGGAAGTATTGCACAAAGTGGCTCAATTGTCAATGCCCCATCGGAAACTGTTATTCTGGGATATCGTGCGAGGTTGGGGAGATAATGGATCGGCAAAAGGATCAGCAATGGCCGCCCTCGATCGCATCGCCAAAGCACCCCCCCAAGATTCTCTCTTTGTCTTACGAGACTTGCACCCCATCCTCAAAAATTCCACCTCGGACAAAAATATGCCCGTGATTCGCGAGTTGCGAAATCTCACCCGGGAGTTGCAGCGATCGCGAAAAACCCTCATTTTAACCGCCTATACCCTCGCCATTCCCCCCGAATTAAGTGAGGAAATCACCGTCATCGATTTTCCCCTCCCCGATGCCGCCCATATTAATGCCTTAATTACAAAATTTGTTACCCCCGAACAACTTAAAATCAAAGGATTAGCCCGAGAACAATTAATCAAAGCCTGCCAAGGATTGAGTCGCACCCGCATTCAGCGCGTTTTGGCTAGAGCATTAGCGGACAAACAACAAGTCAACGAAACCGACATTGAAAGCGTCCTGGATGAGAAAAAACAAACCATTCGCCAAACGGGAATTTTAGAGTTTTTACCCGCCCGAGAATCCCTGAAAAATGTGGGCGGATTAGATAACCTCAAAACCTGGGTAAGAATGCGAAATGATGTCTTTAGCGAAGAAGCGCGCCGCTATGGAATTCCTAACCCGAAAGGCGTGTTATTAGTGGGGATTCAAGGCACAGGAAAATCCCTGTCTGCCAAAACCATTGCCCATGAGTGGCGCTTACCCTTATTGCGCTTAGATACCGGACGATTATTTGGGGGAATTGTCGGAGAAAGCGAGAGTCGGTTGCGCCAGATGATTCAACTGGCGGAAGCGATGTCTCCTTGTGTATTATGGATTGATGAAATTGATAAAGCCTTTGGCAATATTTCCGGGGGCACCGATGGGGATTCCGGGACCAGTCGTCGGGTCTTTGGGACTTTAATTACCTGGATGCAGGAAAAAACTGTTCCGGTTTTTATTGTGGCAACGGCTAATAATGTCCGAATTTTACCCGCAGAATTGTTAAGAAAAGGACGATTTGATGAGATATTCTTTTTGAATTTGCCCACGGAAACCGAACGTCGGGAAATTTTTAAAGTTCACCTGATGCGACTGCGCCCCAGTCGGCTGCGGGAGTTTGATTTAGGATTACTTGCCCGTCAAACGAATAACTTTAGTGGGGCGGAAATTGAACAAGTGATTATTGATGGAATGCACCGAGCTTTTGGAGGAAACACCACGGAAAAACGCCGAGATTTTACTACGGAGGATATTTTGCGTGCCAGTGAAGAAACGGTCCCCTTAGCGGCGATCGCCCGCTATCAAATCGAAGAATTAAAACATTGGGCAGCAGAAGCCGGTGCGAGAACCGCTTCTAATGATACGGAATTAACCGAGGAGTTAAAACAGTGGTCCATCCAAAAAGGTATGGATTCCCTGGACTCCGATTAGACGCTGGAAATCATCCCGCTTACTTACTTGATTTAGGAAAAACTATCATGTCTCATTTTACCACGATTCAAGTTCAAATTAAAAACGGCGAAACCCTCTATCGTTGCCTGCGAGAGTTGGGGCATCACGTTGAGGAAAATACCATAGTTCGAGGGTATCAAAAACAAACCACCTCGGCGGATTATGTGATTCGCCAAAAAAATGGGTATGATTTAGGATTTCGTCGGACTGGCGAGACTTATGAGTTAGTGGCAGATTTTTGGGGGGCGCAAATTAATCCGGAGAAATTTGTTGAGGAGGTGACTCAAAAATATGCTTATAAAACCTTGATGGTATCGGTAGAAGAACAGGGCTTTCAGGTAGAACAAGAGGAACAGTTAGAGGATGGAACGTTGCGGGTTGTGGTGGGTAAATGGATGTAGAGTGACTAAGAGAAATTAAATATTATGTCCCATTTTACGAGTATTCAGACGGAGATTCGTCAGATAGAGTATTTGGCGAAAGCATTAGCGGATATGGGGTTTGATTCGGTGGAAGTTCATGAGTTTCCGGTTCCACTGCATGGATTTGAGGGAGATATTCGCGAGGAGTCTGCTGAGGTGATTGTGCGGCGCAAGTTTATTAGTTCTCGGAGTAATGATCTGGGATTTAAGCGGCAAGCGGATGGAACGTTTGTGGCGGTGATTTCGGATTATGATTCCCGTGAGTATTCGAGGGACTGGGTTAAGGTGTTAAGTCAGCGGTATGCCTATCATGCGCTGATAGGAACTGCGCCTCAACAAGGGTTTACGGTTGAGGAGGAGGAGGTTTTGGAAGATGGGACAATTCGGGTGATTATTGGGCAGTGGGTATAATGGGGGATTGGGGAACGACTGAAGTCGTTACTACGAACATCAGAAAATATAACGACTGAAGTCGTTACTACGAACAAAAGAAAGATAACGACTGAAGTCGTTACTACGAACATCAGAAAAGATAACGACTGAAGTCGTTATTTTAGTTTGGCGATCGCTTCTTTGTCTACTAGGGTTTCGCCGGTGACCAAATCGCGGACGGTTGCCAGTAAAACGCGCCCTGAGTTGACTTCAAAACGGACGGAGATGCGATCGAGGCCAATTTGTCCCGGGGGATTGAGATGGGCGACACAGACGCGATCGCGATCGAGATCTAGGGACCGATATTCTTCCCGTTTGTGCAAGGCACCTCCGATCATCTGTCCTGATTCATCAAACATCACTTCGGCGTGAGAAATTTCGGCGACTTCCCCGATATCGAGGCGGATTTCTTGTTGTCCCTCGATCGCCGCTTGTAACATCAAGGGTTCCGATCGCTGGCAGGGATAGGTTACCCCTTTTTCAAACAAGGGAAAATAGGAGTAGGTTTTACAATGGGGGTCCCATAACCGAATCGCGTAACTGTGGCGCAGATAATCCTCGACTATCACCGCATCATTTAAGGCTAATGCACCATGGGCCACCGCTTCAAAGGGTTTATCCATTTTCACCCGCGATCGGCCAAAATAGGAGACAATTAAAGTTTGAACCGCTGGAATTAAACAACTCCCCCCTACTAACAGTACCTGTTCAATTTCGGCTTTACTAATTCCTTTCATTTGCGCGACTGCTAACACCTCATCCACTGCGCCGCGCAATTGTTCTAAAAGTTGATGATAATCTAACACTGCCTCAAAGCGATCGCGACTTAATTCGACTTCGTAGGACATAAAATTTTCATCATCAAACCATGCCTCTTTCGCCTCAAATTCCCGAGACAGGCGCATTTTTAACTTTTCAGCAATTTCTAATAACCGTTGCCACCCCATTTCCCCAATTTGGGACCGGGATAAACCCTGCCGTTGCAGATAATCTTCCACAATCCAGATATCAATATCAACCCCGCCAATATAGGCATCAGATTTTCCTAAAACCTCCGCTTGTAACGCTGAATTTCCCGATTGGGGTGGGTTCGTGCGAATTAAGCTCAAATCTAGAGTTCCTCCGCCAAAATCTACCACCAATACCACAGAACCGGGTTTTTTGATGGCATAACCCAGGGCCGCTGCGGTGGATTCATCAATAATATTAATCTCAGCAATTTCCAGGCGACTACCCAAGTCTCGAAACCAATCTAAATAGCGCTCAAATGCCCCCACAGGAACGGTAAAAATCAGTTTACTCGGCTTGATTCCGCCCTGTGAAAGACGATGGCAAATTTCTTTTAAAAAAGATTCAGAAATCGTCGATGCCGAGTAGGTCAATCCATCGACTAACCGGGGTGGGGCTTGAAAATCCGCTGCTAACTCTCGTTTAAATCCTTGAAATAACCGTCCGGGTTCAGCCTGTCCTAACCGGGTAGAAATCACCTGCTGCCCTAAAATAATTTGATTTGCTTTTTTAATAAAAACTACGGTGGGAATAACTGGAATTTCTAAACTTTCTCCCGTCTGTTTTTTACCTTTAAAAATCCTGGAAATTTCTCCAAATCTTAGGGTTTCAGGGGAATTATTATCGGGGTTAAGAATACTAACAACGGTGTTACTGGTGCCAAAATCAATTGCGACTACGGTCATAATTTTCCTGAGCAGGGATTACAGCCTCGGGAGAGGACACTTCAGTTCATGGGGGTCTTAGGAAGAGGCATTGATCCCACGGGGAAGGGTTCGGCTAACTTTCGCTGGAGACAGAATGCGATCGCCTTGACGATAGCCTACAAAGCGAATATAAACTACCTCTCCCGGTTGAATTTCATCAGAGTCCCCTTGATGGAATTGCGGGTTGTAAGCCACAGATTCCCAAGGATGACCAATCGGTTCATAGCCCCAATTTTCTAATAAATTATCCAGCGGTGCAAACAACGCCGTGAGATTTTTAGCCGGTAAATCCGGTTTAATGCGGGCCATTTCTGCGGCAGTGGGATAGTTCGTCAGCAAGGTTTGTATTTCCTCAAAGGTAGACTGACAAAACTCCTCCCAAATCTGGGATTTTTGGTTCTCCAATTCCTCTCGCAAGCGCTGGCATTGTTGGCGTAATTCGGCGGTCAATTCAAGGGGAGAATTGCCCATAACCGACGGAGTTTTTGATGGAGTCGGTAACGGTTCCAACTGTTGCTCTAATTCTCCCATTGACCAATTTAAAGCCTGGGCCAGTTGGCGCAATTCCCTCCAGGGAATATTGCCGATCGCCCCGGACCGAATCTGGCGCAGGCGAAGGGTCGATATCCCGGCGGTTTGGGCTAACTGTTTCCAGTGAATTAGACCCAATTGCTTCATGCGACTGCCCAAGAGCGCATCATACTTTAATTGCTGATTTTTTAGGTTTCCCAACTCTACTAAATATAAAATTCCAATGAACAGGACAAAGCTCAGAACCCAGCCAAATCCGATTAAATTGGGTTCCTCTATCATCAACCTTCCTCCCTAAAATGGTTGAATCGATTGGTGGGATTCTGTGACAATATTTTCGTCATCTTGATAATAGTCCGGGAGTAATTCTTGGGATTCAACTTTGCCCAGGGCTTTTTCAATTTCGGCGGTGGTTTCTGTGCAGTTTTGTCCATTGCCATTGAGGACCGTTTCTATAATTTTACCGTCTTTGCCAATGCGATATTCTACTTTGCGATATTCAGCCATTTCAACCTCCCGTTGGGTTTGAGGGATTGGGACTCAGGTTCCCACCCCTGCTTTGTCTTATTTTATTCCGATTAGGCCAGGATTGACTCAGAAGTTCCGATCAGGGGAGAATTAGGCGAGTTTACCTTTGCCGACTAAGGCTGAGATCCCAGCGGCGGAAGCTTCGGCAATGACGCTAATTAGGCGATAGAAAGCAACCGCACCTAAAATAGCCGCTGGGGAAAATTGCTGATCCAACAAGGCGATCGCCGTTGCCTCAAAAATGCCAATGCCCCCCGGTGCACCAGGAACCACCAACCCTAACAACCAGGCAAAACTAAAAGCCCCCATCAACGGCGGTAATTGTGCGGGCTGTACCGGAGTCATCGCTTGCACCGTTAAAATAAATCCCCCCCCGCGCAACAGCAAAAATCCCAGTTCTCCCAATAGCGGAAGCAGGGGGTAACGAGTTAGTTTGGCAGCAGTTGGCGGGGGTGCCTCGGGGGTGACTTCCAACAGTTCCTCGGTTTTGGGGGGAGCTTTTTTGAGTTTGAGTTTGCTTAAAACTTGAATGATCGGATTTAAAATCCGGGGATGGATCCCCACCAGGACCGCCCCTAATCCCAGTCCCAGGAGAAGCGGGGGAACAGCGCCCGAGGCAGTTCCCCATAAGGTACTACTCCCCAATCCGGCGATAATTAAGGCCGATGCTGCCATTAACAGGGGTTCTAGCAAGACGCTGAGGACGGCAACCCCTAGGGGCACATCCCGCTTGGCGATCGCCGCAATTCGACCATAGAAATGCCAAACATTGCCTGGTAAATATTTCGCAATATTGGTGGTGAGATAGACAGATAACCCCCAACCCAAAGGAACTGGGCGATCAAACTCCCGCAGAATCCACAACCACACCCAACCGGACCACAAATGCGCTAAAAAGGTCACTGCCAGGGCGATCGCCAGGGCAATCCAACTGGATCCGGTAATCCGGAGATCCGCCACAGCCCCCGCATTATCTTTGAGGGTTTTGGCGAGAAAAAATAGGGTGGCCCCGAGAATGACCCACCGTAAAAAAGGTTTTAATTGCGATCGCAGGCGATTCATAAAAATACGGGATGAGAGTAAGCCAGAGAAAATTGCCATGCCCACCCTATATCCTAACCCTACCAGCCCGGTTAGAGTCTAAAACTCTGGGAAAATTCCAACTCGGACAGCCGCTGTCACACCATTCATGATTTCCTCCCTATCGATTAAAAAAAGATTTTCCAACCCTTGCATTTATTTTAAAGTTGAGTGATACAATAAGCCATGCATCAAAAGAACAAATTCAGTGACTTCACTCAGAACTATGTTGAATGCCCAAGATTTATATAATGAAGCCTATTATCTCGCCCGTAACCCCGACGTTGCCAATGCGATCGCCGCTGGATTATTTCCCACTGGGTTCGCCCATTTTGAAACCTTCGGGCAGAATGAAGGACGTAATCCCACTGCCCTCTTTGATACCCGCTACTACCTCACCTTAAATCCTGATGTAGCCGCAGCAGTCTCCGCCAATCAACTCACCCCCTTTCAACATTACATCGCCTTTGGGCAAACAGAAGGACGGAACCCTAGCACTCTCTATAACGAGCAACGCTATCTCTCAGACAATCCCGATGTCGAAGCGGCAGTCAACGAATCATCCCTCACCGGCATCCAACACTTTCAGCTCTTTGGGCAAGGCGAGGGGCGAATTCCCAGCAATTTATACAATCCCGCCTACTATTTAGCCAAAAATCCGGACGTTGCTGCTGCCGTAGAACGGGATGAAATCACCGGAATCGGACATTATCTCAACTTTGGTATTTTTGAAGGCCGGGAATTTACCCCCTTTATGGGAGGTAATACCACCCTTCCTAATGGCGTGGCGGCTGGGGATGTGACCCAAAATAGTGCCGTGTTATGGACCCGCAGTACCGAAGTGGGTCCGGTGAGTTTTGAGTATGCCACCGATGCCAGCTTTGGGGCGATCGCGGGACAAACGACTAACTTTGTCACCGACCCCACGGTTCCCGTCCAAGTACAAGTGAGTAACTTGGCCCCGCAAACCCAATATTACTATCGCGTCACCGATGCTGTAGGCACTTCAGCAGTCGGCCAGTTTCGCACTCCCGCCCCCTTAGGAACACAGGCGGGATTACGCTTTGGCGTCACCGGAGACTGGCAAGGAGAACTCGCCCCCTATCCCTCCATTAGCAACGTCCCCGATCGCAACCTCGACTTTTTCGTCCTCATGGGCGATACGGTAGAAATGGACAGTATCTCTCCGGACCTCCCCGGTGTCCGCCAATCGGCCAACCTAGAGCAATTTCACACTAAATATAACGAGATTTTTACCGAACGATTCGCACTCAACCCCTGGGCCGATTTGCGCGCCTCTACCGCCACCTATAACACTTGGGATGACCACGAAATCACCAATGATTTTGCGGGAGGTGCGGCCCCGGCAGAATCTCCCCAACGCAATGGAATTTTTGGGACCGAAGGCCGATTTGTTAATGAAACCCCGGTGTTTAATCAGGCATTGGAAGCATTCCTGGATTACAAACCCATGACCGAACAACAGTACGGGGAAACCGGCGACCCTCGGACTGCCAACAAAGAGAAACTGTATCGGTACAATGTGCATGGCAATGATGCCGCCAGCTTTGTTTTAGACCTGCGGTCCTTCCGAGATAAACCCTTACCCTTTATCCCAGAAACCGCTTCCCCAGAAGCCGTCACCGCCTATTTACAAAATTCGTTTGAACCTAATCGCACGATGTTGGGTCAAGTGCAGTTACAGGAATTTAAAAACGACTTACTCGCGGCGGAAAATGCCGGAATTACCTGGAAGTTCGTCATGTCTACCGTCCCCATGCAACATTTTGGAATAGCAGTTTCTGGGGAACGTTGGGAAGGATTTGAAGCCGAACGCACCGAGTTATTGCGGTTTATTGATGAGAACAATATTAGCAATGTAGTGTTTGTAACGGGAGATTTTCATGGCAATGTCGTCAACAATATAACCTACCAGGATGCATTGGGTCAACCACAAAAACCCACCGGGGCTTTTGATGTGATGATTGGTCCAGCCGCGATTCAATTAAATATCGGCCAAGGACCTTTTGCCGCCCCCTTTGGACCAGCAACCGTGGCATTTACCCCGGATGCACTCCTCTCTCCCGCAGAGAAAGACCGCTATCGGGCAATGACCAATGAGGCGGAAAAGAACGCCTTTGTGCGCCAGGTAATTGATAATCGGATTCTGCCATTAGGATATGATCCTGTGGGGTTAGAAGGGTCGGAAATTGATGCACAATTACTCCAGGGTTCCTATTTTAGCGGTCACAATTATGGCTGGACAGAATTTGCGATCGCCCCAGACACTCAACAGCTAACAGTGACCACCTTTGGCGTTGACCCCTATACCCAAGCAAACATGGAAGCAAATCCCACGGAAGTTGCCAATCGCACCCCGACGATTCGCTTACAATTTACCGTCAATCCGCAGAGTGGGGAGGTGCTATTACCCTCGGATATCACAACGGCAGTGGAGGACAATCTATCCCGAGATTTCGGACTGCAACCGGGGAATTTTACCGTGGTTTCCGCAGAACAACAAACCTGGTCCGATGGCTGTTTAGGATTAGGAGAAGCGAATGAAAGCTGTTTGCTGGCACTCGTGGAGGGATGGCAGGTAACGGTCCAAAGTGGCGATCGCACCTTAGTCTACCGCACCGATGACTCAGGGTCTCAGGTGAGACTCGATCGCCAAGCATCCCAGTTGTAAAATCTCCTTCCGGTCCCCTCCCCTTACTAAGGGGAGGGTTAGGGTGGGGTCCTCTTGATGTAGCGATCGCACATCACAAAGAAAGAGGTTAGCACCCGCCTCCATACAGGTGCTTAAGCCGGAAGTTGTAAAATCCCCTTCCGGTCCCCTCCCCTTACTAAGGGGAGGGTTAGGGTGGGGTCCTCTTGATGTAGCAATCGCACATCACAAAGAAAGAGGTTAGCACCCGCCTCCATACAGGTGCTGAAGCCGGAAGTTGTAAAATCTCCTTCCGGTCCCCTCCCCTTGCTAAGGGGAGGGGACCGGAAGGTGCAGTTAATCCAACATCCTCCCCATCTCCCCCATCCTCCCTAATCCCCATCACCGCTGCTTCATCACCACCAAAGTAATATCATCAAACACCCTCTGTTCCCCAATAAACTCTCGCACATCCTGAATCACCCCGGACCGAATCGCCTCTGCCGACTCCTGCCAATACTGCGACACCACCTCACAGAGTCGGTCCATCCCATAGAACTCTCCCGCCATATTTTCCGCCTCCGGTATCCCATCGGTATAAAGCACCACCCCATCCCCAGGATTTAACGTCACTTCCGCCTGAGTAATAAAATCAGCAATATCCAACTCTAACCCCACAGGAAATCCTAAATCAACCGTATCCAGTCGCTCAATTTCTCCCGTCCCTCGGACAATCAGAATCTCCTCATGTTGTCCACTAATCCGCAATACTCCATCCGCATAATCCAGTAACGCTAAAGTCAGATTCTTATCCGTCCGCATCCGCGCCACGTTATCATGAATCATCCGGTTGATGGTATTTAAAAACTTCACATAATCCGTTTCATCATTCACCAACAAAGTCCGCACAGCAGTTTGCACCATCACCATCACCATTCCCGCTTCTAATCCATGTCCCGTGACATCCCCAATCCCAATTTTGATATGTCCCTCATGGTTCAACACATCATAATAATCTCCCCCGATTTCATCTGCCGGTTCCATAAATCCCGCAATTTCTAAGCCGGGAATCGCCTGCAATTCTTCAGGTCGAGGCAACATCTTTTGTTGCAATTGGCGGGTGACATCCAGTTCCGCACTCATCCGAATGTTGTCGGATTTCAGCAGTTCATTCAGGGCGCTGATTTCTTCATTCGCTTCGGCAAGTTGAGCAGTCCGTTCGATGACTTTATCTTCTAAAGTTCGGTAAAGTTGAGCATTTTCTAGGGAAATTGCAGCTTGGGCGGAAATAACTTGTAGGAGTTCAATGCGTTCTTGGGTAAATGCGCCAGTTGCTAAGTTATTTTCCAGGTAGAGAATGCCAATTAATTTCCCTTGGTTAACAATGGCGGCACAGAGAAGGGACTGGGTTTGCTCTTGGAGAATATAGGGGTCTGCGGTAAAAATTCCCTCTTCGGTGGCGTTGGCAAGGATGACATTTTCCTGGGTCCGGGCGACATAGTTAATGATAGCGGGAGGGACAAAATTACCGCTTTCTAGGGGGAGGGATTCTAGGATTTGGACTTCCCTATCCGGAAGTTTGGCGGCTTCGATTTTGAGTTGATTGTTGTCGGATAAAATCAGCACACCTTTTTGTGCCCCGGCATTTTCTATGGCGAGATTCAGGAGTTGAGATAGGAGTTTATTGAGTTGAATTTCGCTGGAAATCGCTTGGGAGGCTTTGAGCACCGTGGCGATATCCAGGGTTTCCCCGGAACTGCTGCCACTGATGGAGGTGGTGGCGATTGTGCTGCGGGTGGAGGTGCGTAATTCGATGAGTTCGGGATAGTGGGTTTCTAGGTGTTTGACTTTGGCTGTCGCACCCCAGCGTTGATAGGCATAGTGGGCTTCTTTGAGGTAGAAACGGGCTAGGTGAGGGATGTTGCGTCCGATGTAGAAACGGGCGGCGAGTTCGTAGGCGAGGGCTTCTTCGTTGAGATATTCGTGTTCTTTGGCGAGGGTTATGGCGCGATCGTAGTAGTCTCGGGCATCCGCATCATTGTTGAGAACTCGGGCGCGTTCGGCTTCGACGAGATAATATTTATGCAGGTAGTTCATAGGGGCCTGTTGCGCCCAGAGTTGCATTGTTTCCTGGTTAGCGGTGACTTTTTCTAGGATGCGCTGTTGTTCCGATTCCGGGGAGTCGGGATAGATGGCGAGATGGGTGAGGGAATGGTATAAATAAATGGTAGGATAGGCAGGTGTACCCATCGCATAAATCGCATATTGATCTAAATCAGCAGTTGTATTGAGAGCATCTTGGAACTCACTAAACTGATAAGCGAGAATTAATTTATTGACATACATATTACATAGTGCAGCGACATCCCCGGATTGGAGACGAAGTGGCATCATGATTTCTTCATTAAAAGCCTCTCCCTTTAATTCCCAAGGTTTGTCGTAATTCCCTCGTAAATTTATAATAGCTTGACGGAATGATTCATGCCAATTCAAATGACTGTCTTGCTTTATTTGATGCATTAAAGCACTATAATCATTTGCTTCTTTTTCCAGGATTTCTAAATTTCTCCCACATAGATAAGCATTTACGGTATAAGAAGTTAAATTGCTTGCAGCACTGTCAAAACTTCCACTTTCTAATCCGGCTTTATATCCTTTTATAAAAATAGGTAAACTGGTTTTAATATGTTCTTTGAAATGGGTTGTAAAATAATAAACCCAAACCCAAACCCTCGCTTGAATTTCTTTATCAGTCAACCGGCTGATGAATTGTAAAGCTAATTGCCCATATTGATACCCACGTTCTAATTGTCCCGAACGACACAGAAGAAATCCATAAAAGGCAAAAGCAGTGGCTGACAGGGGGGCATATCCATATAAAATTGATAAATTGATCTGCTTGCAGACAATTAGAGCAAATAATCCCTGAATTGTATAAGAGGCATTGTAGGACATTGCGATAATTTTCATGGCAGCCAGTTTGTAGGGATCGGTCATGGCTGGGAGAGTTAGTAGA
Source organism: Laspinema palackyanum D2c (assembly GCF_025370875.1). NCBI lineage: Bacteria > Bacillati > Cyanobacteriota > Cyanophyceae > Oscillatoriales > Laspinemataceae > Laspinema > Laspinema palackyanum. The sequence continues at coordinate 334,123 of NZ_JAMXFD010000005.1, forward strand.
TTTTCATTGGATCGTTGATCTAAAAGCTCCTGAGTTTCCTGTAGGACTTGCATCACATCTTCATCGCTGGGACGTTCAGTCACGTCTACTCCTAGCAGTTTTAGTACCTCTAAGGCGGTGGTAAGTGCTTTTGGCAATTGGTTTTGAGCATTATAAGCTAACAGTAGAACCTCATAGGCTTTTACCCGATCTATCAAATCTATTGCTTCTTGTTTAATCAAATCGATTAAACGTTGCATTTTATCAAAATCACCACACAAATAAGCCGCTTCTGCCGCCTCGTTATGCAATGCCACCGCCAGTTGATATTGGGTTTTCCAACCTTGATTTATGAGTAAATCTATGCCTGCTTGAAAATAGGTATAAGCCGGTTGATAGGCCGCAGATTTTTTGGCTTTTTTGCCTGCAATTAAATTTAATTGGGCTATTTTATTTTGCTCTTCTAAATCTTCAATTAAATCTCGGGAAAAATTAAATTTATTGACAATATCAAATATTTTTTCTTCTTGTTCATCTATCGATATTTTTTTCAGTAGCAACCGCCCAATTTGCAAATAAACCGCTTTTTTATGGGTGTCAGGAATGAAGGAATAGGCGGCTTGTTGAATGCGATCATGAGCAAATTTATATTCTACTGATATGCGATCTTCCAACCCCTCTACATCCAGTTCTATTAACTTATAACTTACGGTTCGCTCATTTTTAAAAAAGTAAAAAAGATGGCAATTAAATTGGATTTTGATGACAAAAAAACAAAAGAG